>NZ_SOGT01000006.1:0-293819 GCF_004403345.1 Cryobacterium lyxosi
GTGAACAGCTGCGAGGCGATCACGAGGGAGAACACGTTGTAGATGGTGTCGTACTGGGTCTGGGTTAGGGAGTCAGGTATCAAGATGTCCTCTACTGTCCACGAGCATTCGTTGAAATTACGGGGAACGAACCGAAAAAATGACTATCCAGGTTGCGTAGCATAATTTACTCTGACTACGCCAGTTTCCCGGCTAACGCCGCACGGACAATCCGGAGGTAGGCCTTCCGACCGTGTCAGGCCTCGACGTTTCCACGCCATCCGCCTTGGTCGGTTCCCTTCGCCTCGATGAATTCCTTAAAGTTGGCGAGGTCCTTCTTGATGGCGTGATTGTCCACACCGAGAATGGCTCCGGCCTTCTCAAGCAGCCCGGTGGCCTCCCAGTCGAGCTGAACCGTCACGCGAGTCTCGTTCACGGCTAACTTGTGGAACGTGACAACCCCCGCATGGTCGACTTCGCCGCCGGTGCTGTTCCAGGCAACGCGCTCGTCGGGGTGCTGCTCGGTTATCCGAGCCTCAAATGTGCGCTCCACGCCGCCGATTTTCACCTTCCACTCGGTGAGCGTGTCGGTCACCTGCGTGATGGATTCCACGAAAGCCAGGAACTTGGGAAATTCCTCGAATTTCGTCCACTGGTTGTAAGCGACGCTAACGGGAACATTGACGTCGACGGTCTCGATGGCGTTCGGCACGATAACCTCCTGAAGAGAATGGAACTGAAGAATTATTTTCTGCAATTTCCGTTCACAGTACTCAAGGCTGGCGCGAGGTCAACCCGGTGAGGGCATGAAAGTGCCGGTATACGAAAGCTCGACAGAGCGCACCTGTGGTCGTTGACGTTCAAGATAGGAAGGCGCGACGCGACCACGAGCGACATCCGCGAAACCGCCCAAGGCCGGTCACAACGAAAGATGCTGCAGCCGCTCTGCACCATTGCTGTACCCCGCTAAGAAACCGGGTCTTGGGCGCACGCTCGAAGCCGACACCTCTCATTTGCGAGGTGTCGGCTTCGAGTTGCGGGTGCTGCTGTACTACTTCTTTTGCGGCGGACGCGTCATGCTCAGCACGTCGAGCGCGGTGTCGAGCTCGGCGAGCGTCAGGTCGCCGCGTTCGACGTGGCCGAGGGCGATAACGGACTCACGCACGGTGAGGCCCTCAGCGACGGCCTTCTTGGCAACCTTCGCAGCGGCTTCATAGCCAATGACGCGGTTGAGCGGGGTGACGATCGACGGCGATTTCTCGGCCAGGGCGCGAGCGTGTTCGAGGTTGGCGACGAGGCCGTCGACGGTCTTGTCGGCGAGTACCCGGGTTGCGTTGGTCAGTAGACGGATCGACTCGAGCAGGGCGGTGCCCATGACCGGGATACCGACGTTGAGCTCGAACGAGCCCGAGGCACCCGACCAGGCGATGGTGGCATCGTTACCGATGACGCGGGAGCAGACCATGAGAACGGCCTCCGGAATGACCGGGTTGACTTTGCCGGGCATGATCGATGAGCCAGGCTGCAGGTCGGGGATGCTGATCTCGCCGAACCCGGTGTTGGGGCCGGATCCCATCCAGCGCAGGTCGTTGCAGATCTTGGTCAGCGAGACGGCGATGGTGCGCAGGGCGCCGGAAGCGTCGACCAGCCCGTCGCGGTTGGCTTGGGCTTCGAAATGATCACGCGCTTCGGTGATCGGCAGCTCGGTTTCCTGCACGAGCAATTCGATGACGAGCTGCGGGAAGCCGTACGGAGTATTGATGCCGGTGCCGACCGCGGTGCCGCCGAGGGGAACTTCGGCGACGCGGGGGAGTGCCGTGCGGATGCGCTCGATGCCGAGGCGCATCTGGCGGGCGTAGCCGCCGAACTCCTGGCCGAGGGTGACCGGGGTGGCATCCATCAGGTGGGTACGGCCGGCCTTGACGGCCTCTTTCCACAGTTCCGCTTTGGCCTCGAAGGAGACAGCGAGGTGGTCGAGCGAGGGGATGAGTTCGTCGATCAGGGCGCTCGTCACAGCGATGTGCACCGAAGTGGGGAACACATCGTTCGAGGACTGGCTCGCGTTGACATGGTCGTTCGGGTGCACCGAGCGGCCGAGGGCGCGGGTCGCGAGGGTTGCGAGGACCTCGTTCATGTTCATGTTCGAGGAGGTGCCGCTGCCGGTCTGGTACACATCGATCGGAAATTCGGTGTCGAACTGCCCGGTGATGACCTCGTCAGCGGCCGAGGCGATCGCGTCGGCGATGTCCGCATCGAGCACGCCGAGCTGGGCATTGGCGAGAGCCGCTGACTTCTTGATCCGGGCGAGAGCGGCGATCTGCGCGGACTCGAGTGTGGAGCCGGAGATGGGAAAGTTCTCGACGGCTCGCTGGGTTTGGGCACCGTAGAGAGCATCCGTTGGAACGCGGACCTCACCCATCGTGTCATGTTCGATCCGGTAGCCGGTTTGTGCGGAGGTGTCCACCACTGTGTGCATTCCCTTTCGGTGCTGTATGAGATTGTGCTGTGCGTAACGGGTACGCGGGTGGTCTGGTCTAAATGACGCCAACCACGATGTTGGGGTCGGCGTGCCCCTCGCGAAGAACGTAGTTCGCACCGACGATAGCCAATGTACCTTCTGCGATGGCCGCGCTGATCACCTCGGACTGCTCGAGCAGTTCGGTGACGGTGTCTTTGAGATGTTCCCGGCCCACGTTGCCGGCATCGATTTGGGTGGGGTCTATGAAAGCGGATATCGGCTGCCCGCTCACCCGACGCACTGCCGGAACGATCTTTTCGATAATGTGCGTGATGTGTGCGGGAAGGGCCGGGGCATCCTCTGCTTGAGAGTCGATGGCGGCGCGCACCGCACCGCACTCGTCGTGGCCGAGCACGAGGATCAGCGGAACGTGCAGCACGGCCACGGCATATTCCAGGGAACCGAGTACTGACCCTGAGATGATCTGGCCGGCATTGCGCACGACGAAGAGGTCGCCGAGGCCCTGGTCGAAGATGATTTCGGCGGCGAGGCGGGAGTCGCTGCAGCCGAACAGGGCGGCATGCGGGGTCTGCTGGCCGACCAGTTCGGCCCGCCGGTCGACGTCCTGGCGGTGCCGTGGGGAGCCAGCGACGAAGCGCACGTTGCCTTCGCGCAATTCGTTCCAGGCCTCAGCCGGAGAGGGGGTAGCCGTAGATGCGGGGTTCATGGGGCTCCATTCTTTGCCACATTGGCAGCTAACGCGGTGGCGAGGGTTTCGAAGTCGCCGGTGGGTGCCGTACCGATGAGTAGATAGGTGCTCGTGCCAGCGGTCGTCACAAGGGCATACTCGAAATTGCCCCGATCGGCGGCGGGGGCACTGTTGCGGTAGACGTCCCAGGTGACGCCCGCAATGCTGGCGGTGTCAACGACGGGGGAGTTGGGCAGTTTCTGGGCCAGCCAGGTGGGGTTCGCGTCGAAGGCCTGGTTGAAACCGATGAACTGGTTATCAGGTGTGAGTAATCCGATATACCAGGACGGTACCTGGCCGTTGGTGCCGGCCTGCCACTCAGCGTCGTTGGCGCTCCAGCCATCCGGCAGCTCCGGGCTGGCGAGGGGGTGATCAACGACCGGCTGTACCTGGGCGGCGATGCTCGCGTAGTCGACGTCGCGAGTGATCGGGTTGTCGTTGCGCGGCACCAGAAGCACGAGTACGAGCACGGCGCCCACCGTCACGAGCAGCGAGAGCACGAGATTGTTCACGGTCTTGTGCGAGCGATACTTGCGTGAATTCTCGGCGAGCCGGTCGGCGGTCTCCTGCGGAGTCTCCGGCCGACCGAGCTCGGCCACGATGCGCGGCGGTTTGGGAGCGCGGCTCATCTGGTGGGCGCGGCGTCTTCGGTCGTGGGCGCCGTGGCCGCGAGGCGGGCCGCGTCGAGTCTGGCTTTGGCGCCGATCAGCCATTCTTCGCAGCGGCGGGCGAGGGCTTCTCCGCGTTCCCATAGCGCCAGCGACTGCTCCAGGGTGCTCGAGCCCTGCTCGAGCTCGTTCACCACGCGAATGAGCTCGTCGCGGGCCTGTTCGTAGCTGAGATCACTGATGGCGGGGGCAGGCGAGGTCATGGCATCTAGTCTAATTATTTCGACGCAGCGCTGGGGACGCCCGCAATGGCGGCGACGGTTCCGTGGGCCAGGGTGAGCAATAGCTCGGTTCCGACCGGGGAATCATCGGCGCGGCGCAGTACGAGACCGCCAGGCAGTTGGGCAATCGCGTAACCACGGTCAAGGGTGCCCTGGGGCGACAGGGCGCGCAGCTGGGAGCGCAGTTCCACCACGGCGGCCTCGGCGCGCTCGAGAATGCGCCCGGTCAGTTCGGCGCCGCGTGCAACGTAGCGGGTGAGGTCTTCGCTGCGGGAGTCGATGATCCAGCGCGGGTCGACGAGCACCGGCCGACTGCGCAACTGCGAGATTCGGTCGATTTCCGACGAGAGGATGCCGGTGAGCCGGCTGCTGAGACGCGCCCGGGCCTGCTGCACCCGGTTCAGCTCGTCGCTGACGTCGGGAACGACGCGCTTGGCGGCATCCGTCGGGGTGGACGCTCGCAGGTCGGCCACCTCGTCGAGCAGCGGACGGTCGGCCTCGTGCCCGATCGCGCTCACCAGCGGCGTCACACAAGCGGCCGCAGCGCGCACCAGGCTCTCATCGCTGAAGGTGAGCAGGTTCTGAAAGTCGCCGCCGCCACGCGCGACGATGATCACATCGACCTCGGGATCAGCATCGAGACGCGCGATGGCACTGGTGACCTCGCCAACGGCGCGATCACCCTGCACGGCGGCGTGAGCAACCCGAAAGTTGACGGCCGGCCAGCGCAGCTGGGCGTTGCGAATGACGTCTTTCTCGGCGTCGGAATCTTTTCCGGTCACGAGGCCGATGCAGTGCGGCAGAAACGGCAGACGCTTTTTGCGGGAGGCATCGAACAGGCCCTCGCTGGCGAGCTGTTTGCGCAGCCGTTCCAGCCGCTCGAGCAGGTCACCGAGCCCGACGTGGCGCATTTCGAAGGCCTGCATAGTGAGTGTGCCGCCCTTGACCCAGAAGTTGGGCTTGACCAGCGCGACGACGCGGTCACCCGCTTTGAAGTCGGCGGTGAGTTTGGCACGCACAGACGACCAGATGGTGAAACTCACGGTGGCGTCTTCGGAGAGGTCCTTGAGCTTGCCGTAGACGTTGCCGCCGCTTGCACCCCACTGGGTGATCTCACCCTCGACCCAGACCATCCCGAGACGTTCGATGTAACCGCGAATCTTGCCCGAGAGCAGGGCGACCGGCCACGGTGCTTCCACGGTGGCGGGGGCATCCGTCATGCGGTTGTCCTGGGTGTTGTGGTGGCTGTGGGCACAGTCGGATCCTCCCAGATTTCTTCGTGCGTGCGTGCGTAGACTGAGGCGGTGAACACCAGCGCGCACACTACAAGCAAGCCTCCCGTTATCGGCCTGGGTATGCCGCGCATTCCCAGTGCTCGCAACAGACTCAAGGATACCCCGGTGGTCGGACAGAAGCGCGTGCTGCTCGCCGCCCCGCGCGGGTACTGTGCCGGGGTCGACCGTGCGGTCATCGCGGTCGAGAAGGCGCTCGAGCATTACGGCGCCCCGGTTTACGTGCGCAAGCAGATCGTGCACAACATCCACGTGGTCTCCGAACTCGAAAATCTGGGTGCGATCTTCGTCGACGAGGTCGATGAAGTGCCGCACGGCGCGCACATCGTCTTCAGCGCCCACGGCGTTTCACCGGCCGTCGTCAACGCGGCCGCCGCGCGCGGCCTGCAGGCCATCGACGCCACCTGCCCGCTCGTGACCAAGGTGCACCGCGAAGCCGTGCGCTTCGCCCGCGACGATTTTCAGATTTTGCTGATCGGCCACGAAGGCCACGAAGAGGTCGAGGGCACCGCCGGCGAGGCCCCCGAGCACACCACGCTGGTCGGCAGCCCGGAGGAAGCCGACACGGTCGTTGTGCGCGACCCGGACCGCGTCGTCTGGCTGTCGCAGACCACGCTGAGCGTCGACGAGACCATGGAGACCGTGCGCCGGTTGCGGGTGCGTTTTCCCAACCTGCAGGATCCGCCGAGCGACGACATCTGCTACGCCACCCAGAACCGTCAGGTCGCCATCAAGAAGGTCGCCCGCGACTCCGACCTGGTGATCGTAGTCGGTTCCGCGAACTCCTCCAACTCGGTGCGCCTGGTCGAGGTGGCCCTGGAATACGGTGCCAAGGCCGCGTACCGCGTCGACTTCGCAAGCGAGGTCAAACAGGAGTGGCTCGATAATGCGGTGACCGTGGGGGTGACGAGTGGGGCATCCGTTCCCGAAGAACTGGTTGTCGAACTGCTCGAAGCGCTCGCCGATGCCGGTTACAGCGACGTCGAGCAGGTCAAGACCGCGCAGGAAGACCTCATCTTCTCGCTGCCCAAAGAACTGCGTAAAGACCTCTCCGGCGAGACGGATACCCGTGCCTTCGGCGGTCGCGCCGCCCCGGCCGAGTAGGCGACCGAGGCGCGCGAGCTACTGCTGGCTCAGAAAGTTGATGAGCGTCTGGTCGCCGAGCATAGCGGCGAGCATGAAGGAGAACAGCACAACGGTCGAGACGGCGCCCCCGATGATCGGCACGTAGAACGCTCGACGGTGTCTCAGGAGCAGGCCAATCGACACCGCCGTGGTAGCCAGCCAGACGAAGACTACGGTGACGGCCCCGACCGTAGTCAACGGGCCAATGTTGGCGGTGGGCGTGTAGGTTCCCAGCCCCTGCTGGGTGTAGATCAACTGCATGGCGTCAGGGAGCGCGCCGAGTGAAAACGCGCCGTACAGGGTGGCCAGCAGTCCGAACGCCAGCAGCCCGATAGTCAACGGCCGGTCCCAGCGTGGCGCGGTGCGCTTGGCTGGCCAGGATGGTTGGCCTCGCTGGTACTGCTTATGCGGTTCTGACGGAGCCGCCGGAATGATCGGCTGGTTCGCGCGTGGCGGCCCGCCTGCTCCCGCCCCGACAATGGGGGCGGGAGCAGGTTCAACCCCGACTTCTCCTTGCGGCGGCTGCCAGGTCCAGCCCTCAGGGGCGAGTTCGCCGTACTGGGGCCGTGGGCGTGGGTCTTTCGCGGGGGGTGGAACGAAATCCGGGTTCTCTGACATTGCTCTAACTGCGTGCTCTAACTGTTTGAGTGCCCGGCTGAGCCGAGCTGGCGGGTGGCATCGACAACGCGAGCGGCCATGGCCGACTCGGCCACCTTGCCCCACGCGCGCGGGTCGTAAACTTTTTTGTTGCCGACTTCGCCGTCGACCTTGATCACGCTGTCGTAGTTCTTGAGCATGTAGTCGGCGATCGAGCGGGTGAAGGCGTACTGGGTGTCGGTGTCGATGTTCATCTTCACGACACCATTGGCGACGGCTTCGGCGATTTCCGCATCGGTCGAGCCGGAGCCGCCGTGAAAGACGAGGTCGAGCGGCAGAGCGGCGAGCCCGAACTTGGCGGAGAGACCGGTCTGGATCTCCTTGAGCAGTTCCGGGCGCAGCTTCACGTTGCCAGGCTTGTAGACGCCATGCACATTGCCGAAGGTGAGGGCGGCCATGTATCGGCCCTGCTCGCCGAGGCCGAGAGCCTCGACCAATTTGATTGCGTCGTCAAGGGTCGTGTACAGGTTCTCGTTCACGTCGGCCTGGACGCCGTCTTCTTCACCGCCGACGGCGCCGATCTCAACTTCGAGGATGGCGTTGATCGCGCGGGTGCGCTTCAGAATGTCCGTGGCGATGTCAAGGTTCTTGTCGAGTGCGATGGCTGAACCGTCCCACATGTGCGACTGGAAGATGGGTTTGCCGCCATCGGCGACCGCAGACTCCGAAGCTTCGATGAGCGGGATGACGAAGTCGCCGAGAGCGCTCTCTGGACAGTGATCGGTGTGCAGCGCGACGGTGATCGGGTAGTTGTCAGCGACCGAGTGCGCAAAGCGGGCGAACGCGAGTGCGCCAGAGGCCCGGTTCTTCACGGTGTGCCCGGCGAAGTAATCGGCTCCACCAGTGGTGACCTGAATGATGCCGTCGGATCCGGCCTCGGTCAGGCCCTGGAGAACGGCGTTGATGCTCTGAGATGAGGACACGTTGAACGCGGGGTAGGCGAACCCGCCGGTCTTCGCTGTGTCGAGCATTGCGGCGTACTGGTCGGGGGTTGCGATAGGCATTGCTTCTCCTCGAAAATGTGCGGGGGTGTGACCCGAGTCTAGCGATGCCCGGTTCGGCGTGGTCCCTCGCGATAGGGTGACTCGGGCGGACAATCAGCGCGACCCGCCGCGCATCCGTCGTAATCGAAGTCGAACTTACGTCCGGGAGGACCTTTTGAACAGCACCGAGACCGCCACTCTGTTTCAACACCCCGACCGTAACCTCGCTATGGAGCTCGTGCGCGCCACCGAGGCCGCAGCGATCCGTGCCGTACCCTTCATCGGCCGCGGCGACAAGAACGCCGCCGACAAGGCCGCCGTCGACGCTATGCGCGTCTTCCTGGGTACCGTCAACTTCGACGGCCTCATTGTTATCGGTGAGGGTGAAAAAGACGAAGCCCCCATGCTCTTCAATGGGGAGCACGTCGGCAACGGCCGTGGCCCCGCCTGCGATATCGCGGTGGACCCGATTGACGGCACGAGCCTCACGGCCGCCGGCCGCCAGAACGCGGTCTCCGTCATCGCAGTGTCGGACCGCGGCACCATGCTCGACGCCTCTTCCATCTTCTACATGGACAAGATCGTCACCGGTGCGGCCGGTCGCGGCGTCGTCAGCCTGGACCAGCCGATCGCCGATAACATTCGCGATCTGGCGCAGGCTATGAAAAAGCCGGTCGGTGAAATGACGATCGCCGTGCTCGACCGTCCGCGCCACGCTGGCTTGATCGAAGCCATTCGCAGTGCCGGCGCTGGCACGCGTCTCATGCTCGACGGCGATGTCGCAGGCGGAATCAATGCCGCCCGCTACGAGACCCGGATCGACATGTGCGTCGGTATCGGCGGAAGCCCGGAAGGCATCACCACGGCCTGCGCGCTGAAGGCGCTCGGCGGTTATATGCAGGGTCGTCTCGCCCCGAAGGACGACGCTGAGCGTGCCCGTGGCGTCGCGGCCGGGCTCGACATCGATAAGTTGCTGGAGATCGAGGACATGGTCAGCGGTGACAATACGTTCTTCGTGGCGACCGGTGTGACCGACGGCGGCCTGGTCGACGGCGTGCGTCGTAAAGGCCCGATGATTCGCACCGAAAGCATCGTGCTGCGCTCGCGTTCAGGCACGGCTCGTCGCGTCATCGCCGAGCACCTCGCCGAGAAGTGGCTGTAAGCACTTCAACCGGCTTCTCGGGCCTCACCGAAACTGCACGCCTCGGATCTGTTCGTTCAGATGCGAGGCGTGCAGTTTCGTGAGTAGCCTGCACGGGGCATGGCAGTGCGGAAACCGACCTACGCGGGTACCTCGGAATCAGATTCGTCGACGTCAGCGAGACGTCGATTGATCACGCTGTGTTTAGCCTCGTTCAAGTCAGCGCCGTTCAAGTCAGCGCCGTCCAATCGCGGTGGAAGGTCCAGCGTGTCGCGTTCGGATGCTGGCGCCTCCAACTCGGGCGCAGTCAGTTTGCGCGGGGAATCGTGGATGACGGTGGGTTCGGTGAGCAGCCCGATCTTGGTCTGGTCGATCCCGGGAAACTGCCGGGCGGTCACGAGCACCCGGGATTCGAGCGAGTTGGCGAACTTGTTGTAGCTGTCCACCGTGCGCTCCAGCGCTTTGCGCAGCGACTCGGCATGGCCTGACAACGCACCGAGCCGCTGGTACAGGGCATTGCCAAGGTCGAAGAGTTTCTGCGCCTCGTCGGTCACCGCCTGTTGCTGCCAGGTGAAAGCCACCGTCTTCAGCACCGCCCACAGATTCACCGGCGACGCCAGGGCCACTCGTTTACTGAACGAGTAATCCAGAATTGACGGGTCGGCCTCGAGCGCCGCCGACAGCAGGGACTCGCTGGGTATAAATGCGATCACGAACTCTGGGCTGGCATCGAAACCTTCCCAGTAGGTCTTCTTGGCAAGCGCGTCGATGTGCATGCGCACAGCTTTCACGTGCTTGTCGATCAGCAACTTGCGGCGGGCGCCTTCCTCGCCGGTGGCCGTGTAGGGAATGGTGCTCGCCTCGATGTAGTGCTCGAGGGGAACCTTGGCGTCGATGGCGATCGACTTGTTGCCGGGCAGGCGCACGACCATGTCGGGCCGGCCGAGCCCGGCATCTGTCGAGATGTTGGTCTGCGTGTTGAAATCCACGTACTGGGCGAGGCCGGCGGCTTCGACCACGCGCCGCAGTTGGGTCTCTCCCCACACACCGCGGGTGCTGTTGGAACGCAGAGCGCTCGCAAGCGATTCGGTGGTCACCCGCAACTGTTGGTCAGAAATCTGGGCTTGCTTGAGTTGCTCCGAGAGTGATCCGTACTGTTCACTGCGCTGGGTTTCGAGCTCGGTGACTTTTTCCTGCATGGTGCGCAGGGTTTCGCGCACGGGGCTGAGGGCTTCGAGTACGAGGTGTTCGCGTTTCTCCCGCTCGGACTGCAGTTGCTGGTCAGAACGCTGCCGTTGGCCGGTTTCGCGCGCCGTGGCCCGGTCGTGCTCAATCTGCGCAGAGAGTCCGTCGACGGTGGCAAGGGCGGCCGACAGCTCACTCTGCAGTGCGGCGCGAACGGTGGCCTCACTTGCCCGAGCGTCGGCGAGGGCCACCTGATGGCGTGCCTCAAGCACAGCGGGATCGACAACGAGCGAGTCGTGGCCGGTAGTGCCCGCGCCGCGCCGTTGTACGAACACCAGCGTGAGCAGGGCGCCCAACGCGGCGCCGATGACGAGACCGACAATCAAACTCAGCATTGGTTCCATGCTTGAAGTCTGCCAGCGCCCACCGACATCGTCGAAATGACACTCGGATCGGGCGAATTGCTGACGCAGCCTGACTAGCTGAGCGCCATCGGACCGTGCGTCGATGCGTGTTCCCGGGTGGCCACCGGCCCAATAACGCCGACTTTGACCCGGGTCACGTGGGCGAGCTGCTCAAGTGTGTCAACTTCGTGGCGCCCAGCTGCGTGAATCATGATGGCCGCACATGCCTCGGCGTCGGCGAGCGCATTGTGGTGCGAGAAGTCCTCAAAACCGGCCGCCATGGCCGCCACCGGTAGCCGATACGACTCCAGATGATAGGTGCGGCGGGCCACCTGCAGGCTGCAGACATAGCGAAAGTCGGGCACCGGCTGGCCTGTCACGAGCGATGCCGTCTTGATCACGCCGAGGTCGAACCCGGCGTTGTGGGCCACGAGGTCGTCGCCGTCGACGAAGGCGACCAGCTGCGGAAGCTGCTCGGCCCAGGTGGCTGCACCCACGACATCCGCTGCGGTGATGCCGTGAATACGAGTGTTCCACTCGGAGAATTCATCGTGACCGGGAGGCGGGGCAATGAGCCAGTAGGCCGAATCGACGACCACGCCATGACGAACTTTCACCATTCCGACGGAGCACGCCGAGGCGCCAGAGGAGTTGGCGGTTTCGAAATCGATCGCGGTAAAATTCAGCACACCTTATGCTCTCACGGGCCACCGACAGAGCCCGTGTCCCGAGCTGCCGGTAGAATAATCTCTCGTGGCTCTTACTATTGCAATCGTCGGACTCCCCAATGTGGGCAAGTCCACCCTCTTCAACGCCCTGACCAAGAACAACGTGCTCGCTGCGAACTACCCGTTCGCAACCATTGAGCCCAACGTTGGAATCGTGAACCTGCCCGATTCGCGCCTGGCCGACCTGGCAACCATTTATGGCAGCAAGGCCTTGCTGCCGGCACCGGTGTCGTTCGTCGACATTGCCGGCATCGTTCGTGGTGCGAGCGAGGGGGAGGGCCTCGGCAACAAGTTCCTCGCCAACATTCGCGAAGCGGATGCCATCGCCCAGGTTATCCGCGGATTCGCCGACCCCGACGTGGTGCACGTCGACGGCAAAGTCAACCCGGCCGGCGATATGGAAACCATCAACACCGAGCTGATCCTCGCCGACCTGCAGACCCTCGAGAAGGCCGTGCTGCGCTTCGAGAAAGAGGTCAAGGGCCGCAAGATGGCGCCGCTCGTTCTGGAAACCGCGCTCAAGGCGCAGGCGATCCTCGACGGTGGCCAGCCGCTGTCCTCGGCGACGCTCGATATCGAGCCGATTCGCGAGCTTGGCCTGCTGACCGCGAAGCCGTTCATCTATGTCTTCAACGTGGATGAGGCCGTATTGCAGGACCAGGCCAGGCTCGACACCCTCGCCGCGCTCGTCGCTCCCGCGAACGCCGTCTTCCTCGACGCCAAGCTCGAAAGTGAGCTGAGCGAACTTGATGCTGAAGACGCCGCCGAGATGCTTGCCTCGACCGGTCAGGCCGAGAGCGGCCTCGACCAGCTCGCCCGGATCGGCTTCGACACACTCGGCCTGCAGACCTACCTCACGGCTGGCCCCAAAGAGTGCCGCGCCTGGACCATCCACAAGGGCTGGACCGCGCCGCAGGCCGCCGGAGTCATCCACACCGACTTCCAGAAGGGCTTCATCAAGGCGGAGATCTTCTCCTTCGAAGACCTCATGGCCGCCGGTTCGATTGCTGAAGCCCGTTCCAAGGGCAAGGCACGCATCGAGGGCAAGGAATACGTCATGCAGGACGGCGACGTGGTCGAATTTAGGTTTAACGTCTAATCAGGCCGGCCAAGGCCGCTTCTTGCAGGTCGAGGAGGTCCGCGAGAGCCTTTTCTGATGGTCGAGGAGGCCCGCGAGGGTCGTCTCGAGCGCGGTGTCCGTCGGTGTGCCGCCTCGCCGCATCAACGAGGTCGTGCACGGCCAGCGTCGAATCACCGCGAACACGGCTCTTTGCCTGGCCAGGTACTTCGGCACCTCGGCGCAATTCTGGTTGACGTTGCAGGACCGGCATGACCGCGATGTTGCCGAGGATCGCATGGCTGAGCAGATTGCGGCAATCACTCCGCGCCGCCCGCGGGACAAAGACCCTTCTTTCGAGGCACGGCGAACCTGGTGGGCGGCGAGCGGACTAGCATTCGGTTATGCTCACGGTCGACTCGCTCAGGAACCTCCTCGCAACGGGCCGTTCGGGTGACCTTGCGGCCCGACTCGCTTCCGTTGAGCCGTACGAGCGCCGCGCGGCGTGCAAGCCCCTGGTTGGTCAGGCCAAGGCCATCCTGTGCGCGAGTTCAGCATCGACGGTGACTTCGTGGCTTCGCGATCTGCGAGCAGACTATCCCGGGGGGTACGCGCAATTCGTTGACGCCTGGACAGGGCCATTGGAACTAGGGCACTGGGATGCGGCGACCACCGTCCTGCTGGCCTCCAAAGTGCCCGCTCAGGCCGCGAAAGTCTGGCCGATACCAGAGGACCGTTCGTTTGCGCAGTGGGTGTACCCGGCCTTGTTCCCCAACGACCTCATCGCGTTCGTCGATCAATGGTCTTCGGATTTCGCAGCGAATCCCAAGAACTGGGACCGTAACCGGGGTCGGGCCGTGATGTATGAGTGGATTGAAGAAGGTCTCGTCGAGGCACCACATCATGATGGAGCTGTCTTGATGCTGATCAGCGGTTGGGCTGACAGGCCGGGGAAGCCGCTTTTGTACTGGCTGCTTGCGAGACCGAAAGTCACCAGGGTGCTCTTCGCTCGTCTCTTCACGACGCGTGGCATCAAAGGTGCTTCTTTGAGGCAGAGCGACCGGAGTGATGTCAACGATCCACTTCGAACAGTGGTCGTGCCCGGGCTCGTGGAGGCTGGAGTGTGGAGTCGGAGCTTCGTCGTTCAAGGCGTCGAGTCAGCCTTGAGAAGTGATCTGCCCGCCTACCAGCGCCGCTGGTTCGTTCAGCTCGGTGCAGACCTGGGTCTGCCGGCGGCGGGGACGACCGCACTCGCTCGCTCACCCGGTTCAGGGGTTGTTCTGTAACGTAACGTGGTGGAGTTCCGGTTCAACGTGTAGCCGCAGCCGTCTTGGGTTGCACCCAAGGCCCGGATGAATATCTGGGACGGAGTGCTGACTCGCGTCTGGACCCAGGCGCGAGAGTTCTGGACGTGAGGCGACGTCAGGTCGTACGGTAGTCCTCACCTGGCCAGATCGGCCTGCAACAGGGCGTCCTTTTGCCTTGTTCTCTCCAACGAGGCAAAGGCTTAGGTGTCTCATTGTTCGGATTCCGCAAGAAGGCGCCGGTTCACAGTGTCTGGGACTTCCATTTTGAGGTGTCGGACGGGGATCGTGACCGGCTGATGCCGATGGAGCGACAATTATTGGCTATCTGTGACCTTCGTCAAGAGGTGCAATCTGGTGGGTTCGACTCGTACTTCCGGTACTGGGGTGGTGACACTGCTCCGCTAGCTCGGAGTGCGATCGGTCATCTGCTGGGGCGACCGTGGGCCGACCTTCTCGCAGAGGCGATGAGCATCTTCGGAGAGGTTTACCCTCTCGACTGCGACTCGCGAACGGAGCAGCTCGAGGTGCTTGACGCAGACGCGACGCTGAACGAATTCGATACCCGCCTGTACGACCTCGAACCGCAGCAGGATTCGGACGCGCTCCTGACTGCTGCGTTGAACACCGCGCGAACACGACCGCGATCAGGTAGGTCCTTCGCTACAAGGCAAAGCACCTCTTTTCCGAGTTAGCGCTTCGTGGGAGCTGTGCTGATTCCCGTGGGGGCCACCCACTGGGGCGTTGAATGAGAATCGTGCGCACCCGAGGTCACCCGCTGGTCGCGCAACTGGCGCACCTGTAATCGACGAGAACTGTCGGTGTTAAGCCTGGGAACGGCTACGCGCGACAGCGCCTCACTGCGGTGAAGCGTAGGTTCGTCTACGACCGCGAAATCATTCAGGCGCTCGACGGTCTGGGAGGCTTCTTCCCTGATGTTGCGAGCACGGAACCCTGGACCGAGCTGGGTGATGTTGATGTGGTGTTCCTCGACAAGCACGGCGAGGTGCTCGGAGCGACAGTGACGCATGAAGGAATGGTCATCACACCGGACGATGACGAGCGCCTCGATCGCCAGGCGTGAGGTTGCTTTGTCACGGAATCCGGTGGAGTTCCGCTTCAACGTGTAGAGAGCATGCCTTTGGCGGCAAGAAAGATACGGTCGGGGTACCGATTCTGATTGTGGTGCCGCATCCCCTCCAAACGACGTGGTAGGTGTCAGAGTGAAGACGGGTCCGCGTGGTCGGGCCGGGATCGAGTCGATTCTGACGCAGAGCGGAGTTCCCGTCGGGGTAGCGGCGTTCATCGGCCGTGACCGCGCCAAGGTGGCGGGACTGCCACCTCTGGGTTCGTGACCTAAACGCTGGGGATGTGCGTCTGCAGGCGGTGGTCACCGATCGATGCGCACCACCGAGTAGGGAGTGTCGGGTGTCGGGGGAGTGCCGAAGCGGGCGTTCGGGAGGTAGAGCCCGTTGCCAAACCTCGCAATCGTCGTGGGCACCTGAAAGTCGGGGTCCGTGTACCGGTCGATGAGTTCGCCGCTGGTCCCGGCTGCATTGAGGCGGATCACGGCGACGGTGTTCAACTGATTCTGCACGACGTACAGGGTGCGCCCGACGACGAGCAGCCCGTCACCGTTGGGGAGCAGGAGCCCACCCAGATCAACGACCGCGGCGGCGCCGGTCTCGGGGTCGACGCGGAACAGAATGCCCGTGGACGACTGGATGACCAGGAGCGCTTGATGGTTGGGGGTCTCCGCGATACCGTTCGCGTTGAAGCCCGGCTGCTGCATCCAGCTGCCCGACAGGGGAACGACTTCGATCGCATCCGCTCCAGGAAGCGCGCCGCCCGGTCCGAGGGGGAGCTTATAGAGTTGCGCTTGCTGGCTGTCGGTGAACCATGCGGCGTCGCGAGTCAGAACGACGTCGTTCACGAACGTTGGCGCACCGGTGAGGGCGTAGCTCTGCAGGAGGTTACCCGTGGCGGCATCCACGACCCGCGCCTGGCCAGTGGGCCCGCCCGCGATGAAAAGCCGACCGCGATTGTCGATCTTCAGACCGACCGACGGAGTGCCCGGGCCCTCGAGGGTTCTGATCTCCTCGCCGGTGCGCACGTCGAAGACGTAGACGTCGCCGTCGGCGAGTGAGCCGACGTAGGCAGTGCCGCGCGGGCCGATCGCGATTCCCTCGGGCTGGAATCCGTCGGGAAGCGCGATAACATCCTCGACATGACCGGGCCGTGGCTGCGGTGCGGCGTGGACTGCTGGTATCCCTGAAACAAGGAAGAGAGCACCCAATGCGGCGGCGGACAGTGTGCGTGCGACGATGCGACTGGTCATGGCGACAACAGTAGTCCGGCTCGGGCGCTGCCAATAGCCCTGATCGGCCTCGGGCGAAAATCACCGGGCCGGTCGTTGCTGCTCTCTCTCGTCAATTGTCGATTCGTGAGGTCACAGGAGACCACCGTCGCGCCTGATCGTTCGTATCGATGAGAGGAAGGAACAATCGCAGCATAGGACGAGTGGTCTATCGATCCGCAACCAGATCGCGTTCCAGAGTGATGTCGCTCATTCTCATTCTCGTTCCGGCTCCCGGTTGGGCCCAAAATCGACGCAATTTCACCGGCCGAGGCTGAAGGCTACCGTGCCGCTGAGGCCATGGCTGTGCCTCGGCAAGCGATTTCTGTCGTCACGGTGCCTGGTGACGCAATCCGGTGGAGTTCCACTTTAACGTCTAGCGTTATTGACGCGATGCGTTATACACTGCTCCTGTGATCAAGTCGTTCGGCAACGCTGCGACTGAGCGGCTGTGGCGTCGTGATCGTGTGCCGTCGCTGGATCCACGGATTGAACGGGTAGCGCTCAGAAAGCTGAGGCAGTTGAGTGCGGCAGAAGTGCTCGACGACTTGCGCGGACCACCGGGCAACCGGCTTGAGCGGCTCAAGGGCGACCGAGCCGGCCAACACAGCATCAGGATCAACGACCAGTGGCGGATCTGCTTCGTGTGGACCGACGCTGGCTCAGAGGAGGTAGAGATCATTGACTATCACTGACAAGAGTGACAAACTCGCGCCGATTCACCCAGGCGAGGTTCTCATGGAGGACTTCATTGAGGCGCTCGGCATCACCCAGAACAAGCTTTCCGTATCGATTCGTGTTCCGCCGCGACGGATCAACGAGATCGTCCACGGAAAGCGCGGTATCTCGGCCGATACCGCCCTGCGCTTGGCCAAGTACTTCGGAACATCAGCGCAGTTCTGGCTCAACCTGCAGTCGCAGTTCGACCTCGATGTCGCTGAAGACCGTGCGGCAGAAGAAATCAACGCCATCACCCCGCTCCGCGTCGCCTAACTTGTCGCATTGCCCTGCAGTGGCGCAATCGCTCGCGCACGCCATAAATTTGAGGGTCACATGCTCTAGGTACCGGCGATGTTCAGATGTCTCTGAACGACTGAATCCCGTGGAGTTCAAATTCAACGTTTAGACTGAACCCTTTCGCGTTAATCATCACAGCAGCATCAATCGAAGGAGACCATCGTGCCTGTCATCGCCATCATCGGAGCCGGACCGGGACTCGGAGCAGCAGTTGCGCGCAGGTTCGGCAGCGAAGGCTATTCAATTGCTCTGATCGCCAGGAACCAGTCGAAACTAGACGCTATGGCTGCCGAGCTCACCGCTGCCGGCTATACCGCGAGTGCCTACGCTGCGGACGTCCGCACGCCGGCGTCGCTCGAAGCGGCTCTTGGGAACGCCGCGGCAGAGCTCGGGCCCATCACCGCCCTGCAATATAGCCCGCTTCCGTCACGCGACTACCTCAAGCCGGTGCTTGAGATGACGCCCGAGCTGGCCTTAGAGGCACTGCAGTTCTCGGCTCTCGGGCTCATCCACGCGGCGCGAGCAGTGCTTCCAGCGATGCGGCAGGCAGGTAGCGGCAGCATCATCATGATCAACGGCGGAACCTCGGTCAAGGCCCGCGCCGGCTACGCCGGCACATCGGTCGCTTTTCCGGCGGAGAGCGCCTACGGCGAGATGCTCCACGAAGCCCTCGGGGATGAGGGTATCCGGGTCAACCAACTGGTGATTCCCGGCGGCATCCCACAGCTTCAGCTTGCCAACGGCATCGACGGGGTCGCCGATCGCATCTGGGACCTCCACACCGTGGCCGGTCCGTTCCGGACCATGCTCATCCCCCTTGAGGACGGTCGGGAGTAGGGCGGAGGCTGCCCTCGCTCTCAACTGGATTAAAGGGCGAGAGCACAGTCAGTTATCTGTCGGTGATCGGTGCCGAAACATGGTGAAGTTCCGCGTCAACGTGTAGCCCGCTCTGAGTTGGGCATGACAACGTTCGAGAGCTATCCGGCCGACTTGGTGTAGGAAGTGGGACACATCGTCATGTCGGCGGCGTGGGTCGAGGACGAGGCTGGTGAGGTGATCCAGTTCGTCCCGACTTTAAGGGGTGCGGTTATGTTAGCGAATACAAGTCGCTGGGGGCAACGATGTTTTCGATGATGCCGGTGTCCCGGCCGGTGAAGCCGATCACGCCGTACGTCATCGACAGCCCGTAATCCGGAATCACGCCTGAAAATGACGAGGGCATGTCGAGGGTCACAGAGTCGATCCCGAAGGTTTCGTCGTAATGCACTTGATCGACAGGCTTGCCGTCAACTGTTGAATCGAAGTCCTGACCGGTCTGGTTGCCGTTGACATCCTCAATTGCGACACCGTTGGTGGCCATGGTTCCGGAGGCTCTGACCACAAAGGCGGGGTTGTACGGGTCCGGCCGCGGATTGAAGCCTGCGTCAGGACGGTTCACCCCAATCGTGAAGCCGTTCCATTCCGTGAGGTCGGCCTTTGGGTAGTGGGACGACTCTTCCACTGATTCTGACGTCGGCTCGCCGAGAAGGCCCCTGAGTACGGCCACGGCTGCATCCCCATCGCTCTGATAGCTCAGCGATGAGAGGACGGTGCCGTCGACTGCGACGATATCGGTGGCTTCGGCGCCGATGATTATGGTTGCCGGCAGCGCAGCAGGGGTCGCCGATGGAATGGGTTCCGGTGTGTGTGTTAGCGCGGCGGTTGCGACCGGTTTCGGAGACGATGCGGTATCATCGCCTTCGGTCTGTCCGGTGCTGCATGCGGTAATGGTGAGCAGGGCGACCGCCGCAATGACGGTCAAGGTCAGCGTTCGGCGCATTACAAAGTCCCTCAGGTTGTGGAGTCGCGGCTGGTCAAACTCTACTTCTTCCTCGCACGGCCCCTGTCGGTTTAAGGGCTCCGAGACGGAGCTTCCATGCATTCATGCTCCCCCCAGAAGAGGTCACACGCGGTAGCCGGAACGTCCCTGCAGAGTCTCTGGCTCTCGGGTGCATTCACTCTATAATTCCTCAAGTCCCCACTCTTCGTCTTCCGTGAGCGAGCGCAACGTCGAGTCTGCGGTGAGAGGCGCTGGAAGGAACTGGGCGCTGGTACCCATCAGCCAAAGCGCGTCCACTGAGCGTATTTTCCTATTTACTATATTTCGGACGGGTAGAGCTTGGTTGGAGTGCTTGGAATCATTCATTGGTACCAATAAATAGTTAGTAGACACGGAACATGGTGGAGTTCCGCTCCAACGTTTGAGCCTGTCGGGAAACTACTGGCTCATAGCGCCTGTTACAGGTATCTTCGGCGCGTGCCAGGGGGAGATCGGGTCGGAGCACATCGTCAATCTGTTGCGGTCGGCCGCATCGATTCAACGAGCGACGACCAGTCGTGTGTTGTATCGGTATCGGCATCGTGGGACGGGTGATCCAGGGAAAGATCTGGACCGTCGCTGGAGGCGTCCAGGCCGCGAAGCCTCGCCCCGCGGTGGTGTTGCAGGATGATCGTTTCGACGGCAGTGGTGGGCGTGCTCGCTAGGCGAACCGGATCAATGGCGGAGCGGTGGCACAATGGGCGGATGACCACCCTGCACCTCACCGGCGACGCCGCCGCCGACGCTCTCCTCAGCGAGAATTCGTTCGCCCTGCTCGTGGGCATGCTGCTCGACCAGCAGATCGCCATGGAAACGGCCTTCGCCGGCCCGGCCAAAATCCGTGACCGCATCGGCGCGCTCGACCCGGCCGCGATCGCTGGCTACGACGCCGACGCCTTCGTCCTGGTGTTTCGCCAGTCGCCGGCCGTGCACCGTTTTCCGGGCTCGATGGCCAAACGCGTACAGGAAGTCGCCGCGGTCATCATGAGTGACTGGAACGGCGACACGGCGTCGATCTGGACCGCTGAGCACCCGACCGGCCCCGAGGTCCTGCGCCGGCTCAAGGCGCTGCCCGGGTTTGGCGAGCAGAAGGCGAAGATCTTCCTCGCACTCCTCGGCAAACGACTCGGGGTCGACGCGGACGGCTGGCGTGACGCATCCGCTCCCTACGGCGAAGACGGCGCGTACCGGTCGGTGGCAGACATCGTCGATCCCGAGTCAGTGACCCGGGTGCGCGCGACCAAGCGGGCCGCGAAAGCCGCAGCGAAAGCGTAGCCTCGCGTGGTGAGCCCTCATCCCAGTGGATAGACATTCGACAGTCTCGATGAACTCGAGCATCGCAACGAACGCGAATGGTTTCAGGAACACAAACCGATCTACGTGGTCGAGTTGACAGAGCGGATGCTTGCCGTCATCGCAGCGCTCAACGTGGCCCTCGCTGCCCCGCTCGAGCAGAACGCAGCCACTGGCCGGCGGTGCTCGGCCTGAGTCACCAGTACCGAATTCGTGCCGGTCGCGTTCTTCGCGACCGCCGGCATCCGTTTTAGAGAAGTTTCGAAATGCGGCTCAGTACCCGCTCCGGAACTGCCCCAAGCGGCACCTCGCCCACCAGAAAATCACCGACCGGCAACGTGTCGGTGTCGTTCGACCAGAAATCCGTGCCGATCACCGCTCCGTGGAGCGCACTTTTGTGCAGCTCGACCCGATCGTCGTGCCGCTGGCCGAGCGCCCACTGGTAGTGGTCGGTCACGTTGGTGATCGGCGAGTACGTCGACAGCGGTATCGGTTCGCTGCCGAGAGAGGGTTCGCGGTCGTCGAGCAACACCGCGATCAACGGCAGCGCGGCGAATCCGCGCAGCCAATCGGCGACATACATCGATGCGTTTTCGGCAGTGTCGGCGTCGAGCCCTGACACGTCGGCCGACCCCGAAAACGGATGCGTTCGCGCCAGCCACTGCATAGGTGACGGAATCTGCAGCACGACCGGCACCCGCTGAGTCTGGCTCAGAACGGTGACCAGTTCAATCACGGACGCCGTCGTTTCGGCATCACCCAGCAGGGTGCGGAGGGCGTAACCGGTGCGGGACTTGGCGCCCATTGCGGCTTGCAGAGCGGGATCAGATGCGACCCGGTGTGCATAGAACCGGTCGAGACTGACCAGCGCCAGATCGGACTTGAGAACGCCCTGAACCTGGCCGAAGAAATTCGCGTACGCCATGGGTTCCTGCCACGGCACGGGCTTACCCTGCAAAAAAACGGATTGGGCATAATCGTGACTGTCCAACACCACAGCCCGACTGCGGCCCGAGGGTGGCTCGGCCAGAAGCTCAGGTAGCGAAAGTGTCATGGTGTCTCCCTGCGATCGAATAAAAGGGTGACCCGTGGCTGCGAGGCCGCCAGGAGACGACCCCGCAGCCACGGGTCAGAAAGGACAGGTCAGGATTTGTGCACGGTCTCTTCGCCGTATTTCTGCTCGAGTTCACGTACCCGCGCCTCGAGCTTGCTGATTTTCAGTACTCGGCGGTCAGGAACCATGATGAGTGGCAGATCTTTGATCTTGCCCTTGACTCGCTCGGGCTCGATTTTGCCCCAGTGCGTCGCCAGCAGTTCCTCGTTGTTGTCCTGTCCCCACGAACCGTAATAGAGCAGGTCCTTGGGCGGCTCTTCTTGAACGAACTCCGCAACGAACTCCTTGTACGGCTTTCCGCGGCTGATCCGATCCTGGCGCATCTGTGCCCGCAGCAGGGTCGTTTTTTCTTCGTGCACCACGAAGGTGTCTGCTTCCCAGACCACGCCGTAGATGTTCGTGGCGACGTGGGCCGAGATCCGGTCCAGTTCCAGGTCAGTCACGACGAGTTCGGGGTCGCGCTCCAGCACGTCGCCGTAGCCGCCGCCGGCGCCCTGGGCGATCATGTACAGCTCGCCCTCCTTCGCCACGTCGAACTGCAGTCCCATGTGACCGGACTGGTAGTCGCCGCCCGCAAAAGGCTGCTCGTTCATGACACGTTCCATCGACAGGTTGAACTGCGAGGGGTCTTTCTTGATGATGTCGTAGATGTTGATGTTTTTGACCATGGCCAGGGGGTACGTCGGGCATCCGTACCCTCCGAACATGCCCGGAACCGAGGAGAACTTTGATCCAGAGGTGACGGTCATGAAACCCCAGCTCGGTGTGCCGCGTGAGGCCACCATCATCTCGTAGCCCATACCGCCGCGAAACTTCCCGAAGCCCTGGTTGTCGCGCACCAGCCGCTTGCTGACCAACTGCAGAAACGGAACTTCCTCTTCCATGACTTCCTGCTCGCCGAGGTCGGCCATGGCGCAGAATAACGGCGCTACGGCATTTTCACCGTCGCGGAACGCCTTCGCGCCGCCGCCCATGCCGTTGAGGTCAGCGCACAGGTTGCCCACTTGTTCACCGTTCTGCGTGGTGCCGCCCCAGAGAAAATCGTTGATCTGGTTGAACCAAGGCGCGACGACGTTCGAGTATTTCTGCGGCGATGAGAACTGCATCTTGGCGAAGGCCGACTGCAGGGCCGAGAAGCCGCGGAAGGATGCCTGCAGCGACTGGCCGACGGGCGCGTCGTACCCGGCATCCGCCCAGGTATGTTCCTCCGTGATGATTTCGATCGGCGACAACGCTCCGGTGCTGCGAGGCAGGTCGGGCCACCAGTACGAGAGAACTGCCTGGGACATGAACGATTTCGTTGACGCGAGCGGTGAGTTGAGGGCCCGATTGAGAATCTCGGGACCGGTACCGGTGAGGTCGATAATCATTCGTTCGCCCGTGACGGTGATCTTGCAGGCGAACTTGATCAGGATGTTCTCCTTGAGCGTGGAGTCCACGAACTGATTGAAGGTGACGGTGCCGTCGGGCAACTCGGCGATGCGGCGGCGTACCTCAGTCTCGACATCCTCGACGGTGACGCGAAGGGACGCGACGAAGGTCTCCTGTCCCACCTCGTCGATGAGCCGGTCGACGGTGTCCATGATGCGCCGGGTAGCACCCATCTTTACCTTGATGTCGGCGAGCATGAGCTTCGGGTCGCGCGTGGAGTGCTGCAAGAACGTGAGCAGGTCACGACGCAGATGGCCCTTCTCCACGATCTTGATCGGCGAGGCCCGCAGACCGTCATCGAATGGTGACTCCGAACCCGACGGCATGCCACCAGGTTCGCACGCTCCGTTCTCGCCTTCGTGGATGGTCGCACCCACCCAGGCGATGATGATTCCGTCGCGCATGACCGGCACAAGCATCGACTGGTCGGTGTTGTGCACCATGCCGAAGCGAGAGTCGTTGTGGAAGAAACCGTCACCCGGGTTGATGCCGACGGTGGGCTCATCCTTCCAGTTCTTCATGATGTAGCGGATGGGGTGGTGCAGCACCGCAGAGAAGGCGATCACGCCGCGGTTGGAGAGATACGTGACATCGCCCTCGGCGGTGTAGACCGCGCAGGAGAGGTCGGCCCACTTCGCTCCGGGCGCCGCACCCATGCTCTCGCACATCTCGAAGGCCTCATCAAGTGCACCGGCCAGGCGCTTGCGAATCCGGTCGACCTCGAGCGGGTCGATGCCCTGCGCGATGCACTCCTCCTCATAGGCGGTGCGCGGCATGATCTCGTGAGTACGCATGATGGCCGGGTCTGGTCCGAGAAAAAGAGTGGTCTCGTCCATGAACTTGTCGACCCACTGCTGTTCCTGGTCGGTGAGTAGCTGGGACGCGTCGTCGTTTCCGCTGGTGGGCACGAACTTGTCAGTTGTCAATGTCATGGTTCAAGCTCCTTTGCTTATTTGAGGTGTTGCGAGGGTGAGAAAAACGGTCAGTCGCTCAGTAGCCATACCGCACCCTGACTGGTCGGTTCCAGCCGCCAGCCGGGCTCGACCAGATAGGTGGTGTTCTCGGTCGTGACGATCGCCGGTCCGTGGATCACGTATTCGTGTTTGAGCGCCTCGGCGTCGTAGACGGGGGTGTCGACCGCGCCGGCGATACTCGTGAAATGCACCGACCGATGCGAGACCGGTTCCGGCTTGATCTTCTCCCCGCCGGTGTGAATCGACTCGAATGCAATGACTTCGCCCTCGATATAGGACGCTACGCGAATGGTCTGCGCACGGACGCCCGCCTCCGGCGCCTGGGTACCCTCGCCGTAGCGTTCGCCAAAGAGATCGGAGAACGTCTTGATCAGGTGCAGCACGTCGGCGACTCCATTGACCCGGTTGATGGTGAAGGCGACGGCCGTGGTGACGAGCTGGTTGCCGTAGCGCATGTCCATTTCGAGGCGGTAGCGCACGTCGGCGCGGTCGTAGCCCTGACGCACGAGGTCTTCGGCGCCCTTCGCTTCGAGCTCCTCGATGTACCCGTTGAGCGCCTCGTACTGGGCGTAGAGGCTGCGCTTGATCGGTTCGTAGAGAACGACGTAGGCGCTGCGTTCGTGAATGTGCAGCGGACGCATGTTGCCGGCCCCGAGCGCGGAGAACACCGAGGCGAACGGCGGAAACAAGATACGGCTGATGCCGGCGCTCGCCGCGATGCCGCAGGCATGCAGCGGGCCGTTACCACCGTAGGCGAGCATCGTGTAGTCCTCGATCAGGCCGCCACGCGAGCGCAACTCCTTTTCGATGCCGATCGCCATCTGTTCGTCGACAGTCTTCTTGATCACCTTGGCAACCTCGACAGCGTCCAGGTCGAGCTCGTCGCTGAGCGTCTCATCGATGACATAGATCGAACGCTTCTTGTTGAGAGTGATGTGCCCGTTGGCGTAGTTGTCCGGGTCGAGATAGCCGAGTACCAGGTCGGCGTCGGTAACCGTTGGGCGCAGGCCACCGCGGTCGTAGCAGGCCGGGCCCGGGTCGCTTCCGGCTGACTCCGGCCCGATCTGGAGGGCATGGTGAATGCGGTTGTAGGCGGCGATAGATCCGCCGCCGGCGCCGAGCGTGTTGAGGTGGATCATCGGCGCGGAGACCATCCAGCGACCAATGGTGGGCTGGAAGTCGTAGTGCCGTACCCCGCCCTCTGGCACCAGACCGATGTCGAACGAGGTGCCACCCATATCCATCGACACCACGTCGCCGAGGCCGGTCGACTCCGCGAGGTGCTGGGCCGCCCCGACACCGGCGATCGGTCCGGAGTGGATCGTCTGCAGGGCATCCGTTGAATTGGGCTGCGCCATACCGCCCGAGTTATGGATGACCAGCATCGGCTTCTCATAGCCGGAGTCGCGCAGGTTGTTGGAGAGCTGGTTGAGCGCATGGAACATGGTCTGGTGCAGAAAAGCGTCGACGATGGTGGCCATGGCCCGCACATATTCACCCTTGCGCCCTGATACCTGGCTGCTGAGTAGCACCGGAATAGACCCGAGCTCGTGCGCGGGGTACTCATCGAGAATGATTTCCAGAATGCGATCCTCGTGCACCGAGTTCTCGGTGGCGTTGGTCAGGGCAATGACGATGGCCTCGGCGCCGTTGTCGACGAGCTCGCGCACCTGGGTGCGCACGTCGTCGTACATGATCGGCACGAGCACCTCCCCGACCGAATCAATGCGTTCCTTCACCGAGCGGATGAGCTGGCGTGGCACGAGCGGTTCGGGACGTTGGGCGTCCGGCATGTCGCCCTGCTTGGCCCCGTCGAGTCCTTCGCCATAGCCGCGGCCGCGGGAGAGTGGGATGGTGTCTTCGAAGCCGTGGGTGACGATTGCCGCGACCCGTGGGCCCTTGCCCTCGATCAGGGCGTTGGTGCCCAGCGTCGTGGCGTAGCGCACCGAGTCGACCTCTTTGAGTGCTGTCTCGCGGCTGATACCAGCCCGCTCGCAGGCCCGGTCCAGGGCTTCGTTGAAACCGAGCGCCAGGTTGTGGTGCGTGGTGAGCGCCTTGGATTCGATGTAGACGTCATCCCAGACGAAGAAACAATCGCTGAACGTGCCGCCGATGTCTACCGAGATTCGTTTCACGGTCAGTGTCCTTCGTTTCGGCGCGAGTGGGCGTGGGGTGCCACGGAGTCGAACCGGGCGCTGAGGTCGGCCTCGGCGTTTTCGCCAGGACCATAGTTGACGACCTCTTCGGGGTTGCCCCCATGCACACTCCACTTTTCGCGCAGCGAGTCGATGTCCCACAGCATGTCAACGGTCGGTGGATGCCCCGGCGGCAGATATTCGGCTTCGATCTGGGTTCCGCAGGTGGGGCAGTAATACTCGAGGATGCGGCAGAAGGTGGGGTCGGGAGAGAACGTGAATTCGTATTTCTCCGGGTCGATCACGGGAGGATGAATCTCTTGGGGGTCTCGGTCGTAGACCAGGGTGCCCTCTTTATAATTGCCACGAGCATCGCCGAAGTCGTGGGCGCAGACGCGGCAGATCCATCGTTCCGTGTCGAGGTCGATGAGCAGGTATTCGGTCATGGGAACGCGCATTTTGTTTGTACCTTCCTTGGGAAACAAAGTGGGTTGAGGTATCGGGTCAGAGCGTGTCGGCAAGTTGCAGGTCGCCGGCGGTCGAAACCGTGAGAGTCCAGCCGAGCGGCACCCGCGCGGTGAAGAACGGGCCCTCGACGATGGCCGGCCCGGCTGCCGTCGCACCGGGCTTCTGCTCGTCGAGGTGGTAGACGGCCACGGTGTCAACCTGGGTGGGAGTAGAGCGCACCTGTCGGGTTCCGGCGGCGACGGCGATGCTCGCTGTAGCGGGCGCTCCGTTGGCAATTTCCGGGTGCGGCAGCCGGAAGGTGGCCTTGAGGGCGAGGATCTCTTCGCCATCTTCGACCCGGGTCGACCAGTCGAGTTGGCACTCGCTCAGGTCGTGTCCTTCCTGAAACATGTCCTTGCCGGCATCCGCTTGCAGTGCGGTGCGTACCGCACCGATCTCGGCCGGTGAGAAGCTGGTGACGTTGGCTTCGTAGGACTGCGCGATGTCGGAGAAGCTGATGCCGTAGGCGGAGAACACTGCTGCGAGTCGCGGTACGAGTACCTGGTGCACGCGTGCTATGCGCGCGGCACTGCAGGCGTTCATCGGTCCGCCGCCGCCGAACGCGGCGACAGTGGTGTCACCGGTTGCACTCACGAGGTCGGCGAAGGAGCGCGCCAGGTGGCTGGAATAGCTCGCTTCCATGAGAATCAGAGCCTCCTCGAGACTGATCCCGAGCGGGTCGGCGACGGTCTTGATGATGACCGCGCGCGACCGCTCAGCATCCAGTGCCATCTCGCCGTTCAGGTAGGTGGCAGGGTCGAGCACACCGAGCAGCAGGTTGACGTCGGTGATCGTGGCCGAGGTGCCGCCGAAACCGAAGCAGGCTGGTCCGGGCGCTGCGCCCACGCTTTCCGGGCCGACGGTGATCTTGCCGTCGTGGACGGCGATGATCGAGCTGCCGCCGACCCCGGTGGAACGCACGTTGCTCATCTCATAGGAGATGTCGACGCCCTGGATCGATCCGCGCCGGTCGACGGCGATCGTGGAGTTGGCGACGGCTCCGACATCCGTTGTCGTGCCGCCGACATCGATCATGAGCACGTTGTCGAGACCGTAGGCCTCGGCGAGGGCACGCGTACCCTCGAGCCCGCCGCGCGGTCCGGAAGAGTAGGTCTTGAGTGCGACCGACTTGGCGACGCGGGAGGAGGCGCCGTCGTTGCGGTAGATCAACAGCGGATTCTTGACCTTGTAGGCGCGCAGCCGGTGTTCGGCGCTGTAGAGAAAACGCTCGACCGTTGGATGCAGGAAAGAGTTCAGAATGCCCGACCAGACCTGGCGCTGCCGGGAGGTGTCTGTGGCGAACTCGCGGGAGAACAAGATCGGGACCGACCCGAGCAGGTGCCGCGGAAAATTCTTCAGCATTGTTCGTTTGAATAGGTGCTCGCGTTCAGCGCTCTGGCCGGCGACAACGAGACGTTCGGCCCCGGCGGTGGTCAGCCGGTTGATCTCGGCGACGAGCTGCTGGGCCAGGTCCTCCGGGGTCCCGGCGGCGGCGATGATGCCGACGCGGGCGCCGATCAGATCGTTGAAAAGCCCGGCCGTCTCTTCCGAGTTGCCGAGCGAGTCTGGCAGAGTGGGATCGTCGGTGATCAGGCCGATCAGCGGGCCCTTGCGCTGCACGAGCGCGTTGGTGCCCTGCGTCGATGAATAGCGGATGTGCTGGGTCGAGTGCAGCAGACCGGCAAGGTTGGCGTCACCATAGATCTGCGCCGACGCCTTCGTCATGGCGTCGAAGAGACACTGGGACAGGTCGACCGGGGTGGTGAGGGTCTTGGTGAACGTGAAATCCGTGCCGCTGGCGACGACAATGTCGGTGAGGGTTCCACCATTGTCAATGTTGATCAAACGTTCCATGAGCGCTCCTTTGCGTTGCAGTTGTGAGTGACCGAGGCTCCCGAGGAAACCGCTCCCGTAAGAATGACCCCGCGTTCCCGCGGCGGGGTGTCCCACATTGGGACACCCTGCGGCTGGCGTTCGCCGGTCGCAGGGGGCATGCTTGCAGAGTCCACAAGGGAGTAGATATGTACAGAGTCGCCGAACGGCGAAGCAGGATTGCCGCCGCTCGCGCCGATTTTCTTCGCTTCGGCCACGCCGAAACCCAATCGGTTCCCGGATTGGTAGCGGCTTCCTGGCAGCGATCCTTTTTGGCCGGCGTCGATGCCGTGTCGTCGCAGGCGGTTTTTCACAGCGACCTGGATCTCACCGGTCGGCTGATGCGGTGCTCCGAACCGGTCATCGCCCGACTGAGCGACGAGATGGCCCAGATGCCGCTGTCGATCGTTCTGACCGACTACAAGGCGCGCATTCTCAGTCGCTCCGAAACCGACAAGACGATCGGAACCCTGCTCGACGAGGTGTCGCTCGCGCCGGGCTTCAACTATGCCGAAACAAACGTCGGAACCAACGGCATCGGCACCGTACTCGAGTCGGGCCAGTCGCTGTACATCGTGGGACCCGAACATTTTTTGGAGCACCTGCAGCCCTTCGCGTGCGCCGGGAGCCCCATTCGTGACCCGCTCACCGGCCGGGTAGAGGGGGTGCTCGACATTAGCTGCCTGAGCGAGGATGCCAGCCCCCTCATGCATTCCCTGGTGCAGTCGGCCGCCCGTGAAATAGAGCGCAACCTGCTCATCGACCGCAGCCAGCGGCAACAGGCTCTGTTTGACGCGTATGTGCGGGTGGATTCTCGCACCCGCGGCGCGGTCATGGCGATCGGCGGTACCGTCGTGATGGGCAACACAGTGGCGCAGAGCCAGTTCTCTCCCGATGAACAGTGGACCATCCACCAACACGCCCGCTACCTGATGATCTCACCGGGGCAGCCGGTCGATGCGATCGAACTGTCGTCGGGCAAGATCGTGCAGATTCGGGGCAAGCGCGTCGTCGTCGGCTCCGACATCGTCGGTATCGTCGTGGTCGTCGAGATCAAGTCCGAACGGGCACGCCTCCCGGTCCGGGAGTCAGGTCTGACCCTGTCACCAGGGCGCGGGCGGCGGGTGCATGAACCCGAGCGGAGCTCTGCAGCGGCAGCGGCCATCGTCCACGATGTGTCTTCCCTGCTCGGCAAACGCGCCTCGAGCAGCCTGGTCACCGCGCTGACTGCGGGGGCGGCCCTGCTCGTATGGGGGGAGGCCGGCGGCGGTAAGGTTTCGCTCCTGGCCGAACTCTATCGCCAGATCGTCCCGCTGGGTCGCAGTGTCGTGTTCGGCGCTGAAGCGCTCAACGAGAACGGCCTGCAATCCCTGTTGGAGAACGACCTGCTCAGCGTCGGGGTTCCTCCCACGCTGTACATTTTTCGCAATTTCGATCGGTTGAGTACGGCGGTCACCGAAGAAGTAGAAGCATTCCTCGTCGCCCGGGAGACTCGCGCCGACCCTGCCGGCATCGCCGTGACCGTGTCGCAACCCGATCTCCAGGCTGATCTCGCCGTCAATCGCGCGTATACGAGCCTGCTGCACCATTTTGAAACCTCCGTCACTGTGGCGCCCCTGCGGCATCGCATCGACGACCTGCCCGACATCGTCACCCAGGTCCTCTCCCGACGAGCCGGATTGCGCCCCGCCACCGTCAGCGCCGGCGCTATGCGGGTGATTTCCCGCTACCCCTGGCCGGGCAACATTCGGCAGCTCGAAGAAGCGCTCGATATCGCCCTGCTCACGCGCCCAGTCGGTGCCATCCAGGCGGAAGACCTGCCCGCCTACTGCCACGGCGTTGCGCCCCGGCTGCTGACGGCGCTGGAAGCAGGGGAGCGCGACCTCATTGTCGGCGCGCTACACAAAGCCGAAGGCAACCGGATGCGCGCGGCGGAGTCCCTGGGAATCGCTCGGTCGTCGCTCTACCGCAAACTGAAAAGCTTCGGCATCACGGTCACCGACTCGTAGTCGCTATGCGCAGCCGACCGATGGACCAGACCACCACAATCGCAACCAGGGGCATGGCAGCGATGCCGAGCCCGGAGTAGCCGGCCAGCGCCAAAATCGGACCGGCGAGCGCGCCGCCGAGCGCGCCGGCCGCGTTCATGGCGAGGTCAGAGAAACCCTGCAACGACGCGCGCTCCTCGATCTGCACGGCTTCGGACACGAGCGTCGAACCGGCCACAACGGATGCCGACCAGCCCAGTCCCAGAAAGATCAGGCTGAGCGTCATCGTGCTTTGTGATCCGTCGCTGAGCGAGGCGACGGTGAGGGCGACGAGCAGCAGGGCCTGTCCTCCGAGAATGACCGGGACACGACCCACCCGGTCGGCGAGTGCGCCGAAGACGGGGGAGAGGGCGTACATTCCGGCCACGTGCAGGCTGATAGTCAGCCCAACGACGGTGAGGGTGGCGCCGTGGTCACGCAGGTGCACAGGAGCCATCGACATCAAAGCCACCATGGTGGCGTGGCTGAGCGCGATGACCATGACGGCGTACCGGGCCGCCACGTTGCCGCGCAGAATTGACAGACCGCCATTGGCCCGGCGGATGCCCGCGCTCGCCGTACGCGCGGCCAGCGCGGTCAGCAGAGGGTCGGGGAGCAGCCCGAGCGCGTAGACGAAGGCGGCGGCGACCGTGGCAGCGAGGGAAAACGCGAAAGCGCCCGTCATCGCCGGCAGGCCGAGCGCTGCGCCGAGCATTTCGCCCGGTCCGAACAGGTTCGGGCCGAGTACGGCTCCAATCGTGGTCGACCAGACCACGATTGAGAGGTCGCGGGCCCGAAAGTGCGGGGTGGCGAGGTCAGTGGCCGCGAAGCGAGCCTGAAGATTGGTGGCCGAGCCGGCACCGAGCAGCATGAGGGAGAGAAGCAGCAGGACAAAGCTGTCGACCGACACCGAGGTGATGGCGAGTATCGCACCCGTGCCGGCGGCGAGCGAGCCGGTCGCGAGCGATACCCGACGTCCGCGGGCCTGCGCCAGCCGAGCGAGGGGTATGGCCACGATCGCGGCGCCCAGGGTGCTCATAGTCGCAGCCATGCCCGACCAGGCACTCGAACCCGACAACTGCGCAGCCAGCAGCGCGCCGAGGGACAGGGTCGCGCCCATGCCGATTCCTCCGAGGATCTGCCCGGCGATGAGCACCCGCACCACGCGCTTCTGCAGCGCTGTGTGCATCACGGGCGCCTGCGGCAAAGTCATCGGGTCGAAGCTGTCATTGTTGTCGTTCATCGTCTCGATTCCCCCGGTTACAGCCTCAGCAGACCCCTGCTGCACGGCCGAGGCTCACTCTACCGAGTAGCAGGCACGGGGACCGTGCGGTCAATGAGATTATGGAGTAATGACCGGAACACTCGTGGCCAGGGGCCTGGCCGGCGGCTACGCGCACCGCACCCTTTTTGAATCACTCGATCTCACGGTCGCCCCCGGCGACGTTATCGGCGTGGTCGGTGCCAACGGGGCCGGTAAATCCACCCTCTTGAACCTGCTGTCCGGGCGTGGCGAGCCGCAGGCCGGCACCATCACCCTCAGCCCGGCGGATGCCTTCGTCGGCGCGCTCCCGCAGGAACACGAACGAGTTATCGGCGAGACCATCGCCGCATACATCGCCCGGCGCACGGGCTGTGCTGCGGCGACGCGTGAAATGGATGCCGCGGCATCCGCTCTCGGGGATACCCAGCCGCGTACCGACGGAACCGATGCGGCCGACACCTATTCGACCGCGCTCGAACGCTGGCTGGCCAGCGGGGCTGCCGACCTCGACGAGCGACTGCCCATCGTTCTTGCCGACCTCGGCCTCGCGCTTGGCACCACACTGACCGCCGACAGCATGATGACGACGCTCTCCGGTGGCCAGGCCGCGCGCGTCGGGCTTGCCGCCCTGCTGCTGTCCCGCTTCGACATCGTGCTGCTCGATGAACCCACCAACGACCTCGATCTCGACGGGCTGGAACGCCTCGAAGCTTTCGTCACGGGCCTCCGCGGCGCAGTCGTGCTGGTCAGCCATGACCGCGAATTTCTGGCCCGCTGCGTCACCCGCGTGCTCGAACTTGATCTGGCCCAGGGCGCGAACCGGGTGTTCGGCGGCGGCTACGATTCGTACCTTGAGGAACGCGAAACAGCGCGTAGGCACAACCGCGAGAACTACGACGAGTTCGCCGCTAAGAAGGCCGACCTCGTCGGCCGGGCCAGGACTCAGCGGGAATGGTCTAGCCAGGGGGTGCGCAATGCCCTGAAGAAAGCGCCGGACAACGACAAGATCCGCCGCAAGGCCTCGGTCGAGTCGAGCGAGAAGCAGGCCCAAAAAGTGCGCCAGATGGAGAGCCGCATCGCGCGCCTCGACGAGGTCGAGGAGCCCCGCAAGGAGTGGCAGCTCGAGTTCACCATCGGTTCGGCCCCGCGCTCGAGCGCCGTCGTGGCTACCCTGAACAACGCCGAGTTCTACCAGGGAGACTTCGTGCTCGGCCCCGTGACGTTGCAGGTCAACGGCGGTGAACGCATCGGCATCACCGGCCCGAACGGTGCCGGCAAGTCCACGCTGCTGCGTGCCCTGCTCGGCCGTCAGAAAGCGGATGCTGGCAGCGCCCACCTCGGAACCAGCGTCTCGATTGGTGAAATCGACCAGGCTCGGGCCCATCTAGCCGGTGCCCGGCCTCTCGCGGTGAGCTTCGAGTCGCTCGTGCCCGAACTCTCGCCCGCCGAAGTGCGCACGTTGCTGGCCAAGTTCGGGCTCAAAGCCGACCACGTGAACCGGCCTGTTGACGAGTTATCACCGGGAGAGCGCACGCGCGCCGGCCTCGCCCTGCTGCAGGCGCGCGGCGTCAACCTGCTCGTTCTCGACGAGCCGACCAACCACCTCGACCTCGCCGCGATCGAACAGCTCGAGCAGGCGCTTGACAGCTATGAAGGAACACTGCTGCTTGTCACGCACGACCGCCGAATGCTCGACAACGTGCACACCGACCGGCACTGGCACGTCGAGGCTGGGCAAGTCACCGAGCTTTGATTTCGGCCGATTCTCGCGTTTCACAGGCCACCGCGCGCTTGGCGTGGGGGCACCCTTCGCAGTCGTGTGCCAGGAACGCAGGGACTACCGCGACTGGCGCTTCTTGCCGAGCTTGGGTTGGCCCTTCACCGCGGGCGCGCGGCCCCGGCCCTTATTGGCCTTGGCCTTGCCGCCGCCCGATCCGCCGCCCGAATTACCGGCTGCGCCGGGCTGGGAGCCGCGACCGGCGGCGTGTGCGAGCTCGAGGCGCGCGTCGGCAAGAAAAGCGATCCCGATCTCGGTGAGCATCGTGCTCTCGGCGGAACGATCGAACAGCGCGTAGCCGAGTTCGGCTTCAACCTGCTTCACTGAGGCGCTGAGGGTGTCGCGCGAGACGCCGAGCGCCTGGGCGGCACGGGCGAAATCGGGAGCCTCGGCGGCGGCCACGAAGTGCCCAAGCAGGGTGATGTCCACGAACAGCCTTTCGTCGTTTGCGCGGGTGCGCGGTAGACCCTCTAGGCTACGCGTCGAATGCAGCCCATTCCAATCCGTCGCGCATAGGGCTTGGCGCAATGCCGATGACGTGGTTCGCTGGGGGCATGACGACCCTGCCGATGTTTCCCCTGGGATCCGTGCTGTTTCCCTACATGCCGCTGCAACTGCGTGTGTTCGAGGAGCGCTACCTCGTCATGCTGGCCCGGGTGCTTGATTCCGAGCCGGCCGAGTTCGGCATCGTGCTGATCGAACGCGGGCAGGAAGTCGGCGGCGGCGAACGTCGCTTCAGCATCGGCACCGTCGCCCGGGTCACCCAGCTCGAAGCGCCAGAAGGCTACCTGGGGCTGGTCGTTCAGGGTGAGCGCAGAATCGAGGTGACCGAGTGGATGCCGGAAGACCCGCATCCGCTCGCCACCGTTCGCGCGGTGCCCGACTTGACATGGGACGATGCGCTGCAGCCGCGCCGGGAACAAGCCGAACAGATCGTGCGCCGCACCCTGTCGCTCGCGAGCGAGTTCTCCGACCAGGAGTGGTCGCCCGATGTGGCGCTCTCGCACGATCCGACCGCCGCTGCCTGGCAGCTCGCCGCGATCGCCCCGGTTGGACCGCTCGACCAGATCGCGCTCCTGCGCTCCGACACGATGTCAGCACTGCTGGACAACATCATCGAGCTGACCGAGGCTGCAGCCGAGTCTTTGTCCTGGTGAATTGCCCCACACTCGCGGCTTGGCGACGGCCGTCTGCGGGGCCGGTGTCTAATGGTTCGTATGGAACAATTACCAGCCCCCGGGGTGATCGTCGGCCCCGATGGGCTCGCCCGCCCCGCCTGGGCCTCGGTCGACCCGATGTTGCGCGATTACTACGACACGGAGTGGGGCGTGCCCGTGCGCGACGAGCACGGGTTGTACGAACGCATCAGCCTCGAGGCGTTCCAATCCGGGTTGTCCTGGGCGATCATTCTGCGCAAGCGCCCCGGGTTTCGAGCAGCATTCGCCGACTTTGACCCCGAGCGGGTCGCCGCCTTCGACGAAAATGACGTTATGCGGCTGCTGAACGATGAGAAAATCGTACGCAACCGCCTCAAGATTCACGCCACTATTACGAACGCGCGGGCCACGGTCGCCCTTCGCGAAAGCGGTGGCCTGGTGAATTTTGTCTGGTCGTTCCAACCCGATGCCACGCCAGCGCCGCTGACGCAGTCCGACGTGCCCACCCGCTCCGATGCATCCGTCGCACTCTCGAAAGCACTCAAGAAGGTCGGCTTCGTCTTCGTTGGACCGACCACGATGTTCGCCCTCATGGAAGCGATCGGCATCATCGATACCCACCTCGTCGACAGTCATCGGCGTGGCAGCAGCGGGGTGTGGGGCTAGGCTGGCTCCAAGTCACATCACAACTAAACATCGGGTCATATGGACGATGCGGGAGAGTTCGGCGCGAAGGCGTGCGAACACCGAAGGAGCAATCCTCCCCGACAATCTCTCAGGTACTCGTACCGCATCGAACTGGCCACTCTGAAAAGTAGATTGAACGCGCTCTGCGTGTTTCACAATCTCGCCCACGGTGAAAGTCAGTGCGTCCGCGCTGGTGAAGCTCTCAGGCACGAGCGACAGAGGGGGAGTTCCCACGAGGCTCAACCGAGCCTCGCACACATGCGGCCGCGCCTGTTCGGCCCTGTCACCCCGGAGAACTCATGACCTCGGCCAATTCCAGCACCCTCGCCAGCACCGAGCGATTCTCGCCGCTGCACCAGGCGCACGTCGACGCCGGTGCGAGCTTCACCGACTTCGCCGGCTGGCAGATGCCGGTGCGCTACTCGAGCGATCTCGCCGAGCACCACGCCGTGCGCACCGAAGCAGGCCTGTTCGACCTGTCGCACATGGCCGAGATTCTGGTCGAGGGCCCGGATGCCGCCGCCTACCTCGACTACGCGCTCGCCAACAAACTCTCGGTCATCGAGCTGTGGCAGGCCAAGTACAGCCTGCTCCTCGCTGAGAACGGCGGCATCATCGACGACCTCGTCGTCTACCGCCTGGGCGACACCAGGTTTCTCATCGTTGCCAACGCCGGCAATCGTTTCGCCGCTTTCGATGCGCTGCGCGCCCGTGCCGACGGCTTCACCGTGAGCGTCGTCGACCAGAGCGACGACTACGCCCTCATCGCCGTGCAGGGCCCCAACGCCCTCGCCATTCTTGACGCCACCGAGGGCGTCACCGACCTCGGCACCGACCTGCACTTCATGAAGTATTACCGCATCACGGATGCTTCCTTCCTCGGCCAGTCACTTCTGGTGGCTCGCACCGGCTACACCGGTGAAGACGGCTTCGAGCTCTACCTCGCGGCCGCGCGAGCCCGAGAGCTGTGGGATGCACTCATGAGCGCCGGCGCCGAGAAAGGGCTCGTTCCGGCAGGGCTCGCCAGTCGCGACACCCTTCGGCTCGAAGCCGGCATGCCGCTCTACGGTCACGAGCTCACCCTGAACACCTTCCCGGCGCAGGCGGGCCTTGGCCGGGTGGTCAACCTGGGCAAGGAGAACGACTTCGTCGGCCGCGCCGCGAGCGAGGCGGGGCCGGAGTCGGGGGCATCCGTTTTGGTGGGTCTCATTGCCGCCGGCAAGCGTGCCGGGCGCGCCGACTACGAGATTTTCCGCAGCCTCGACGCCGAGACTTGCGACGGCGTCATCACGAGCGGCGCGCTCTCACCAACCCTCGGCTACCCGATCGCCATGGCCTACGTCACTCCCGATCTCGCCCGCCTCGGCACCGAGGTGTACGTCGACGTGCGTGGCACCCGCCTTCCCGCCACTGTTACCTCGCTTCCGTTCTATAAGCGCGTCAAATAGCTCCGCCCTGTTGAAATAGCCCTGAATCCGTTCACCCTGCGAAAGGCAACACCATGACAGACACATCCCAACTGCACTACACCGCTGAGCATGAGTGGATTCTGGTCGACGGCAGCATCGCGACCGTCGGCATCACCGCCTATGCCGCCGAGAAGCTCGGCGACGTGGTTTTCGTCGAACTGCCCGAGGTGGGCAGCACGGTCGCCGGCGGCACGGTCATCGGCGAAATCGAGTCGACCAAGTCGGTCGGGGAACTGTTCGCACCGGTCAACGGCACCGTCACCGCCATCAACAATGCCGTGGTCGAGAGCCCCGAGCTGGTCAATAGCGACCCGTTCGGTGCAGGTTGGCTGATCAAGGTTGAGTTCGACACGCTGCCCACCCTGCTCAGCCTGGCCGAATACTCGGCCCTCATCGGCGAGTAGCTCATGGAAACGCAGGTTCGGCAGCAGATGCCCTCGGCCTTCACCCAGCGCCACATCGGAACGGATGCAGACGCCCAGTCCCACATGCTTGCCACACTCGGCTATGACTCGGTGGACGACCTCGTTTCCGCCGCCATGCCCGCGTCGATTCACGCCGATCTGTTTCGGCAAGACTCAGGCAGCGCACTTCCGCCCGCCGCGACCGAGAACGAGGCAGTTGCCGAACTGCGCGCCCTGGCCGATCGCAATACGGTCAAGCGCTCCATGATCGGTCTCGGCTATTACGACACGTTCACGCCCGCAGTGATCAAGCGCAACGTGTTCGAGAACCCCAGCTGGTACACGGCGTACACGCCGTACCAGCCCGAGATCTCACAGGGCCGCCTCGAAGCCCTCATCAACTTTCAGACCATGATTGCTGACCTCACCGGTCTGACCACCGCCAACGCGTCGATGCTCGACGAGTCGACGGCGGTCGTTGAGGGCATGCTGCTCGCCCTGCGCGCCTCCAAATCCACCTCACGACGATTCATCGTCGACACGGATGCTTTTCCCCAGACCCACGCGCTGCTCGCCAACCGCGCCGCAGCCCTCGGCATCGAGCTCGCCCAGGTCGCGCTCAGCGAACAGACCACGGCCGAGGACCTCGGCGATTATTTCGGAGTCTTCGTGCAGTACCCGTCGGCATCCGGTCGCATCTGGAACCCGCAAGTGGTCATCGATCTTGCGCACGAATGCACAGCGCTCGCCGTGGTGGCCGCCGACCTGCTGGCGCTCACCCTGCTCAAGTCGCCCGGCGACCTCGGCGCCGATGTCGCCGTCGGCACGAGCCAGCGCTTCGGCGTGCCGATGGGGTTCGGCGGACCGCACGCCGGCTACATGGCCGTGCGCAAGGGGCTCGAACGCCAGCTGCCCGGACGCTTGGTCGGCGTGAGCGTCGATGCCACCGGACACCCCGCCTACCGCCTCGCCCTGCAGGTGCGCGAACAGCACATCCGCCGCGACAAGGCCACCTCGAACATCTGCACCGCCCAGGTGCTGCTCGCCGTCATGGCCGGAATGTACGCGGTTTACCACGGGCCACAGGGTCTCGCCGCGATCGCCGAGCAGGTGCACGAGCGAGCTGGAGCCCTCGTCGCCGCCTTGCGTGCCATTGACGTCGACGTGCAAAGCGACACGTTCTTTGATACCGTCCGGGTCTTCGTCCCGAGCGCGGCCGAGGTCGTTGCGAAGGCGGCGGCGAGCGGCTTCAACCTGTATCAGGTCGACGAGACCACCATCAGTGTGTCGGTCGATGAGACCACCACGCTCGCTGATCTGTCCTACGTCGTCGGCGCGTTCGGCGGCCGCGATGCGTTCGGCCACGTCGACTTCGACGCCGTACAGCACGGGCTGCCGAGCGAGTTGGGTCGCGAGAGCGAATTCCTCACCCACCCGGTGTTCAACACGCACGCTTCCGAGACCAGCATGATGCGCTACCTCAAGCGCCTCGCCGACTACGACTACGCGCTTGACCGGGGAATGATCCCGCTCGGCTCCTGCACCATGAAGCTCAACGCAGCGAGCGAAATGGAGGCCGTCAGCTGGCCCGAATTCGCCGGGATCCACCCCTTCGCCCCGAAAGCGGATGTCGAGGGTTACCTGCACCTCGTTCGGCAGCTCGAAACCTGGCTCGCCGATGTCACCGGGTACGACTCCGTGTCGTTGCAGCCGAACGCCGGCAGCCAGGGCGAACTCGCCGGCCTGCTCGCCATCCGCGGGTACCACCAGTCCAACGGGCAGATCGACCGCACGGTCTGCCTGATCCCGTCGAGCGCGCACGGCACAAACGCGGCATCCGCTGTGCTGGCGGGCATGCGCGTAGTTGTCGTGGCCTGCGACGAGCTCGGTAACGTCGACCTCGCCGACCTGCACGCCAAGATCGTCGAGCATGCCGACAGCCTCGCCGCCCTCATGATCACCTACCCCTCGACGCACGGCGTCTACGAGCACGAGGTCGCCACCATCTGTTCGGCCGTGCACGCCGCCGGCGGCCAGGTCTACGTCGACGGCGCCAACCTCAACGCGCTGCTCGGTTTCGCCCGCTACGGCGATTTCGGCGGCGACGTCTCACACCTGAACCTGCACAAGACCTTCTGCATCCCGCACGGGGGCGGCGGACCGGGCGTCGGCCCGGTTGCGGCCAAGGCGCACCTCGCGTCGTTCCTCCCGGGGCATCCGCTTGCCCAGAGCGACGAGCATTACCTACTGGGAAGCGGCGGAGCCAGCACCACCGTCGTGCATGCCGGCGGTCCGGTCTCGGCGGCGCCCTATGGCAGCCCGAGCATCCTGCCTATCTCGTGGGCGTATGTGCGCATGATGGGCATCGACGGCCTCAAGCAGGCCACCGGCGCAGCCGTGCTCGCCGCCAACTATGTCGCGAAACGCCTCGAAGACAGCTACCCGCTGCTTTACTCTGGCGAAAACGGCCTGGTCGCGCACGAGTGCATTCTCGACCTGCGACCGCTCACCGCGACTACGGGAGTGACCGTCGATGACGTGGCTAAACGCCTCGTCGACTACGGCTTCCACTCGCCGACGATGAGCTTTCCGGTGGCTGGAACGCTCATGGTTGAACCCACCGAGAGTGAAGACCTCAGCGAAATCGACCGTTTCGTCGACGCCATGATCGCGATCAAGGTCGAAGCGGATGCCGTCGCCGCCGGCCGCTGGCCCGCCGACGACAACCCGTTGCATAACGCGCCGCACACTGCGCAGTCGGTGATCGAGGGGGAGTGGGAGCACCCGTACGACCGGGCCACCGCGGTCTATCCACTCGCGAGCCTGGTGCGGGGCAAGTACTGGCCGCCGGTGCGGCGGATCGACAACGCCTACGGTGACCGCAACTTGGTCTGCGCCTGCCCGCCGCCCGAGGCGTTCGAGTAGAAGTTAGCTGGCCGGGGCGAGCAGCCCCGGCCACCAGGCCAGTGCGAGCGGGTAGCCGACGAACGAGAGAATGTCGAGCAGCCAGTGGGTCACCACGAGCGGCATGGTGCGCCCCCACCGGGTGTAGCACCAACCGAACACGACGCCCATGGCGACGTTGCCGAAGAACGGCCCAACGCCCTGGTACAGGTGATAGCTGCCGCGCAGTGTGGCCGAGCTCAGAATGATGATCCAGGGTGACCAGCCGAGTTCACGCAGCCGGGTGAACAGGTAGCCGACCACGATGATTTCCTCGACCAGCGCGGCCTTCAGCGCGGCGAAGACCAGAATCGGTATGGTCCACCAGAAAGTGTCGAGCGGCGAGGGCACCACGGCCACGGTGAAACCGAATGCGCGCCCGGCCAGGTAGAGCGCGAGGCCTGGAATTCCGATGACCAGTAGCAGTCCGAACCCGCCCAGCACGTCCTTACCCGGTCGGGTCAGGTCGAAGCCGAGCCGGGTGAACGGGTTCTGCCCGGGACGCCAGAGCAGAAACATCACCAGGGCTACCGCTCCGAGCCCGAACGCGATACCCAGAAACTGGTACGTGAAGTCGAGCCACTCACGCGGCGACTGCGAGCCGTTCAGCGTCGCCGACTGGTCGGCGAGGGGGGTCGTGTCGCTCAGCCGGGCCACGATCGACACGATCGAGTACACCGCCGACGCCCCGAGCGACAGCGCGAGAACAATGCCGATCTCCCAATAGTTCCGGGAACGGTCGAGCCGGGAACTCGGCAACAGGGATGCTTGCGGCATGGCCCTATCCTGCCACCCCGCCATCCCAGGTACCCGCTTCACGATCACAGGAGCTGGACCTCCCCTTTGAGGCCACCTCGCAACATATGTGCAAAAGCGCACTGTTTTACGCTCAATAGTTGCCGAAAGGGTTGCGCGTCGATAACATTCTTCGCCCCATTACTCATTCTGGGCGAATAACAAACTAGGCTCGAAACAACCCCCCAATCTTGAGTGCGCTCTTCTGCGACCAAAATTGGGTTGACTCTACTGGCGCTCGACACGATCAAGAGCCGTGTCGGGCCCCCATTTGTGCATTGGAGCAAAAATTGAAAATCAAGAGAATGGGCATTGTCGCCATTGCTCTCGCGTCGACCGGAGCGCTCATGCTCGCTGGCTGCGCTGGCGGCGGAGCGACCACCGGTGATGACAGCGCAATCATCACGACGAACGGCAGCGAGCCGCAGATGTCGCTGATCCCGACTAACACCACCGAGGCGGGCGGCGGCAAGATCGTCACGTCGATTTTTGCCGGCCTGGTCTCCTACTCGGAGGCCGGGGAGATTGAGAACGAGGTCGCCGAATCGATCGAGTCTGACGACGCCACGACGTGGACTGTCTCGCTCAAGGATGGTTGGACCTTCAGCAACGACGAGCCGGTCACGGCTTCGTCCTTTGTCGACGCCTGGAACTACGGCGCCCTCGTCACCAACGCGCAGGGGTCCTCCTACTTCTTCGACAACATCGTCGGCTACTCCGATGTCTCCAACACCAAGGATGATCCCACCGGGGCCACTGACGATGCCGGTCAAGTTCTTCAGGTTCCCGACCCGCTCGCCGAGACCATGTCCGGCCTGAAGGTTGTCGATGACACGACGTTCACCGTAGAGCTCGCCGGCACCGAGGCCGACTGGCCGCTGCGCCTCGGCTATACGGCCTACTCGCCGCTGCCCGCCGTGGCCTTCGAAGACATGGACGCCTTCGGCCAAAACCCGGTTGGTAACGGCCCGTACATGCTGGCCGGCGAGGACGCCTGGCAGCACGACGTGCAGATCGAGCTCGTCACGAACCCGGACTACTCGGGTGTGCGCACCCCGAAGAACGACGGATTGACCATCGTCTTTTTTGCCTCCTTCGATGCCGGCTACGCGGCCGTGCAGGGCGGCGACCTCGACGTGCTCGACCAGATCCCCGAATCTGCCCTCGCGACCTACGAATCCGACTTTCCGGACTCTTTCGTGAATGAGCCCGCCGCAGTGTTCCAGGCCTTCAACATGCCGTACTACCTCGAGCACTGGTCCGGTGAAGAGGGCAAGTTGCGCCGCGCCGCTCTCTCTATGGCCATCGACCGTGCCGAGATCACCGACGTCGTGTTCCAGGGCACCCGTACCCCGGCCACCGACTTCACTTCTCCAGTCATCGACGGCTATTCTGACTCGCTCGAGGGTTCCGAAGTGCTTGATTTCAACCCCGACGAGGCTGTCGCGCTCTGGGCCGAGGCCGATGCCATCTCCCCGTACACGGGTACGTTCGACATCGCGTACAACGCCGACGGACCGCACCAGGTCTGGGTCGACGCCGTCGTCAACAGTGTCAAGAACACCCTCGACATCAACGCGGTCGGCAAACCGTACCCGACCTTTGCTGCCTCCATCGATGACCGTGAAGCCCAGACGTTGACCGGCGGTACCCGCTCTGGCTGGCTGGCCGATTACCCCTCGCTCTACAACTTCCTCGCGCCGTTGTACCAGACCGGTGCCGGCTCGAACTACGAGGGTTACAGCAGCGAAGAGTTCGACACGCTCCTTAAAGGCGGCGCCGCGGCGTCGAGTGTTGAGGATGCCACTGCCAAGTACGTCGAGGCTCAGGAAGTTCTGCTGCAGGACCTCCCGACCATCCCGCTCTGGTACCAGAACACCTCCGGTGTCTGGTCCGACAGCGTGAGCAACGTCGAGTTCGGCTGGGATTCCGTGCCGCTCTACTACGCAATCACCAGGAACTAACAGTTCGCTCCTAGTACGTCGTTCCGAGAGGCCCGGGGGTCATTCCCCGGGCCTCTCGAGTTTCACTTAATGATTGCGATTTTCCATGCACCTGATTTCCGCCGTGTCGACCAGCACCGTGTCGACCAGCGCCGTGTCGTCAAGAACCGTGTCGTCAAGAACCGTATCGACCAGCACCGTGTCGACCAAGCCCCTGGATACCTGATGCTCTGGTACACCGGCAAGCGCCTGATCCAGATGATTCCCGTGTTCTTCGGCGCCACGTTTTTGATCTACTTCATGGTGTTCTCCCTTCCGGGGGACCCCATCGCTGCCCTCTACGGCGATCGGCCGCCGTCGGCCGCCGTTCTCGCGCAGATCCGGGCCGAGTACAACCTCGACAAGCCGTTCATCGTGCAGTACCTGCTCTACATCGGTAACTTTTTCCAGGGCGACCTCGGCACCACCTACTCCGGTCGTTCTGTTTCCGACGTCATGGCCTCGGCCTTTCCGATCACGGCACGGCTCGCCATGCTCGCCCTCGCCTTTGAGGCGTTTTTCGGAATTTTCGTCGGTCTCATTGCCGGTCTCCGCAAGGGCAAACTGTTCGATGCAAGCGCTCTCGTTGTGAGCCTGTTGCTGATCAGCGTGCCCACGTTCGTCATCGGTTTCGTGCTGCAATTCGTGTTCGGTGTGCAACTCGGCTGGGCCCGCACCACGGTCAGTGGTGCAGCACCGCTCGACGAACTGATTCTGCCAGCGCTGGTCCTGGCATCCGTTTCATTTGCCTACATTGTGCGCCTGACCCGGGCTAGTGTGTCCGACAATCTCAACGCCGACTTCGTGCGCACCGCGACGGCCAAGGGCCTATCCCGCCCCCGTGTCGTGACCGTGCACGTGCTGCGCAATTCCCTCGTTCCCGTGATCACCTTTCTCGGTGTCGACATTGGCTCGCTTATGGTCGGTGCCATCGTCACCGAGGGCATCTTCAATATCAACGGGGTCGGTGGCACCGTTTTCAAGGCCATTCGCCTGGGCGAAGGACCAACCGTTGTCTCGTTCATTGCCGTTATGGTCGTGATCTTCGTACTCGCCAACCTGCTCGTCGATCTGCTGTACGCAGCTCTGGACCCAAGGATCCGTTATGCCAAATAAGAATCCGGGCGTGCAGCCGCACTTCGTTGCCGCGCTCGAAGACACCCCGCTCGTCGCCATCGATCGCCTCGACGAGACCGCGAAAGCTCGCAGCACCTGGGCGGATGCCTGGGAGGCGATGCGACGTCGCCCCACGTTCTGGATCTCCTCGGGGCTTATCCTGCTGATCGTGCTGGTAGCGCTGTTCCCCACCTGGTTCGCCTCGGTATCGCCGACCCAATGCCAGCTGTCGGACAGCAACGGGGTTCCGCAGTCAGGGCACCCGCTGGGATTCACCTTCCAGGGCTGCGACGTCTATGCCCGAATCATCTTCGGCACGAGTGCCTCGGTGACCGTGGGAATACTGGCTGCGGTAATCGTGACCCTGTTCGGTCTCATCGTCGGCGCCCTCGCCGGCTACTACGGCGGATTCCTCGACGGCGTCGTCTCACGGATCGGCGACATCTTCTTCGCTGTTCCCACCGTGCTCGGCGCCATCGTGTTGCTCTCGGTTCTGCCCGACCGCACTCCGGTGGTGATCGCCCTGGTCATCTCGATCTTCGCCTGGCCGCAAGTTGCCCGCATCATGCGCGGCGCAGTGCTCACCGCCCGCAACTCGGACTATGTCGTGGCTTCGGTCGCACTCGGCGTGTCAAAGTTCAAAATTTTGGTGCGCCACGTGATGCCTAATGCCATCGCCCCCGTGATCGTGATCGCGACGGTGTCGCTTGGAACGTTCATCGTTGCCGAAGCCACGCTGTCGTTCTTGGGGATCGGCCTCGGTCCCGGCACGATGTCGTGGGGACGCGATATCGGTGAAGCGCAGACATCCATTCGCACGAGCCCGCAGGTGCTGTTGTACCCCTCGATCGCGCTTTCCTTGACCGTGCTGGCCTTCCTCATGCTCGGGGACGTTCTGCGCGATGCGCTCGACCCCCAGGCGAGGGCACGCCGATGACCCAGTTAGCGACCGAAACCGTGAAGCAGATCCCGTCCACCGACTCCGCACCGCTGCTTGAAATTCGTAACCTCGAGGTCGGCTTCCGCACCCAGCGGGGTCTCGTGTCCGCCGTTCGCGGTGTGAACCTCATGCTCTACCCCGGCCAGACCCTTGCTATCGTGGGGGAGTCCGGCTCGGGTAAGACCACAACCGCCCAGGCGATCATCAAGCTGCTAGCCGGTACCGGCCACGTGACCGGCGGGCAGATCCTGTTCGAGGGCCGCGACCTGACCGCCCTGACCGCCGCCGAAATGCAGGCCGTGCGCGGCCGTGAGATCGGCTACGTTCCGCAGGACCCGATGAGCAACCTCAACCCGGTGTGGAACATCGGTTTTCAGGTGTCCGAAGCGATCAGGGTCAATAGTGCTCTCCGGGGCAAGGCATTGAAACAGCGCACCATCGAAGTGCTGCAGGACGCGGGGCTGGCCGATGCCGCCGACCGGCTCAAGCAGTACCCGCACCAGTTCTCCGGTGGAATGCGCCAGCGCGTACTCATCGGCATCGGGCTGTCTGCCCGGCCGAAGTTGCTCATCGCCGATGAGCCGACCAGCGCGCTCGATGTCACCGTGCAGCGTCAGATTCTCGATCACCTCGCCACCCTCACCCGGGACTACGGCACGAGCGTCCTGTTCATCACGCACGACCTCGGCCTTGCCGCCGAACGGGCCGAGCAGCTTGTAGTGATGTACAAAGGCAAGGTTGTCGAGTCCGGGCCGTCTCAGGAAATCCTGGCCAACCCGCAGCATCCTTACACGCAGCGCCTCGTGGCGGCCGCTCCGAGCCTCGCGTCGCGGCGCATCCAGGCCAAAAAGAATCAGGAGCCCGCCGCCACCGAGATCTTCTCGATCGGCGGCATCGACACCGCGTTGATCACGCGCGCCACCGAACGCGAACTGGCGGCGTCGGGCAAGGACCTCATCTCGGTCGAGGGCATCAGCAAGATGTACCGCATTCGCAAATCCGGCCTGAAGTACGACCAACTCCTCGCCGTAAACGACGTGTCGTTTGGCGTGCAGAAGGGCACGACCACGGCGATCGTGGGGGAGTCCGGTTCCGGCAAATCGACCGTGGCCAAGCTCATTTTGCAGTTGGAGAGCCTCACCAGCGGGCGGATTGAATTCGAGGGGCGCGACGTCGCTGGGTTGAAGGGCCGGGAACTGCTGAACTTTCGTCGGCGCGTGCAGCCCGTGTTCCAAGACCCGTATGGTTCACTCGACCCGCAGTACAACGTGGGTAACACCATCGCTGAACCCCTGCTCGCGCACAAAGTGGGAACCCGGAAGGAGCGGCAGAAGCGGGTATTGGAGTTGCTCGATCAGGTGTCGCTGCCGGCTGCGACGCAGTTTCGTTACCCGAGCGAGCTGTCCGGCGGCCAACGCCAGCGCATCGCGATTGCGCGTGCCCTGGCGCTGAAGCCCGATGTCCTCGTGCTCGACGAGGCGGTGTCTGCGCTCGATGTGCTCGTGCAGGGTCAAATTTTGAACCTGCTCACCGAGTTGCAGACGGAACTGGATCTGACGTACCTGTTCATCACCCATGATCTTGCGGTGGTGCGACTGGTCGCCGACAATGTCTGTGTCATGCAGAAGGGACGTATCGTCGAAGCGGCATCCACCGACGACGTGTTCGACAATCCGAGAGAGCTCTACACGCAGGAGCTCCTCGCCGCCATCCCCGGTGGCGATTTCGAGTTCGGTCGCTAACGGCTCGATTCGTTCCAAACAGGCCTGACCGGCAATAACGGTCAGGCCTGTCCGGCGTTCAGCGCCACTGTGGACCGCGGACCAACTCGGGGCCCCTGTGGTGCTTTCCGCGGTTTGGTCGGTAAAAAAGGGACAAATTCCGCGCACGGGCGGACCAGACGCAATTTTTGTGCAGAATGCCCGACTTGAACGAAAAAGAATGGAGCTATTTCATAACAGTTCGGCAATTTGATTGGCAAGCTGGGGATTTCTCTCTATGGTCATAGCTAAACACGATCGACTCGCGGCGCCTCGCCCGTATCGACGATCACTTCGCCCAGGAGGAATCTTGTCCATCAGAGGAAAACTGCTTAGGAAGAGCCTCAGCGGGGTCGCCGTTCTCGGCGTCGCTGCCCTCGCCCTGACCGCATGCACCACAGCCGGCAGTACCGCCCCGAATACGGATGCCGCGGCCAGCGGCGGCACGGTCACGGTTGCCGTGGTCAACGACTTCACGTCGTTCAATAACCAGACCCCGCAGTCCAACCTCGACACCAACGGCCAGGTCGGTTACCTCATGGGCAGCTACGGCTCGGCCTTCTCCTACATTGATAAAGACTTCAAGATCGTGCATGAAAAAAAGTTCGGCACCTTCGAGAAAACCAGTGACGACCCGCAGACCGTCACATACACGCTGAATCCCGAGAACAAGTGGTCAGACGGAGAGCCCGTGACCGCCGATGACATGGTGCTTTCCTGGGCAACCCAGGCCGGCTATTACGACAGTTCCACTACCGATGAGGCCACCGGTGAGGTGACCACCGGTACGACCTACTTCGAGATTGCGGCGAGCACTGCCGGCCTCGACACGACAGCTTTTCCCACGGTCAGCGATGACAACCTGTCGATGACGTTGGTCTACGGCACCCCCTATGTGGATTGGGAGCTGGTCAACCCGATCGGCCAGCCCGCACACATCGTTGCCAAGAAGGCCGGGCTGAGCTCTGCCGCTGATCTGACCGCCTTGCTCAAGGGGCTGCCAAAAGGCGACCCGGCCAACCCGGCCGCTCCCGACCCCACGCTCAAAGCTGCTGCGGACTTCGTAAACACCGGCTACGACGTGACCGCCTTCCCAACCGACCCCGACCTACTGGTTTCCAGTGGTCCGATGGTGCCGACCGGCTGGACCCCCGGCCAGTCGTTCACGATGGAGCGCAACAAGTACTACGTCGGCGGCATGATTCCCAAAATCGACAAGATTGTGCTGCGCGTCATCCCCGACGCGAACGCGCAGGTCACCGCGCTGCAGAACGGTGAAGTGGACATCATCAACCCGCAGGCATCCGCTGACACACTGACCGCACTGGAGAACACCGGCGCTGACGTGCTCACCGGCGACCAGGTGTCGTACGACCACCTCGACCTCAACTTCGGAGCCCCGGTCTTCGCCGACCTCAGTGTTCGCCAAGCGTTCCTGAAGACCATTCCGCGGCAGCAGATTCTTGACTCCATCGTGACCCCGGTCAACCCGGACGCCAAGGTTCTGAACTCGCAAATCTGGGTTCCGGCCAACGAACCGTACGCCGACTCGATTGCGAACAACGGATCCAGCGACTACGCAGAGGTCGACATCGAAGGCGCCAAGACGCTCCTCGCCGGAGCAACACCAACGATCAGCATCCTCTACAACACCAAGAACCCAAACCGCGTCGATGAGTTCCAGGCCATTCAGGAATCGGCTACCAAAGCCGGTTTCAACATCGTGGACAAGGGCTCACCCGACTGGGCCTCCCTTTTGGCCGGTGGCGACTATGACGCCTCGATCTTTGGTTGGATCAGCCCGGGTGTCGGCTCTGCCGGTATTTCGCAGATCTTCTCAACCGACGGCGGTGGAAACTACAGCCGTTACACGGGAACCAATGCTGATGCCATCGCGACCCAGACCACTCTGGATCCCGACGAACTCGTCAAGATCGAGAAGCGTATGGACAAGCAGATGTTTACGGATGCCTACGGCCTGCCGATGTTCCAACTGCCCGGTGTGTTCGGTGTCGCCAAGCGCGTGAGCGGCGTGGAGTATATGGGCAACCAAACCGGTCCGTTCTGGAACTTCTGGGAGTGGTCCGTCAGTAAGTAGCACGACCGAGATATACAGCTCGATCGCGCCGTTGGGCTCCTGGGCACGCCCGGGAGCCCAACTCGTGAGTCTGGCGGCATCCGTTCTTTTGTTCTTTCGCCTAATTCAGAAGTGCGAACCAACCCCCTACAGCGAGGTAGCCCACACATGGTGACCTTCATCCTGAGACGTGTTCTCGTTTCCGTGCTCATCCTGGTCGCTGCATCATTTCTGATGTACGTCATGGTGGGCTATTCGGCCGACCCGCTTCAAGACCTCCGAAGCAGCAATTCGCCCAATAAGCAGCAACTGATCAACGCCCGCGTCTCGCTGCTCGACCTTGACGTTCCGCCGCCCTTGCGCTGGGTGCTCTGGATCGGAGGTGTGGCGAAATGTGCGATTCCGTTCGCCAACGCTTGCGACCTGGGCTCGACTATCTCGAATGCTCGGGTGGTCGACATCCTGCCCAACGCCCTTGCCGCGACGGTGCAGCTCGTCACCTTCGCGCTTGTGCTGGCCATTCTGCTCGGCGTGACGATCGGTATCATCACCGCCCTCCGCCAGTACAGCGGCCTGGACAACACGGTCACCTTCGTCAGTTTCTTCCTGTACTCGCTGCCCGCCTTCCTTGTCGCCGTGCTGCTCAAAGAATTCGTCGCCATCGGTTTCAACGACTTTCTGCGAGACCCCGTGATCGGTGGCGTAGCCTTGCTGGTCATCGGCCTCATCGTCGGGGCCATCTGGCAGTCGCTCCGCGGTGGTGACGGGCGGCGCAGACTGGTCGTCTTCCTCGTGTCGGGGCTTGCGACATCGGGTGTTCTGCTGCTGATGAGTGCGACGGGATGGTTCATGCGCCCGGGCCTCGGCGCGATCCCGATCATTCTGCTGGTCGCTGCGATCGCCCTCGGCTCGGCCACCCTGCTGGCTGGCCTGCGCAACCGTCGGGCACTCATCACGGCGGGTATCAACGCGGTGATCGCCATTGCGGCGTACTTCACCCTGCAACCATTGTTCGCGGTGTCGAGCGCGGGCACCCTGTTCATTTTGGCGCTCGCCACCGTCGCGGTAGGTCTCGTGAGTGGTTTTCTGGCCGGCGGCTACGACCGGGGCCAGAACATGCGGGTCGGTCTCGTCACTGCCCTGTTTTCCGGCGCTGTCGTTCTGCTGGACCGCTTCATGCAGTCCTGGGGCGATCTGCTGTCCGCTACGAACGGACGACCGATCGCGACGGTGGGCTCGAAGACACCGGGGCTGTCCGGCGATGTGTGGCTTTCGGGCCTCGATGCCTTCGTGCACCTGACCCTGCCGACAATTGCGCTGCTGCTCATCTCCTTCGCCGGGTACACCCGATACTCCCGCGCCGGCATGCTCGAAGTTCTCAGTCTGGACTTCATCAGGACGGCTCGCGCCAAGGGACTACCCGAACGCACCGTGATCATGCGTCACGCCTTTCGCAACATGCTCATTCCCCTGACAACCCTCGTCGCTTTCGACGTCGGCGCCTTGCTCGGTGGCGCGATCATCACAGAATATGTCTTCGCTATCCCGGGCATGGGCAGTCTGTTCAATGCGGGTCTCTTTCGCGGTGACGTCAATCCGGTCATGGGGTACTTCCTGATCGTGGCCGCGATGGCCATCACCTTCAACTTTCTGGCCGATATGGCCTATGCCGGGCTCGACCCGAGAGTGAGGATTCGCTAAATGTCCACACCGATTGGTTCGGGGCAGACCCCGCCCACCGAAATTCCGGCCGACGAACTCACCGCCGCCAGCGCTATCCCCGAGAGCCAGGGGCGTTTGATTTGGCGACGGTTCATCGGCAATAAGGTCGCCGTTGCTTCGATCATCGTCATTGCGTTCATCATCATTTTTTCCTTCTCCGCCATCGGCGTCGGCGCCATTCCCGGCTGGTGGAAATACGATTTCAAATCACTCAATCCGCAGGTGAATCAGGGTGACCCGACCCTGTCGCTCCTGCCCCAATTCCTCGGCGGCAACGGAATCTCGCTGGGCGAACATCCGTTTGGCCAAGACCGTATCGGCAAGGACTACTTCGCCATGACCATGCGCGGAATTCAGAACTCCGCGCTCGTCATGGTGGTTCTCGGCCTGATCGCCACGGTCGTCGGAGTGGTGGTCGGGGCGGTCGCGGGCTACTACCGCGGCATGGTCGATGCCGTACTGATGCGCGTCACGGACGTCTTCATCGTGATTCCCGCGCTCGTCATCGGCTCGGTCGTCGGCCACTGGTTCGGCAGCCTGGGCGCCCCGATACTCGCAATCATGCTCGGGTTCTTCTCCTGGATGGGCATCGCCCGGCTGGTGCGCAGCGAGTTCCTGTCGCTGCGCGAACGCGAGTTCGTCGAGGCCGCCCGGGTCGCCGGGGCCTCGGACGCGCGCATCATCTTCAAGCACATCCTGCCCAACGCCATGGGAGTGGTCATCGTGTCGGCCACGCTCATCATGGCGTCTGCCATTTTGCTGGAGACAGCGTTGAGCTTTCTCGGCTACGGTATCCGCTCTCCCGACGTGTCGCTCGGCCTGCTGATCAGCTCCAACCAGTCGGCGTTCCAAACCCGACCGTGGCTGTTCTGGTGGCCCGGTGCCTTCATCGTGTCACTGGCGTTACTCGTCAACTTCGTCGGCGACGGCCTCCGCGATGCCTTCGACCCGCGCCACCGCCGGTTCAACCTCAGCAAAATGCGCGAAACCCGGCCGGAGCCGGAGACCCAGCCGTGACGTCGCGCAGCGCCGTAGAGCTACGCCAGCAGAATGGCCACAACGGATGCCGCAGCACCCGCCGCCAGCACGCCAGCGCGACCCCAGGCCCAGACCACCGCAACGGGCGTCTGTGCCGCGAGGCCGCCATCAACCCGACCGGTCTTCTGGAGCAGGTCCCAGCGTGCGCGCACCAGTTGCGCCGCCTCCCCGGACTCACTTCCCGGCAAATCGCCGGGCCGCGGGAAGCCGCTGACGTAGGGCACCGGGTCGGTGCTCTTGCGGCGTCCGGAGCTGGTCAGGCTGCGGCCGGGCGCTGGGGCACAAAACACCGCGAACTTACGACCTGGCGTGTAGAGGGTGAGGGCGAACTTGGTGTCCACGTGCACGAGCGCCGCCCACGGAACGACGATGGTGCGCAGCGGATTGCGAATGGTGACGGCATCATCGCTCACTCGCAGGTCGGGCCGCCAGAGCACTTCCCAGACGAACAGCATCACGAACAGGGCTGGGATGACCAGCCAACGGTTCGACGCTGTCGGGAGCAAAAACAGGCTCAGCGCGCTGAGTGCGGCGACCGCGCAGAAGACCGCCGCGATGATGCGATTGAACCGCGAGTAGAAAACATTCGGAACGGCAGCGACGGACATGCAGCCATGCTGCCAGATTTTGGCGGCAACCACCGAAGCAGCAGCAGCATTGACGAAAGCAGGACTTCATGACCGACCAGGTGACGACCACATTCTCCGGCCCGGTGCTGCAGGTCACGGATCTCACGGTGCATTTCGGCGTCGACAACGTCTGGGTGCCGGCCGCGCTCAACCTGAACTATTCGATCGAGCGGGGCAAGGTGCTCGCCATCGTCGGCGAGTCCGGCTCGGGTAAGAGCGCCAGCTCGATGGCCATTCTCGACCTGCTCCCCGAGAACAGCCGTATCTCCGGCAGCGTCAAACTCAACGGCCGGGAGCTCATGGGGCTGAAGCCCGCCCAGATGCATAAGGTGCGCGGTGGTCAGATCGCCATGATCTTTCAGGAGCCGATGACGGCACTCAACCCGGTCTACACGATCGGGTTCCAGATCATCGAGACTCTGCGCGCCCACTTCGGCATGTCACCCTCACAGGCCAAGGCGCGTGCCCTGGAACTGCTCGACCTGGTCGAGCTGCCCGATCCACTCAAAGCCTTCGACTCCTACCCGCACCAGCTGAGCGGCGGACAGCGCCAGCGCGCCATGATCGCCCAGTCCATCTCCTGCGACCCGCAGCTCCTCATCGCCGACGAACCGACGACAGCCCTTGACGTGACGGTGCAGGCCGAGATCCTCGACCTGCTGCGTAGCCTGCGCGACCGACTCGACAGCGCCATCCTGCTGATCACGCACGACATGGGTGTCGTTGCCGACCTTGCCGATGACATCGCCGTGATGCGACGGGGAGTCATCGTCGAACGCGGCACGGTCGATCAGATCTTCAACGAGCCCACCCACCCGTACACCATCGCCCTGCTCCAAGCCGTTCCGCACCTCGGCCAGCGCGGTGACCAAGCGATCGACATGACGGCCGCGCTCGCCATCGGCACCGACATTGTGGTGGACGCCGTGCTCGCCGCTCGTATCGAGGTCAACGAACGTCTGGCAAATGAGGCCGCCGCTGCAGCCCGGCGTGATAGCCGCGAAGTGGTCGTGAAGTTTGACGACGTCGTCATCGAATACCCCAAGCATGGTCGCGTCGCGGCGTTCCGCGCCGTCGACAAGGTCAACCTGTTCGTGCGCCAGGGAGAGGTTCTCGGACTCGTGGGGGAGTCGGGCTCCGGTAAAACCACCCTCGGACGTGCCGCCATCGGTCTACTCCCGATAACAGAGGGAACGCTGCACGTTGCCGGTCAGGATATCTCGAAGGCCAGCCGTGACGAGATCCATCGACTGCATAAAAGCGTCGGCATCGTCTTTCAAGACCCCTCCTCCTCGCTCAACCCGCGGATGCCCATTGGCGACAGCATCGCGGAACCTCTCAAACTCGGCAAGGGTTTGAAGGGCGCGGCACTGAGCGCCGAGGTGGAACGGCTGCTCGATAGCGTTGAGCTGCCGCGGTCTTATCGCAGCCGCTTTCCGCACGAACTCTCCGGTGGGCAGAAGCAGCGTGTCGGCATTGCCCGTGCGCTCTCGCTTGAGCCGAAAGTACTCATCGCCGATGAGCCCACCAGCGCGCTGGACGTATCGGTGCAGGCCCGCGTGTTGCAGCTGATCCAGGCGCTGCAGCAACAGATGAATTTCGCCTGCCTGTTCATCACCCACGATCTTGCCGTCATCGACGTGCTGGCCGATCGCATCGCGGTCATGCACCACGGCCGCATCGTGGAAACCGGCACGCGGGATGAGATTCTGCGCTACCCGAAAGACCCTTATACCCAGCGTCTGCTGGCCGCCGTTCCGATCCCCGATCCGACCGAACAGCGTGCCCGCCGCGAACTGCGCCGTGAGCTGCTGGCCGGCGGCTCCGACAACTAGGGCCAGCACTCACCGCCTTCGTATTGGGGTCCTTCATCGTGCCTGACATAGCACGCTACCAACTTCGCAAAGGTCACAGACCCACAACGATTGATGGTGAATAATTCGATTTAATCAAGGTTAGACGCGGATTTGTGCGATTTCGTGGCTTTTTGTGCGTAGAAGCTCTCGAGAACCCTAGGCTCTGATCAAAGCACTACAAAGCAAGGATGCTTTGCACCTGTACATATGCATTTCCTGCAAGGAGATGCAAAGGAGGATCACCGTGGTTTCGACACGTTTGAAGTTGGCTGTTGTTCGCCTAGCGGATCACGAGTGTGGGTACTAGAGGCAGCGAAAAAGCTCCCACGTGGTTTTCTACATCGTTCGTCGATTCCTCAACTACTTTGTTCTCTCTGCAATTGCAACCTGTCTGGCCTACGTAGTCGCCAGTGTCGCGCTCGACCCCGCGGCGAAGTATCTCGGCCGTAACCCTCGGCCGAGCGACAGCACCATCACGAGCATTCTCGACGGGCTCGGCGTGAATCCCGACGTACCGGTACTCTCGCGGCTGTGGGAGTGGATCGTCAACCTCGTTGCGCACGGGTCGCTGGGAAACACGGTCGGCGGAACGTCGGTCGTGCAGGAAATCATCGCGCGATCGGGGGTGAGCCTGCGTCTGCTGCTGATTGGGTCGGTCATCGGAGCCATCCTCGGTGTGGTTTTCGGAGTGTGGGGTGCCGTGCGGCAATACCGTGCGAGCGACCAAATCGTCACGTACAGCTCCTACCTCATCTTCGCCACCCCAACCTTTGTCGTGGGCGTACTGCTCATGATCGGCGCGACGGCCATGAACGGTGCGGTCGGCAACCAACTCATCAACTTCACCGGGGAATACTCCGCGGGTCTTTCCGGCCCATGGTGGGTGCTCGCGGCTGACCGGGCGGTGCACCTGCTGCTGCCCACCCTCGCCCTGGTGCTCATGGGAGCGGCCAGCTATTCGCGGTACCAGCGCAGCGTCATGCTCGATGTGCTCGCCGCCGACTATATTCGCACGGCCCGTTCAAAGGGCCGCTCGCGAAATTCCGCCCTGGTGCGCCACGGCGTGCGGGTCGCGCTCATTCCCATGTCGACATTTTTCGCCTACAGCTTCGGCACGCTCATCTCGGGCTCGATCATGCTCGAGATCGTCTTCTCATTTCATGGCATGGGCGAGTTTGCGCTGCAATCGATCACCCAGAGCGATATCAACGGTGTCGCCGGTACGACCTTGTTTCTTGCGATTCTCGTGTTGTTCTCGTCCACGCTTTCCGAGGTACTGTACGCAGCCCTCGACCCACGAGTGAGGTACTGATATGGCTGATATCGGCATTAGGCCGATACCGGACACCACGATCGCGCTGCAGAGCGAGGGAGCAGCCGACCTGGCCGGCGGCATCCGCTCTTCTCAGGCACGATCCCGCGGACGCCTCATCTGGCACCGTCTCGTCCACACACCGCGGTTCTGGGTGGGCGCGATCGCGATAACGCTCATCGCTCTCTGGGCGATTCTTGGTCCGGTTTTCTACCCCTACAACGCCACGGGACGCGATTCGCTCAACATGGGTATCGGTCCCACCCAGCTTCATTGGTTCGGTACAAACGGCATCGGGCAGGATCTGTATGCACAGACACTCGTGGGGCTGCAGAAGTCCCTGGTGATCGGGCTTATCGCCGGACCGCTCGGAACCGCCATCGCAGCAATTGCCGGTTCGGTGGCCGGTTATATGGGCGGCATCGTCGACAAAGTGATCGTGTGGTGCATCAATCTCCTGCTCGTTCTGCCATCGTTCATCCTTCTTGTCATCCTGAGCCCGCTTTTCAAGGGACTCTCGTGGGTATTCCTGACCATTTTCTTAGCGGCATTTAGCTGGATGATCATGGCGCAAGTGATCCGGTCGCAAACCCGTTCGCTGCGAAATCAGGACTTCGTGAAAGCGGCGCGGTACATGGGAGTGCCGATGCCGAAAATTCTCGGCCGTCACATCATTCCCAACGTCGCCTCGCTGCTCATCATCGACGCGACGCTGGGTGTCGTCGGGGCGATCATGGCTGAGACGAGCCTGAGCTATTTCGGCTTTGGCGTACGGGCGCCGGACGTGTCGCTCGGAACGCTCTTGTCCGAGGGCACCAGCGCGGCAATCACCCGGCCCTGGTTGTTCGTTTTTCCGGCCGGCGTTCTCGTGGCAACCCTTTTCGCCGTCAGCCTCGTGGGTGATGCCCTTCGGGATGCTGTCGATCCAACCTCGGGAGTAAACCGTGAGTAATTCAGTGACAGAAATCGTTGCGGCCGCGCGGAAGGTCAGCGCGCGATCGATAGCCCGCCCGCCCCTGCTCGAGGTGAAAAACTTGTCGGTGACTTTCCCGCAACGCGGCGGCCCTACCGTGCAGGCCGTTCGGGGGATCAGCTATCAGGTGCACGAGGGAGAATTCCTCGGTATCGTCGGCGAATCCGGCTCGGGAAAATCAGTCTCATCGCTGGCCCTCATGGGACTCCTTCCGAGCTCGGCCGTGGTGCAGGGCAGCATCACCTTCGACGGCCGATCGCTCCTCGACCTCAATGACCGGGAGTTGTCGAAGATACGTGGCAAGGACATCGCCATGATCTTCCAGGACCCACTCTCGGCCATGACGCCGGTGTACACGGTGGGTGACCAGATTGCCGAGGCGCTCCTGCTGCACGATGCGGCACTCAGCAAGAAGGCGGCGCGTGCGCGAGCGGTGGAATTGCTCACCGTCGTCGGTATCCCCGACCCACGACGACGTGCGAAGGCCTTCCCCCACGAGTACTCGGGTGGCATGCGTCAGCGGGCCATGATCGCGATGTCCATCGCAAACGACCCTCGGCTGATCGTCGCGGACGAACCGACCACGGCCCTCGACGTGACCATTCAGGCGCAGATCCTGGACGTGCTCGAAACGGCCAAGGAACTTACCGGGGCAGCCGTGGTTCTCATCACCCACGACCTGGGTGTCGTGGCCGGCCATGCTGATCGCATTGCGGTGATGTATGCCGGAAAGCTCATAGAGAACGGCTTGACAGCTGATGTTTTCGCCGACCCCCACATGCCGTACACGGTGGGGCTGCTGCGGTCCGTTCCCAACATGCAGACAGCAGGAACGCAACGGCTCGTTCCCCTCGAGGGCCGACCGCCGTCGTTGACGGCTTTGCCGAATGGATGCCCGTTCGCTGCGCGCTGCCCGATTGCGATCGATACCTGCCGTGACACGGAGCCGGAGTTGCTTGGACACCGCGCTGCGGCATCCAAGATCGTCCTGACCGGCGAGCACGACGTGACCCATGTGGCGGCTTGCCATCGCTCTGATGAGATCGCATCGGGTTCGTTGGCCAAGGGCGATATTTTTCCTCGGCCGGAACCGCTCGTCGTCAGTCAGCCCTCACAACGGCCGGGGGAGGATCCTGTTCTCACGGTGTCGAACCTGGTGCGCCATTTTCCCTTGACTAAGGGCGGAGTGTTTTCTCGGCGTATCGGAACCGTGCGGGCGGTCGACGGAGTCTCATTCTCAGTCTTACCTGGGCAAACCCTCGGTCTGGTCGGGGAGTCGGGGTGCGGTAAATCCACCACGATTCTCGAAGTTCTCGAGATGACCAAGCCCCAGGGCGGCCAGATTCTGATCGACGGAACCGACGTGGCGAACCTTAATCGCGTCGACAAGCTGCGCCTGCGTCGTGACGTGCAGATCGTCTTTCAAGACCCCATGGCGGCTATTGATCCCCGGCTTCCGATCGGCGACATCATTGGCGAACCGCTGACCGTGCACGGTGTGAAAACCGAAGCCCGGCGGAAGCGCGTGCGCGAGCTACTCGACCTCGTGGGCCTCGACCCGCTCATGGCCGACCGTTACCCACACGAATTCTCGGGGGGGCAACGCCAACGCATTGGCATCGCCCGTGCCTTGGCGACCAATCCTCGCCTGGTCGTGCTCGATGAGCCGGTATCAGCACTGGACGTGTCGATCCAGGCCGGTGTGATCAACCTGCTCGAAGATCTCAAGGAGCAGCTCGGTCTCTCCTACCTGTTCGTGGCTCATGACCTGGCCATTGTGCGACAGATCGCTGACACCGTGGCCGTCATGTACCTGGGCCGTATCGTGGAATACGGGCCGGTAGCCGATGTATTTGCGCATCCGCGGCATCCGTACACTCAGGCACTGATTTCCGCAGCCCCGATTCCTGACCCGGTCATCGAGCGTAGCCGCCAGCGTGTGCTGCTCGCGGGTGACCTGCCGAGCCCCACCGAGCAGATCGACGGGTGCAATTTTCGCAGCCGCTGCCCGCTGTTCACGATTCTCGGCCCTGCGGCGCAGTCGCTTTGCGCCGAATCCGACCCACAACTGACCCCTGACGGCACGGTTGAAGCAGCTTGCCATCACGTGGGCGTTACCAAAACTTATCTGACCGCACAGTCCAGCAATGTACAGAAATAGTCCCACCAAGAATCAAAGGAGAATCCCTATGAGACGGAAAAGTACTGCGTTCGCAGCAGTTGCCGTTCTGAGTGCGTCTGCCCTGTTCCTCACGGCATGCGCGCCCGGCAATACCGCAGAAAATGGTACCGCCGACACCCCGAGTGGTGCGGTGCCGTCTACGGCCTGGGACAGCGCCACGGCCGACCAGGTCACCGATGGGGGAACGCTCAACCTGGCCATCAACGCTATGCCGGCAAACTGGAACCTCGCCCACGTCGATGGCAACGAGGTCGACACGAAGACCACCATCTCGCCCACTGCTGGCAGCATTTACTCCATCGGCGAAGACGGAACACCAGAGCTCAACCCCGACTATGCAACGTCGGTCGAGCTCATCAGCGAAGATCCCCAGGTCGTCGAGATCAAGCTCAACCCGGACGCCGTCTGGCAAGACGGTACTCCCATCACCTACAAGGACTACGAGTCCACCTGGGGTGCCATGAGCGGTGCCGATGAGGCCTACCAGCCGGCCTCGAGCGCGATCTGGGAAGAGATCGAATCGATAGAGCCGATCGAGGGGGACTTCGACTTCACGGTGACGTTCAGCAGCGTCAACGCGGACTGGCAGTCCGTCTTTGCGGACCTGCCTGCCATTCTTCCGGTTGCTGCCACCGCCACGTCGGAGGCCTTCAACACCGGTTACATCACGTCGCCGATACCGTCCAGCGGACCGTTCATGATTTCGGACATCGACACGACCGGCCAGGTCGTCACGCTCACCCGCAACCCGGTGTGGTGGGGTCAGACGCCCAAGCTGGAGACCATTTACGTGAAGGTCGTCAGCGGCGACGCGCAGGCGGCAGCATTCGGCAACTCCGAAACGGACGTGCTCTACATTTCGTCCAACGCCGACGCCTACCAGACCGCCCAGGGACGAACGGATGCCCAGATCCAGTCCTCCGGTGGCCTCACCTGGACGCACGTGACCTTCAACGGTTCCAAGGGGCCGCTCGCCGATGTGAAGATGCGTACAGCGCTTGGTCACGCCATCAACCGGTCCGTTATTTCCGAATCAGCCAACACCCCGGTGGGCGTTCCTGCCACAACGCAGGGAAGCTACATCTTCATGCCCGGTCAGAAGGGGTTCGAAGACAACGTCGGTGACGCGATCGGCTTCGACGTCGACAAGTCCAAGGCACTCCTCGATGAACTCGGTTACACGGAAGGTGACAACGGCGTGCGTGAGAAGGATGGCACCCCTCTCGTTCTCACCATGACGATCCCAGCCGAGACGGCCACGAACAAGCAGCGTGCCGTTCAGGTGCAGGCCGACCTCAAGGATGTCGGCGTGACTGTCGAACTGAACGAGGTTCCCGCGGCTGGATTCTTCTCCGACTACGTCATCACGGGCGACTTTGAAATGACGGGCTTTTCCTGGGCCGGTACCGCCTTCCCGATTTCGTCGTCGGAGGCGTTGTTCTCCCCGGTCGGTTCCGAGTCGAACTTCACCGGGATCACCGATGACTCGCTCACCGGTCTCTTCGACGAAGCAAACACCGAGCTCGATCCCGAGAAGCGCCTGGTGATCGCCGACAAGATCGACAAGGTGCTGGCCGCCTACGTGCCCATCATTCCGATCGCACCGCTCCCCAATGTGTACGCGGTCAAGGACGGTCTCGTGAATTACGGAGCCACGCAGTTCGAAACCGTCGACTGGACCCTCGTCGGTTGGAAGAACTAACCGACTCGCAGCACTGCTACGCGGGGTGAGGCCATCCGGTCTCGCCCCGCTTGTGTCTGCCTTCGGGCTCGCGGTCCGCCGGAGCGTAAAAATCATACGGTAGGATACTACTTTGGGTCACACTATGACCCTTGGTATCCATTCTTCGTCGCGCGCGAGACTCTGCGGCACTCATTCTTCGTAAGGATTTATTTTTATGGCGATTGCTACACGCAATAACCTCCGAAATGTTGCAATCGTTGCTCACGTTGACCACGGTAAGACGACGCTGGTCGACGCGATGCTCAAGCAGACCGACTCTTTCGCGGACCACTCTCACGTTGAAGAGCGCGCGATGGACTCGAACGAGCTCGAGCGCGAAAAGGGCATCACGATTCTCGCCAAGAACACGGCGGTTTCGTACAAGGGCATCCACGCCACCGAGGGTCCCATCACGATCAACGTGATCGACACCCCGGGCCACGCCGACTTCGGTGGCGAGGTCGAGCGCGGACTGTCCATGGTCGACGGCGTCGTGCTCCTCGTCGATGCTTCAGAGGGCCCGCTGCCGCAGACCCGTTTCGTACTCCGCAAGGCGCTCGAAGCCAAGCTTCCCGTCATCCTGCTGGTCAACAAGACCGACCGTCCCGACGCGCGTATCGATGAGGTCGTGGCCGAGAGCCAGGACCTCCTGATCGGCCTCGCGAGCGACATGGCCGACGACTTTCCCGACCTCGACCTCGACGCCGTCCTCGACGTACCCGTCGTCTACGCGTCGGGCCGTAACGGTGCCGCCAGCTGGAACAAGCCCGAAGACGGCACCCTGCCGGACAACGATGACCTCGAGCCGTTGTTCGATGCGATCCTCAAGCACATCCCGGCACCGACCTACGATGACACGCACCCGCTCCAGGCGCACGTCACCAACCTTGACGCGTCGCCGTTCCTCGGCCGTCTCGCACTGCTGCGCATCTTCCAGGGCACCATCAAGAAGGGTCAGACCGTGGCCTGGGTGCAGCAGGACGGCACCGTCAGCAATGTGAAGATCACCGAGCTGCTCATCACCAAGGCTCTCGACCGCTACCCGACCGAGAGCGCTGGCCCCGGCGACATCGTCGCCGTAGCCGGTATCGAGAACATCACCATCGGTGAGACCCTCGCCGACCCCGACGACGTGCGCCCATTGCCGACCATCACGGTCGACGACCCGGCCATCTCGATGACCATCGGCACCAACACCTCGCCGCTCATGGGCAAGGTCAAGGGCCACAAGCTCACCGCCCGCATGGTCAAGGACCGCCTTGACCGCGAACTCGTCGGTAACGTCTCGCTCAAGGTCGTTGACATTGGACGCCCGGACGCGTGGGAGGTTCAGGGCCGTGGTGAACTGGCCCTCGCCATCCTGGTCGAGCAGATGCGTCGCGAAGGCTTCGAACTCACCGTTGGCAAGCCGCAGGTGGTTGTCCGGCGCGTTGACGGCAAGATCCACGAGCCGTACGAGCACCTCACCATTGATGCGCCCGAAGAATACCTCGGTGCTATCACGCAGCTGCTCGCAGCCCGCAAGGGTCGCATGGAGAACATGGCCAACCACGGCACTGGCTGGGTTCGCATGGAATTCATCGTTCCGTCACGTGGATTGATCGGCTTCCGCACCCAGTTCCTCACCGACACGCGTGGTACCGGTATCGCCAACGCGATTCTGCACGGCTACGAGCCTTGGGCCGGCACCATCAACACCCGCACAAACGGTTCCATCGTGGCCGACCGCTCCGGTGCTGTCACGCCGTTCGCGATCATCAACCTGCAGGAGCGCATGTCGTTCTTCGTGCAGCCGACCAGTGAGGTTTATGAAGGCATGGTCATCGGCGAGAACTCGCGCGCCGACGACATGGACGTGAACATCACCAAGGAAAAGAAACTGACCAACATGCGTCAGTCCAGTTCCGACACGTTCGAGTCGATGACGCCGCCCAAGGTGCTTTCGCTCGAGCAGTGCCTCGAATTCGCTCGCGAAGACGAGTGCGTCGAGGTCACCCCCGCTGCCGTGCGTATTCGCAAGGTGGAGCTGACGGCATCCGCTCGCTCACGCCAGGTTTCGCGCGTCAAGAAGATGGACGCGAACTAGCCAGTTTCGCTCCCAAGAGCGTAAAAAGTGCCGCTTTGACCAGGTCAAAGCGGCACTTTGTGCATCCTCGCGGTGTACTCATTCGCATAACGTGAAAGGTTTTTTCATGACAACCAGCAGGCCAACACGACGAGTTGTTCTCGCTCTCGTAGTCGCTGCCGCCGGGTTACCGCTCTTGGCGGGCTGCTCCGTGGGCGAGTCCGTGCGCGATAGCGTGAATGGCGCCGTCAACGGGGCTGTTCAGGATGCGACGGGCGGTGACGTCAGCCTCGGTGGGCAGCTTCCCGCCGACTGGCCGACCGAAATTCCTGTGCTCGACGGAGAGGTTCTCTTCGCGACCGGTGGCCTGGGCGAGAGTGGGGTCGGTGCCTGGGTCGTGACCGTCAGTACCACGTCGACGGCTCCCCTGGACGACGCGCGGGCCCAGCTGTTGGCGGCCGGCTTCACCGAAGTCGTGGCTGGAGTCGACGCTGAGGTGGTCACAATGGCGAATGCGACGTACGGCGTCGTCGTCGCCGGCAATTCCGATGGCGTTCTGTACACCGTCACTCCGGTGCCGGTGCTCGGTTAGGCGAACAGGGCTGCGCCGACGTAATTCTTAGTCGGAGATGCCTCCGGGAACGGCGAAAAGGGCAATGCCGACGTGCCGAATGTACTCGTTGAGCGCGTCGTGCTTGGCCAGGTTCAGCTGCACAGAAAAGAATTGGGCTGGTGAACGCCGGAAGCTGATGCAGAACAACCCGGCTTCCAGTCGCCCCAACTCATCGTTGCCATCGACGAAATTGTAGCTGCGACGCAGTAATTTGGTGCCGTTGTTCTGGGCTGGATGCGCCAGCCGCACGCGTGCCAGGCGGTCCGGTCCTGGTCCTCTTCGAGGTCGGGCTCGCGCAGGTCGAGCGTGGGGTCAAGGTCGCCGAACGATTCGGTGCCCGTGACGAACTGGTTCATCTAATTAGAGACGTACGAGGCGTGTTTGGAGTTGGCGATGTCGATCTGGGCGGCGCGGTTGACGCTGACGGTGGCGGCGGCATCCGTTTTGGTGGCGGTGAATTTGGCCTTGCCGACGCTGTCGCCGGCCATCCCCGGCTTACAAGAGGTGAAGCAGCTACCGGCGTCGAGCTGCACGACGAGGTCGCGACTAAGACCGGGGCCGATGTTCTCGGCCTCGCCGACGATGCGCAGACCGTCGGCGGCGAGCAGGTAGAACTCGGTCACCTGGTCACCGGAATTGGTGACCGAGAAGCGAATGTTGCCAGCCGGCGCCTCGTCGGCTGACACCGCACAATTCGTCGCGTTGCTGTCTACGGCGAGGGCCGTGTGCGAGGCGGCCGGGTTGTTTGCGACGCAGCCGCTGAGCAGAGTGACACCGAGAACACCGACGCCGAGCAGGCGGGCATAACGCAAGACACGAGGCATGAAGATCCTTTGGCAGAGAAATGAGAAGTCAGTGCGCGGCAACCGGAACGGGCGCCGGCGTCTGGGGTGCGGTCTGAACCGGGTGGGTGGTCGTGCGGCCGTGGCGGCTTTTTTTGATGAAGAGGCTCAGTGTCGGCACGGCGTAGGCCAGCCAGGCGAACATCTCCAGCCAGGTGGTGGCGGGGGAGAAGTTCAGGGTGCCCTTGAGCAGCGTGCCATACCAGCTGTCGGGCGGCACGGCGGCGCTCACGTTGAAGGCCAGGGCATGCAGGCCGGGCAGGAATCCGGCTTCCTGCAGGTCGTGCACGCCGTAGGAGAGTACGCCCGCAGCGACGATGATGAGAATCGCGCCGGTATAGGTGAAGAACTTAGACAGGTTGATCTTGAGCATGCCCGCGTAGATCAGTGCGCCGAGGCCGATCGCCGTCGCGATGCCGAGCGCCGCGCCGAGCAGTGGCATGGTCGTCGCCCCGGTGGCCTGCACGGTGGCCCAGAGGAACAGGGCGGTCTCGATGCCCTCACGACCGACCGCGAGAAAGGCGACGAGACCGAGGCCGAGGCCGGTGCCGACAAGGTGCTTGTCGATGTTGCCCTGCAGGTGCCCCTTGAGGTCGCGTGCGGTGCGCAGCATCCAGAACACCATCCAGGTCACCAGGCCGGTCGCGACGATCGACAACACGCCCCCGATAGTCTCCTGTGCGGTGAACGAGAGCCCATAGGTGCCATAGGTGAGCAGGGCGCCGATGCCGAGGGCGAGGAGCACGGCCAGGCTCACGCCGATCCAGATGCGCGCCAGCACGTCACGACGGTTGATTTTCACGATGTAGGCGATGAGAATCGTCACGATCAGCGCGGCCTCAAGGCCTTCGCGCAGGCCGATCAGGTAGTTTGCGAGCACAGGGTCCCTCGAATAGTTCGGGCACGTTTCGGGTGAAAGATTTGGTAAGGCTATCCTTACCGAATCCGACTCTAGTCAGAACGGCGCGAACGTGTCTAGTTATAATTTGACTCGAGCACGGGTGTTACCCAGCAAGATGAATAGCCAGCAGAACAGAAACGGTGCGTACGCCCATGGTCATGTCCGGCAGCAGCGAACGAATCCTGTTCGTGCATGCCCGGCCCGGCGACGAATCCGCACTTACCGGCGGCACGATTGCCCGGCTGCGCGCCGATGGGTCACGGGTGGTTGTGCTCTACGCCGGTGCTCTCATCGAAGCAGACGCCGTGATCTTTGCGGCGTTGGCCGAGCTGGGGGCGCGCAGCTGGCACCGCTTGCCACAGGTCTCCGCGCTCGAATTCGTCTCGACTTTTCGAGAGGCGATTGACGCACTCGGGGCAACCGCAGTGGTCGTTGGCGCCGTCGATGACGGTCTGCGTGTGGTCGCGACGACCGCAGCGCACGAGGCCGGCCTGCCGGTTTTCCTGGCCTGCACGGTGCGGCAGGCAGCCGGCCAGCGTCTCATCGCCATCGACGTCGGCGCTCACCTCGACCAGAAACTGCGCGCCCTCTCTCACTTCCCTGCGCGCTGGACGCTGACCGAGCACACCCGCGTCCTGGCGGACGGGGCTATCGATGTCATCACCGACACCGAAACGTTTCTGAGAGCGGATGCCCCGCGCACAGCGCTGCCCGCGCCCACCCGACGGCCCGCGCGCCCGACCCTGGCGAACCGTTCGTTGGGCGGTCTCGGCGGACTGCTTCTGGGCATCCTCTTCGGTGTGCTGGGAACCATCGCTCACCAGGCCACTCTGACCCTGTTCGGGATGGCGCTGCCGATCGGCCTGACAATCGCGTTCGTCGGCATCGGAGCGCTGCTGCTCGGGCTGCGCCTTGTCGTGGGGGACAGGTTCGTGGTCGGCCTCGCCGCGACGGGATTACTCCTGACCATTTTTGTGCTGTCACTGCGCGGTTCCGGGGGGTCGGTGCTTGTGCCGGCGGGCCTGCCCGGAACCCTGTGGACTGTTGTTCCGGCGCTGATCGCGGCTTTCGTGCTGGCTTGGCCGAAACTGCCGCCGCGCCGGCGCTAGCCGGCGCCGCGTAATACGGAAAGAGGCCTGACCGAGGGGGCGTACAATCAGGTGTCCGCTCTCGAAGGGAACCCCCAGCCTGTGACGTATGTGATCGCTCTTCCGTGCGTTGATGTCAAAGATCGTGCCTGCATCGATGAATGCCCGGTGGACTGCATTTATGAGGGCGAACGATCCCTCTATATCCATCCGGACGAGTGCGTCGACTGCGGCGCCTGCGAACCGGTCTGCCCGGTCGAAGCCATCTACTACGAAGATGACCTGCCCGAACAGTGGTCCGACTACTACAAAGCCAACGTCGAATTCTTCGACGACATCGGCTCCCCCGGNTTCAGCACTAAGCGATTTTCGTGCTGAAGCCGCTTCCGGACTACCCGTGGGACCAGATGGTTCCGTTCGCCGAACAGGCTCGGCAGCATCCAGGCGGGATCGTCGACCTGTCGATCGGTTCGCCGGTCGATGCCACGCCCGACGTCGTGCAGCAGGCGCTGCGCACCGCAACGGATGCCCACGCTTATCCGCAAACCGTCGGTACGCCCGCCCTGCAGCAGGCGATCATCGCCTGGTATGCCCGGCGCCGCGGTGTCACTGGGCTGGAGCCCAAGAACGTGTTGCCCACGATCGGTTCCAAGGAGCTCGTGGCGCTCATGCCGTTCATGCTCGGCCTCGGTGATGGCGACACGATCGTGCACCCGCGGGCGGCCTACCCGACCTACGCGATCGGTGCGGCTATTGCCGGTGCTGTGGCCGTGGCCTCTGATGATCCGGCCGAGTGGCCCGAATCGACCAAGCTGATCTGGCTGAACAGCCCCGGAAACCCGGACGGCCGAGTCTTGTCGGTCGACGACCTGCGCGCTGCCGTTGCCCGCGCCCGCGAACTCGACGCCGTGATCGTGAGCGACGAGTGTTATGCCGAGCTTGGCTGGGACGCCCCGTGGAATGCCGAGGCGATCCCGAGCATCCTCGACCCCCGGGTTATTGACGGCGACCGACGCAAAATCGTCGCTATCTACTCGCTCAGCAAGCAGTCCAATATGGCCGGCTATCGGGCGGCTTTCGCGGCCGGCTGTAGCGCCGTGCTCGAGCGCCTGCTGACCGTACGTAAACACGCCGGCCTCATGCTTCCGGCGCCGCTACAGGCGGCAATGATCGCCGCTCTCGGCGACGACGAGCACGTGAGCGTTCAGAAAGAGCGCTATCGCGCACGCCGCGCTGTGCTGCTTCCCGCGCTGGAGGAGGCCGGCTTTCGCATCGATCGCAGCGAGGCGGGGCTCTACCTGTGGGCGACCGAGGGACGACCGGCATGGCAATCCGTCGAACGGATGGCCGCCCTCGGCATTCTGGCCGGTCCCGGTCCGTTCTATGGTGATGTCTACCCTGAGCACGTGCGATTTTCGCTCACCGCGACCGATGAGCGTATTGCCGCCGCTGCAGCACGCCTGGTGGTTTGAAGCAGCGTTTGTCTGGGCTGAGGGCTTGTGGACTTCTGCCAACGAATCGACCGAAGTCTTAGCTGATGCAACAGCGGGTGGTCAGGCGGATTAGGCTGTAGTCGCGACGGAGTCGACCACAGCATCTTGATCACTGGCCGACTCAGTGACGCGTCGTCACATTTCATCCGGCAGTGATACCCGAGGAGGCTCCGTGACCGACGTCGCGCAGCACACAACATCCGGCGAACCGATCAGCGCTGACCCGAATAAGGTCACCATCACCTTTCCTGGCGGGAGTGCAGAGTTCCCGATCCTGACCAGTGTGGACGGCGTGTCGAGCATCGATATATCCACCCTGACCAAGAAGACCGGCCTCACGACGCTGGACTACGGTTTCGTGAATACTGCGGCAACTCGCTCCGCGATCACCTATATCGACGGTGACGCCGGTATCCTGCGCTATCGCGGGTATCCGATCGAACAGATCGCTCAGAACTCGAACTTTCTCGAGACGGCCTGGCTGTTGATCTACGGTGATCTGCCCAGCGCGAGTGAACTGGCTAACTTTGACGATCGCATCCGCCATCACACGCTGTTGCACGAAGACATGCGTCGGTTCTTTGACTCTCTGCCGCACAAGGCGCACCCGATGAGTGTGCTCGCCTCGGGCGTCTCGGCACTGTCCACGTTCTACCAGGACTCGCTCGACCCGAGGGACCCGGAACAGGTCGAGATTTCGACCATTCGCCTTCTGGCCAAGCTGCCGGTCATGGCCGCCTACGCGCACAAGAAGAGCGTCGGTCAAGCCTTCCTCTACCCCGACAACTCCCTGAGCTTCGTCGACAACTTCCTCAAGCTCAACTTCGGCAACATGGCCGAGCCCTACGAGATCAACCCGGTCGTCAGTAAGGCCCTTGAACGCCTACTCATGCTTCACGAAGATCACGAGCAGAACGCGTCGACCTCGACGGTGCGCCTGGTCGGCTCGACGGAGGCCAACCTATTCGCGTCGGTCTCCTCCGGCATCAACGCGCTGTTCGGACCGCTGCACGGCGGAGCCAATGAAGCCGTATTATCAATGCTCGGTGAGATCCAGGCATCTGGCCAGGGCGTCGAAAAGTACGTCGAACGCGTCAAGAATAAAGAGCAGGGCGTGAAGCTCATGGGCTTCGGGCACCGGGTCTACAAGAACTACGACCCGCGCGCCACCTTGGTCAAGGAGAGCGCCCATGAGGTATTGGCCGCCCTCGGCGTGCAGGACGACCTGCTCGACATTGCGCAGGAACTTGAGCACATTGCGCTCAATGACGATTACTTCAAGGAACGTCGCCTGTACCCCAATGTCGACTTCTACACTGGCGTCATCTACAAGGCGATGGGCTTTCCGACCCGCATGTTCACTGTGCTCTTCGCGATCGGTCGTCTGCCCGGCTGGGTTGCGCACTGGCGTGAGATGAACGAGGATCCGGCCACCAAGATCGGCCGCCCGCAGCAGCTCTATGTGGGCTCCCCGGCCCGCGACTACCCCCGCAGATAGCATCGCGCCTGTACTCTTCCTGCGCAAATGACCCGGTGCTGAAGACCCCGCGCACTACGAACAGGGGCGCAATCACGGGTCGATAGCGCGGGCGCGCGAGCTGCTGGTGGATGCTTGAAGAGCAATAGCTGTGATGTGCTCTGGTGACTGGTGACTGGTGACTGGTGACTGGTGACTGGTGTTTGGTGACTGGTGTCTGGTGACTGGTGTGTGGCGTGATGGGTGCTGACGCGGCGGCCTGCGTCGACGGCCGGCGCAGTAATTATTTATGGATACATCCGCACGGTCGAGCGTGCGGACCGACGCCCCAAATCACTCGGACGTCGGCTGTCCCTCGTTGATCGCGCCTTCCGCCGTCTGCCCTCCGCTTCTAGCTTTTCGCTTTTAGCCGGAGCTGGCATGGACCTGCGGAACGTATTCGTGGGACGGAATATGCACGGGAATAGTCTGTGAAAGGGCGCCCACCCGTGGTGTCCGTCACTGAAAGGTTCGCTTATGACTCTGCTCCAGATGACTGCGTCCGTGATACTTGCGACGGCCACATCCACGACTCTGCGCCCAACGCAGGCGCTGCCAACCATCATTCAGGGCGGCATGGGAGTTGCCGTGTCATCGTGGCAACTCGCCCGCGCGGTGTCCAAGGCGGGGCAGCTCGGTGTCGTCAGCGGTACCGCTCTCGACACGGTCATAGCAAGGCGCTTGCAGGACGGCGACGCGGGTGGCCACGTGCGCCGCGCGTTGGCTCATTTTCCGGTGCCGGCCCTGGCCGATCGGGTACTGCGGAGATACTTTCGGGCCGGTGGCCGTCGCTCTGGAATTCCGTACCTTCCCATCGCGAAGGTCAGCCAGCATCCGCTTGTGAAATCGCTAGAGCTGAGTGTCGTCGCGAACTTCGTCGAAGTCTGGCTGGCCAAGGAGGGCCACGAGGGTCTGGTCGGCATCAATTTTCTTGAGAAGGTGCAATTGGCCACCCCGAGCGCGGCCTACGGAGCAATGTTGGCTGGCGTCGACTATGTGCTGATGGGAGCTGGAATCCCGGCCGAGATACCCGCGCTGCTCACCGGACTTGCCCGGCACGAGACCCGGGCGCTCGACCTGCACGTCGAGAACTCCACCACCAGATACTCCGTCGAATTCGATCCGGAAGCCCTGACCGGTGGAGGACTGCCGCCGTTACACCGCCCCCGTTTTCTGGCGATCATCGCTGCCCATGTGCTCGCTGTGTACCTGACCCGGGAGGAGTCGACGCGTCCCGACGGCTTCATCATCGAAGGGCCGCGGGCCGGCGGGCACAATGCGCCTCCGCGCGGACGCGGTTCCCTCGATGACGACGGCCAACCCGTCTACGGCCCCCGGGATGACGCCGATCTGGCGAAGGTCGCAGCGGTCGGCCTGCCGTTTTGGGTCGCTGGCGGTTACGGCACCCCCGAACGGGTCAACGAAGCCCTTGCGATTGGTGCTGCTGGCGTTCAGGTGGGGACACTGTTCGCCCTCGCGGCCGAATCCGGCCTCGACGATACCCTGCGGGAGCAGCTACTCCGCCAAATCGACAGCCAGGAGCTGGAGATTCGTACCGATCCGCTGGCCTCCTCGACAGGATTCCCGTTCAAAGTCGCGACGCTTCCGGGAACTTTGTCGGACGCCACCCTGTATGAAGAGCGCCCACGCCTATGCGATCTCGGTTATCTCCGAGTGCCGTACGAACGTTCCCCCGGAGTGCTCGGCTACCGGTGCCCAGCCGAACCGGTCGCGACGTTTGTGCGCAAGGGCGGTTCCAGCGCGGAGGCCGCCGGCCGCAAATGCCTGTGCAACGCCCTCACGGCCAACGTCGGACTCAGCCAGACCCGACGAGACGGATACGAGGAGTTGCCGCTGGTCACTCTCGGTACTGACCTCGACGGGGTCACAGCCTTGCGTGCCGCGTACCCCCAGGGCTGGTCCGCCACCGAAGCCGTAGCCTATCTCGAGTCTAAATCTCGATGGCAGCCCACGGACTGAACCGGCGCAGTGCGGGTTTCAGCCGTGCGGGTACACCCGGAAAGCTGAGCAGGGGAGAGTCTTATCGGTCGGGTTATGGGCGAGGTAGCGGTAGCGGTGATTTGAGGCCGGGACGTTGTCGCCACGACGAGCGCGCACACGGAGTTGCGGTGAATCTCTCGATGTCGAGCGTGTGGTGGTTGTGTCGGTCAGCAGCCGGGTCCGCGGGGGTTGGTGTTGCAGTCTTGGGCGACGAGCACGGTTGATTCTTTGGCAGCCATAACGGTGAAGGGGGCTGACGGCACGGTGACGATGCCTTCGACGGGCCGCCAGCCTTGGTCGCCGAAGCTGTAGTCGGCGCGGTAGTCGATGGTGAGGACGACGGTGTAGGTGCCTTTTGTGGCGTACGTGTGGCTGGTGGTGGTGTTGGAGAATTCGGCGAGGTTGAGGTTTTTCCAGTTCGAGCCGCTTGTTGGGGTTGAGGTGGTGTTGCTGTCTCCGTAGTCCCAGTGGTAGCCGATTGGGGTGAACATGACGTGGGCGGGTTGGCCGAGGAGTAGTCCTTCTTGGATTTGTGCGGATGGGTCGGCCCAGAAATTTGTGGGCAGTCCGACGATGGTCCAGCCGTTGGGTTCCATGTTTGTGGGGGCGGCGTAGGCGGGGAAGTTTTGCAGGTCGGAGACGCTCACGATGGTTGAGGGGGAGCATACGGTGCAGGGAGTTGCGGGTGTGTTGGGTCGGGCGAAGGGTAAGAAGGAGCCGTTGCCGCAGGGGATGGTGTCGATGCCGGGCTTTGCCGGGTCGCCGTTTGCGCACACTCGCGGTGGCGCCAGGGTGTCTGTTCCCCCGCGTCCTCGTCGTGGGTGACTTGAGGTTCCGGTACCGCTGGAGCCCGTGGTGGTATCTGCCGTCAGATCAACGCCGCTGCCGATAGCCTTCCCGCCCGTTTCCGGAGGGTCGGGACAGGCATAGAGAGCGCCGGCTATTGCAGTGCAGGCAATAGTGCGTGCGCCAGCGAATGCGACTTCAGTGGGATAGAGCAGTGCAATCGATGTGGCTGTAACAATTAGCAGAAATTTGAGCCGGACCATGAGTCTGATTTCTCGACGAAGAGTCGGTTGGCGGAGGAATCATGAAGAAGAGAAACTTGTAGCGGGTAGCGATCGGGGCGCCCTGCCGGAATAACCGATGCCCCCGCAGCGTCGATCACGTCCGTCTGCGTAACGTCAAGGCAGACATAGGCGATGACGTCGCCTGACGACAAATCTGCACTCTGCAGCGTGAATGAATCGAACGCAAGATCACCGACGAGGTGGATTTTGTCCGTCGACATTCGTTCGTAAGTTGCCAGTTCCGATTCGAGGACTTCGCCGACTGTGTACTCGGAAATTCTCTGCGCTTCCGCTCCACCTTCATGGGCGATCTTGTTGGACATCACCTGATATTCGGAATAGGCATCTTCCGCAGCAGCCAACGCCTCGTCGTTCGAGGCGAAGACCGGGGGAGTGTCGGTCGGCGTGGCCGTTGCTTCGGCGACGGGTGCCGCCGAAGTAACGGGAGCGGAGTCGGGAGCGGCCATGCATCCACTCAGCGCGCCCATGACGAGAGTCGAGAGAACACTAAAAAGCACAGCGCTGTGCACGCGTCGTGGCCGCATCGAGTTTTGCATGGGGTCACCATAGACCGAATTGCTACAACCGCGCTTGAACTTTCCACAGGCCGGTGTTTAACCTAAAACCCCACTGAGCCAGGCCTGCCGAGCGCTCTCCGAGCGTGATCATTCAGACATGCAACCGCTTGGGAACCTACCTACGACGCGGGCTCGAGGGTCAGTGTGTTGGTCGCGTTGCCGTTGATGGCAGCGGGGGTGAACAGCCAGGGGCGGGTTTCGTGGTCGCGCCAGAGCGGCGCCTGGTCGGTGTAGTTGGGGTGGAAAGCGTGCCCGGATGCCCCGGTGAGGTTGATCCAGCTGGAGTCGTCGAAGTTCTCCAGGCTGACGACCTGTCGCATCGACGGTACCCAGTCCACTTGGTAGCCCGAGGTGGCATCCCAGCCGACCGCATTAACGACGGCTGAACCTCCGGCGAGCTCGTACGGCCCGCGGTTGAACAACCATTCCAGCGGGCCGATCCCGGACCTGCCGAAGCTCTGGTTGGTGAGCTCAAGGGTGTGGATGCTGCCCCACTGCCAGTCCGTCGGGTTCGATCCCATGAGGTCGGCAGCCTCCACTGCGGCATCCGTCATTACTCGGCGCAGCATACTGTCCTGCCCGATGGTTCCGTAGGCGGCGTTGGACCACCACGGGGAGTTCGGCTCAGCGAGGAGGCTCGTGACCACGGAGAAGGCACGATCACCGCCGGTGAGGGCAGCGCCGGCGTCGATCTTGCCGGCAAATATGTCGTGCACAAGCGTGCGCCAGATCACGTTGAAGTACGCGGCGGCGGCACTGTCGGCGTCCATTTGGTAGTCCCAGCCGTCGAGCAACTTCTGTGCTTCAATGGCGTCACCGGTGAGTCGCACCTGCTGCAGGGCCGGCACCAGTGCCGCCGCGATGGCGCTGTAGTTGTCACCCTGAATCTCGCTCATCAGCTCTGCGGTCAGCGGGGTTTTCGCGGCAACGAGTTCCTGCAGCCGGGCCGTGATCTGGTTTGCCCGATAGCCCAAATCCCAATCGGCGGTGAGTAGGTAGGGGTAGCTCTGGTCGGCGGCCGCGTTATTGGCCGTGACGATGTATCCACTCGGCGGATTGAACGTGCTGGGCAAGGCGTCAAAGGGGATGTATCCGGTCCAGCCGTACTGACTGGTATAGCCCGGCACCGGCAGGGTACCGTTGCCGCTGGCCCGAATGGGGATAAGCCCGGGCGCTTGATAGCCGATATTTCCGTCGACGTCGGCATAGGTCAGGTTCTGCGCCGGTACCTCGAACAGGGCGGCCGCGGCGCGAAAACTGGTCCAGTCGGTCGCCTGGTTCAGGGCGAAAATAGCGGATGCTGTATGCCCCGGCGTGAGCGCCGTCCACTGTAACGACAGCTCATACGTGGTTGAGTCCGCGCCGGTTGGGTCAGCGCCGGTCTGGTCAGCACCCGCCTCGGCGATCGGGGTTGGAGGCAGCCCTGCCGCCTCCGGAAAGTCACTGGCGATCTGGGGGTAGGCGGTGCCCTCGAAACCGCTCAGCAGCGGACCGTGTCCGGTCGAGCGGATCTCGATCTTGACGTCGCCACCGCCGGCGACGGAGATCTTTTCGTCGCGCAGCAGCAGGGGCCTGAGAACGCCGTCCACCTCGTAGCTGTCGCCGGTGACCTTCTCGATATAGAGATCAGCGACGTCAGGGCCGAGGTTGGTGAAGCCCCAGGCGATGCGCTCGTTGTGCCCGATGATCACGCCGGGCATTCCCGAAAAGCTGTACCCGGCAACGTCGAACGGGCAGTCGACCGTGATCGACTGGCAGCGTAACCCCACCTGGTACCAGACCGAGGGCAGCGCCGGGCCGAGGTGCGGATCGTTGGCGAGCAGGGGCTTGCCGGTGTCGGTGAGGGCCCCGGCGACGACCCAGGAATTGGAACCGATCTCCCCGCCGGCCGGTCCGAGTAATTCAGGCACCGTTCCGAGGTGCGAGCGCAACTCGGTGAGAGCCCGCGCGTACGAATCGACGGAACCGGAACCGGAACCGGCACCGGAACCGGAACCGGGTGCGTCGGTCTCGGTGCCCGGGGTGGCGCCGCGGTCGGCGGCGGGGATATCCGTCGAGTCAATGTTCGGCCGAGCGGCCAGCGCCCCGGGTGACGGCTTGGTGATGGCCTGGCTGCCGGTGATGGTGGGGTGCTGGTCGGACGGAAAGTCCGGGTGCAGTTGGCTCACCTCGGTGGGGGTGAGCGTCGTTGACAGCAAGGCGCGGTCGATCTCGTCGTCGAGGTTGGAACGCAGGTCCCAGGCCATGGCTTTCAGCCACGCGACGGAGTCGGCCGGGGTCCACGGTTCCACCTCGTATCCGGGGTTCTGGAGGCCCAAGACGGCATACTCGAGCGACAGGTCGGCTCCGTGGTGGGTGCCCAGGTAGGCATTCACGCCATCGGCGTAAGCCTGGTAGTAGCCGAGGTTGACCGGGTCGAGAAGGGCAACCTCCTGCTCGGCGACGGCTCGCCAGCCGAGCGTGCGCACGAATGTGTCGGTACCGACCTGGCTTTCTCCGAACAGTTCCGACAGTCGCCCGCTCGTGATGTGCCGGCGAAAGTCCATCTCCCAAAACCGGTCCTGCGCATGCACGTAGCCCTCGGCGAGAAACAGGTCGGCAGCGGTCTTCGCGGTGATCTGGGGAATTCCGGCGTCATCGCGGGTGACCGTGACCGTGTCGGTGAGCCCCGGAATGTCGACGGTGCCAGCCAGCGTCGGAAACGACCGCGTGACCGTCCAGACCCCGAGACCCGCGGTGACCACAACCAGGCTGACCACGATACCGAGCGCGATCAACGCACGCCGAACGCGACGGTGCCCCTTGCTGCGCGGTGCGTCGGTGCCCACATCACTCCCTCGTGAATCGAGCGATCCCCACCCGAGCGGATGCCGCTACCCGGATGGTATCGGAACCCGCCGACATCCGCTTGGCGGCCGCTGTCTAGGCGTGCAGCGCGGCGTTCAGCGTGATGCCGCTGCCACTGCGAGCGAGCACCTCGACGGCGCCGGAGATGGAGTTGCGGCGAAACAACAGGTTCGGCATGCCGGAAAGCTCGACCGCTTTCACCGTGGACGGGGCGCCGTCTGCGGTGACCGCTTCTCCGACCAGGACGACCTTGGTGCCGGCCGTGACGTAGAGCCCGGCCTCCACAACACTGTCGTCGCCGATAGCGATACCGACACCGGAGTTAGCACCGAGCAGGGCGCGGGCGCCGATCGAGATGCGCTGCGTTCCACCGCCGGACAGGGTTCCCATGATGGATGCCCCGCCACCGATGTCGGCGCCGTCACCGACCACGACACCCTGCGAGATACGGCCCTCGACCATGGAGGAGCCGAGGGTGCCGGCATTGAAATTCACAAAGCCCTCGTGCATCACGGTCGTGCCGGGTGCGAGGTGGGCGCCGAGCCGCACGCGGGAGGCATCCGCTATTCTCACGCCGACCGGCACGACGTAGTCGAGCAGCGGCGGAAATTTGTCGACGCCGCTGGCCTGGATGCCGGCGCGCTGCAGGGTAGGGCGTAACCGGGCGAAGTCGGCCGGCAGCATCGGGCCGGCATTGGTCCAGACCACCGTGGGCAGGTGCGCGAAGATGCCGTCGAGGTTGATGGTGTTCGGTCTGACGAGCAGGTGGGAGAGCAGGTGCAGCCGCAGATAGGCATCCGAGGTGCTTGCCGGCGCCGCATCGAGAGTGATTTCCACCGTGATGGCCTCGAGACGCACCGCGCGGCGAGCGTCGTCACCGGCTGCTTCGCACAGTTCGGCCGAAACGATCCAGCGGTCACGGCCGGTCGGCAATGCTCCGAGCGCCGGGGACGGAAACCAGGTGTCGAGCACGGTGCCATCCGAGGCGACGGTGGCGAGACCATACCCCCAGGCCTGAGTCGGTGCGGATGTGGCGTTTTCGGTAACAGCAGAGGGCATACCTCTAGATTAGTAGAGTGACTTCTTTGACTCCGGCCCCGGCCGCTCCCGCCAGCGCCGCCGCAAGGCCGGCACAGCTCGCCGTGCTCGACCTGACGGCGACCTCGATCGACCTGACCCGGCAAATCTGCGACATGGAGTCGGTGTCGGGCAACGAGACCGCCCTCGCTGACGCGATCGTGGCTGCCCTCGCCGGTTTCGATCACCTCGAGATCATTCGCGACGGCGACACCGTCGTCGCCCGCACCAACCTCGGCCGCGGCCAGCGCGTCGTCATCGCCGGCCACATCGATACGGTTCCGCTCAACGACAACCTGCCCACCCGTTACGAGACCATCGACGGCACCGAGTATCTCTGGGGTCGGGGCACCGTCGACATGAAAGCCGGCGTGGCCGTACAGCTCAAGCTCGCCGCCGAACTGACCGACCCCGCAGTCGACGTGACCTGGATGTGGTATGACCACGAAGAAGTCTCCGATGAGCTCAACGGCCTCGGACGCCTCGCCCGCAACCGTCCCGACCTCTTCGCCGGTGACTTCGCGATCCTTGGCGAGCCGACCCGGAGCCAGGTCGAGGGCGGCTGCAACGGCAACCTGCGCGTGGAGATTCGCACCTTCGGGCTGCGCTCGCACTCAGCGCGCAGCTGGGTCGGTGAGAACGCCATCCACAAAGCCGCTCCTATTCTCAACATTCTGGCCGGGTACGAGGCCCGTGAGGTCGAGGTGGAGGGCCTCGTCTACCGCGAAGGCCTCAACGCGGTCGGCATCACCGGCGGCGTCGCCGGCAACATCATCCCCGACGAGTGCATGGTGCATGTCAACTATCGTTTTGCGCCGAGCCGCAGCGGCGACGAAGCCGTCGCCCATCTGCGCGAGCTCTTCGCCGGCTATGATCTCATCGTCGTCGACCGGGCCGAGGGTGCCCGCCCCGGTCTCGACGCCCCGCTCGCCCGCGAGTTCCTCGCCGCCGTCGGTGGCGTGGCCACGCCGAAATATGGCTGGACCGATGTCGCTCGCTTCTCGGCCCTCGGAGTTCCGGCCGTCAACTACGGGCCCGGTGACCCGCTCAAGGCTCATGCCGACGACGAACGCGTCGCCGTGGCCGAGATCACGGCCTGCGAGAAGGGTCTGCGCGACTGGCTGAGCGCATCCGTTCGGTAGCGCAGCGACAGCACAATGACTGAACGGATGCTCGGCCCCCGCAGCTCGGCCGCCCGCAGTCAGCGCGCCCGCAGTCAGCGCGCCCGCCGGCTGCCAACCGTCTGGCACGTCCGCTACCGGCTGACCCCGTGGTGGGGCAAAGTGTTCGTGGTTTGGGCACTATCGCGACTGGTCACAACGAGCCTCATCCTCGTGCTGGCGAGCGTTCAGGGCCCCAACGCCTGGACCGGTGCCAGCCCGAAATACACCGACTTCGCGACCATGTGGGACGGGCGCTGGTACAACATCGTCGCGATGCTCGGCTACCCGAGCGTGCTGCCGATCACCGACACCGGCGAGGTGGGCGAAAATGCCTGGGCATTCATGCCTGGCTATCCGGTCGTGGCCCGGCTACTCATGGAGCTGACTAACTTTCCGTGGGCGCCCGTGGCCGTATTCGTGTCGGTGGTGTTCAGCTTGGGTACCGCCCTGCTGTTCTACCGCCTGATGGCTCGGGTGCAACCGCCGAACACGGCACTGTTCGCGGTCGTGCTGTTCTGCGCCGCCCCGCTATCGCCGATTCTGCAGTTTGCCTACGCCGAGTCGATGTACCTGTTTTTTCTGACCCTCGCCCTCTACCTGCTGCTGGAGCGCCGCTACTGGTTGCTCTACCCCGTCATCGCGGTCATGGCCCTGACCCGGCCGAGCGGGCTCGCCTTCGCCCTCGCCCTTGGCCTGCATGTCATCCATCGCTTCGTCACCCGCGCCCGCGACCCGTTTCCCCGTCACGAGTGGATGTTGGCGGCATCCGTGGCCCTGTTCAGCGCGCTGATGGGATTGGTCTGGCCGATCACGGCCTGGGCAGCCACCGGCGACCTGATGGCCTACACCGACACCGAACTGGCCTGGCGAGCGCCGTACATCGGCTACGTGGAGCTGGTCCCGTTCACCGCGTGGTTCCAGGGCGGGGTCTGGTGGCTCGGCAACCCGTGGGGCATTGTCGTGGTGACCGCCCTTATCCTGACCTTCGCCGTGCTGCTGTTCACTCCCGCCGTCCGGCATCTTGGCGTGGATTTGAGGCTCTGGCTGGCCAGTTACGGCCTCTACCTGCTCGCGGTGTTCTTTCCGCAGTCGAGCACGTTTCGGCTGCTCATGCCGATGCTTCCCCTACTCGGGGCGGCCGCGTTGCCGCGCAGCCGGGTCTACCGCGTGGCCATGGTTGCACTGTTCGTGGCCGGCCAGTGGGGGTGGCTGCTGATCTGCTGGGGCGTCGACGGGTACGACTGGACACCGCCTTGACGGGCGGCTGCAACCCTCGAATCTGACGCTGTGTCTGACCCGAATTTACGTCTCAGGCTGAGATAGTCGATAATGGAGGTACAAAGACGAATGGAAGGGGAGTTCATGGCGGCCATGAAGCCACGGACCGGAGACGGGCCAATGGAGGCTGTAAAAGAGGGACGCCTGATCATCGTGCGTGTGCCGCTCGAAGGTGGGGGGCGGCTCGTTGTGTCAGTCAACGACGCCGAGGCCAAGGAACTTCACGATGCACTCGCCGGGGTTGTCGCAGCGGCGAAGTAGCCTCGTGTTCCTGTAGGTGACACACCAGAACGGCCGCGCAGTAACTGTGCGGCCGTTCTGGTGTTTTCGGGGCGTGTCAGGCGCGCAGCTTGGTGATCTGCAGCAGGCCATCGCCGACGGGGGAGAGCGCACTGATGACAGCGCTCGACGCGGCAATCTCGGTCAGCAATGTGCGAAAGCCGGTCGCGACATCGTCGCGCTGGGCTGGGTCGGCCACCCGGCCGCGCCAGAGAGCGTGCGCGACGAGCACGGTGCCACCCGGACGAGCCAGACGCAGTCCGTGTTCGACGTATTCGATGACCGATTGCGGGTCGGCGTCAATGAACACAATGTCGTAAGAATTCTCGTTCATGCGTGGCAGGACTTCGCTGGCCTTGCCCGTGATCAGGCGCACCCGATTGGCGGGAACCTTCGCCTCGGCGAAATTCGCCTTGGCGTGCTGCAGATGGTCGACCTCGGTGTCGATCGACGTGAGAGTGGCGCCAGGAGCCCCAGTCAGCAGCCAGATGCCCGAAACTCCGGCCCCCGTGCCGACCTCGAGGATACTGCGCGCCCCGGTCGCAGCGGCCAGAACGGCCGATTGCGCCCCGACCGCAGGCGTTATCGCGTCGATTCCCAGCTCGAGGGATTGCTGGCGCGCTCGGATGATGGCTTCGGATTCCACGACACAGTCGTCGGAGAATTTCCAGTTCAGTTCAATGTCAGACACAAATAACTCCAGTAGATGATTAGGTCAAGACTAGGGCCGTGGCGCGTGTGGTCTGTGGATGCCTCGCCGGGCGCTAATCTAAGGACATGTTTGGGCTGACGTTCGAAAAGATTCTGCTGATCGGGATCATCGCTGTTTTCTTGCTCGGCCCCGATAAATTACCGCACTATGCCGCCCAGCTGGGTCGTCTCGTGCGGCAGCTGCGCGACATGGCCAACGGTGCCAAAGATCGTATGCGCGATGAAATGGGCCCGGAGTTCGACGATCTGGACTGGAAAAAACTGGACCCGCGCCAGTATGACCCGCGCCGCATCATCCGGGAAGCCCTTGCCGACGAAGACCCGTTCAAGGAACAGTCTGCGACGATTTCTCGCGCCGAGCCCAACCCTGAAGGCGCCTACCTAAAACGTAAACGTGCCAGAGATGCTGCCCGAACCGCGCTCGGGCCGGCCCCGTTCGATTCCGAATCCACGTAGACAGCATGCGTTTGCGAGTAGTGAAGAGCGGAAAGAGAGGTTGATGTCTGCTGTCAAGAAACCCAAACGCGTTACAAAGACCGTCTATGAGGCCGAGCTCGCCCGGCTGCAGGCCGAATTGGTCACGATGCAGCAATGGGTGAAGTCATCCGGCGCCCGGGTCGTGGTGATCTTCGAGGGCCGCGACGCCGCTGGCAAAGGGTCGGCGATCAAGCGCATCACCCAGTATCTCAATCCGCGTGTTGCGCGCGTGGTGGCCCTGCCGATGCCCACCGAACGCCAGCGCGGCCAGTGGTATTTTCAGCGCTACATCGAGCACCTGCCGTCGACCGGTGAGATCGTGCTGATGGACCGCTCGTGGTACAACCGGGCCGGCGTCGAGCGGGTCATGGGCTATTGCACCAGTGATGAATACCGTCGGTTTCTGCATCAGGCCCCTCTGTTCGAACGGATGCTGGTCGAAGATGGAATTTTGCTGGTCAAGTATTGGTTTTCGGTGTCTGACCTGGAGCAGGAACGACGGTTTCGTTCGCGTCTGAAAGATCCCATGCGTCGGTGGAAGTTGTCCGAGACCGATGTGCTGTCGATTACCAAGTGGGTGGATTACTCCAAGGCGAAAGACGAGATGTTCGTGCACACCGACATTGCCGAAGCGCCCTGGTGGGTGGTGGAGAGTGAAGACAAGCGAGCTAGCCGCCTGAACGCAATCAGCCATCTGCTCTCCCTCGTGCCCTACGAGAAGACCGACCCACCCAAGGTACACATTCCGCCACGCCCGCCGGCTTCTGACTATGAGCGGCCGCCGCGCGAGAGCAACCATCAGGTTCCCGACCACGCGGCGACGCTGGTCAAGCCCGAGGAGTAGGCGTCAGCGGGGCGTGAGTTTCAGGCTGAGCCCAGCCAGGCTTCGAGTGCGTGTCTTCATAGTGTGGGCGAGTGCGAGAATAGCGCGGGCTGAGGGGTCATCCGGTGCGCCGAGTACGACCGGCAGGCCGGCATCCCCGCCGGTGCGCAGCGCCAGGCTCAGCGGGACCTGCGCGAGCACCGGAACCGGTGCTGTCTGGCCGGCGGAGAGTCGCCTGGCCACTTCGGTGCCCCCGCCCGAACCGAACAGTTCGAGCAGGCTACCGTCGGGCTGCACCATCGCCGACATGTTCTCGATCACGCCGTACACGCTTTGTCCGGTCTGCCGGGCCACGATTCCGCTGCGCTCGGCCACATCGGCGGCCGCGGCCTGAGGGGTGGTCACGACGATGACCTCGGCGTGTGGCAAAAGCTGGCCCACCGTGATGGCGACGTCTCCGGTACCGGGCGGCAGGTCGAGCAGCAGCACGTCGAGGTCGCCGAAATACACGTCGGTCAGAAACTGTTTGATCGTGCGGTGCAGCATCGGGCCGCGCCAGGCGACCGCCGCCGACGCATCGTCGATGAACATACCGATCGAGATGACCTTCACGTTGTGCGCGATCGGCGGCAGGATCATGTCGCCCACCTGGGTCGGTTTGACCGCGAGACCGTCGTGCACCAGGCCGAGCAGGCCAGGAATGCTGAAGCCGTGCACATCGGCGTCGACGATACCCACCCGCAGTCCCTCTCCGGCCAGGGCCACGGCCAGGTTGGCAGTGACGGTGGATTTGCCGACGCCGCCCTTGCCGCTCGTGATCGCGTAGACCCGGGTGAGTGACTCCGGGCCGAACTGCACGCTGCGTTCCGCCTGGCCACCGCGCAGTTTCTCGGTGAGCGCGGTGCGTTGTTCGCGAGTCATGACGGCGACCTCGACGCTCGCCCGGCCCGGCCCGGACACCGACTCGGCGGCGGCGAGAACGTCGCTCTCGATGCGTGCAGCGGCCGGACAACCGGCAATGGTCAAGCGGATGCCGACGCTCACCCGCCCGGTGTCGCTCACCGTCACCCCCGATACCATGTCGAGATCGGTGATGGGCTTGCGAATCTCCGGGTCGGTCACCCCGGCCAGGGCGGTGAGAACACGGGAGCGGATGGCGTCGGGGGCAGAATTCATGCGGTGGGGCGGCTTTCCGTGGTGCTGTTTGGGGCAGGAGGTTCATCTACGGGATTGCGCTCGTCTGCGCGACTGCGCTCATCCAGGTGCTCGAGCAACGTGCGCAGTTCCGCGCGAATGAAATCCTTCGAGGCCATGTCCTTGATCGCGATGCGCAGGGCCACGACCTCCCTGGCCAGGTATTCGGTATCGGCGAGGGTGCGTTCTGCGCGCTGCCGGTCTTGTTCGAACTGCACCCGGTCGCGATCGTCCTGCCGGTTCTGGGCGAGCAGAATCATCGGAGCAGCATACGATGCCTGCATCGACAAGACGAGGGTCAGCGCGATGAACCCGAGCGCAACCGAGTCGAACCGCCACGCCTCCGGGGCGAGGGTGTTCCAGGAGATCCAGGCGACGGCGAACAGGGTGAGCCCGAGCAAAAACCAGGGGGTCCCCATACCGCGGGCGATGGCCTCGGTGAAGCGGCCGAAGCTGTCCCGGCTGTGACCAGTGCGACCCAGACCTACGAGGTTGCCGGTGCGCAGGCCCTTGGGCGCATCCAGGCGCAGGTCGGCGCGGTTATTGCGGGCCACGAGGCGTCCTCTGCACTCCGGGCAGCGGGATGCTGCCGGTTCTCAATTCGCTGCGGGCAGCGGCCCGGCGGCGCACATCGTCGTTGCCGTCGTGGCTGCGCCAGTCGTCGGGCAGCAGATAGTCGAGCACGTCATCAATCGTCACCACCCCGACCAGTCGGTAATTCTCATCAACCACCGGCACCGAAACCAGGTCGTAGCTCGCCAGAATTCGGCTGACTTCAGCGGCCGAGGTGTCGGCGGTCACCGGGTCGAGGCCGGCGTCGAGCAGCGTGCCGAGACGTTCGTGGGGTGGGTAGCGCAGCATCCGCTGAAAATGCACCATGCCCAGAAAACGACCGGTAGGAGCTTCGTAGGGGGGCAGGGTAACGCAGATCGCTGCGCCGAGCGCTGGGGCCAGGTCGTGACGACGGATGCGGGCGAGCCCCTCAGCGACGGTGGCGTCCGCCGAGACGATGATCGGCTCGGTCGTCATGAGCCCACCGGCGGTGTCGGGGGCGTAGGAGAGCAGAAAACGTACATCTTCGGCTTCTTCGGGTTCCATCAGGTCGAGCAGCTGCTCGCCGCGCTCTTCCGGCAGCTGGGCGATGAGGTCGGCCGCGTCGTCTGGCTGCATCTGGTCGAGCACATCGGCGGCGCGCGCATCGCCGAGGCTGGTCAGAATACCGACCTGGTCGGTTTCGGGCATCTCCTCGAGTACATCGGCGAGGCGATCGTCTGGCAGTTCGCCCGCTACCTCGAACATGCGCTCCCGCGGCAGGTCCAGCAGGGTATTGGCGAGGTCGGCGGGCTTGAGATCGGAGTAGGTCGCGATGAGGTGCTCGGCGGATTGCGCCTGGCCCTTGGTCTCTTTTTCGCGCACTTCGGCCCAGGTCGCGAATGACGTGACGCCCTTGACGAAAGGCGAGGCGCTGGTCTTGGGGCGGCGCACGAACAGTTGGCTGATGGCCCAGTCGGCCTCCGTGCCTTCTTTGATCGCGACGTCTTCAATGGTCGCTTCGCCGGAACCGTCGGTGAAGAGCACTTTGCGCCCGAGCAGTTCGGCGATAACGCGCACTTCGCCGCCGCGCTGCTCGTAACGGCGCACGTTGATCAGGCCGGTCGTGATGATCTGGCCGCTGCCGATGCTGGTGACCCGATTGATCGACACGAACACGCGCCGTTTGCCGGGGATCTCCACGATCAGGCCGACGACGCTGGGCGGGTCGTTTTTTCGATACACCACGAGAACATCGCGCACCTTGCCCACGCGGTCGCCCGCGGGGTCGAAAACGGTGCACCCGGCCAATCGGGCAACAAAAACTCTGGTGGCACTCACATAACAAATCTAGGCCACCCGCGCGGTAATACGGCCACTCTCAGTGACCCAGCGAAAATGTCAGAGTGCGATCCGACATCGAAGATCGCTGATCAGGCACATTTCACGATCAGCACGGCGTGGAAGAATGGCGTGATGAGTAACCAGAGCCTTTTCTCCCGACGCCGCCCGGTGCTTCCTCCCGTGTTGCCCCGCGGGGAGGTGCTATCCACCTACGGCACCTATGCCGATGCGCAAGCCGCGGTCGATACGCTCGCAAAGGCCGACTTTCCGGTGAAACAACTTTCGATCGTGGGCAACGACCTCAAGAGTGTCGAGCGGGTGACCGGCAAACTCACCTACGGCCGGGTCGCGCTCGCGGGGGCGGCATCCGGTGCCTGGCTCGGAATCTTCTTCGGCATTCTGTTCTTTCTGTTCTCGCCCACCGGGTCGAGCCTGCCGTTCGTTTTTGCCGCACTCATCATGGGTGCCGGTTTTGGAATGCTGCTGGGTATCGCGAGCTATGCCATCAACCGGCGTCGACGCGACTTCACCTCGACCATGCAGGTCATTGCGACCAGCTATCAGATTATTGTCGACGTCGAATTGGTCAACCGGGCGCGAAACTTACTTGGTGGCAGTTCGACTGAACCGGCAGCTGCTGCACGCTCGGAGGTCCCTGTTGACCCGGCAACCCCCGTGGAGCACGAGTAAAAATTCGCGATAAAGCGAAAGAGCACCGGGCCTGCCGCGCTGAACGGGTGCTCTTGTCGCTTCCGCGATGAAGTCAGCGCTGTGCGGCAGCGATCCAGGCCTCGACCTCTGTCGCGGTGCGGGGGATGGCAGCTGAGAGGTTCTCGGCACCGGTGGGAGTCACCAGGATATCGTCCTCGATCCGCACGCCGATACCTCGGAACTCCGCCGGAACGGTGAGGTCGTCTGGCTGAAAGTACAGTCCGGGTTCGATGGTGAAGACCATGCCCGGTTCGAGCACGCCATCCAGGTACATGTCGCGGCGCGCTTGCGCGCAGTCGTGCACGTCGATGCCGAGGTGGTGGCTGGTGCCGTGGACCATATAACGGCGGTGGTGCCCGTTTTCCGGCTGCAGGGCTTCGTCGGCGGTGACCGGCAGCATGCCCCACTCGGCGGTGCGCCGGGCGATCACGGCCATCGCCGCGGCGTGTACGTCACGAAACACAGCGCCGGGGTGAACGACGGCGAAGGCGGCATCCGCTGCCTCACGCACGGTCTCGTACACCAGGCGCTGCACGTCGGTGTACACGCCGTTGACCGGCAGGGTGCGGGTGATGTCGGCGGTGTAGTAGCTGTCGAGTTCAACGCCGGCGTCGATCAGGATGAGATCGCCGGGGGCGACGACGCCGTCGTTGCGGGTCCAGTGCAGGATGCACGCGTGTGGTCCGGAGGCTGCGATGGTGTCATAGCCGACCGTGTTGCCGTCGGTGCGGGCGCGGGTATTGAAGACGCCCTCCACCAGCCGCTCGCCGCGGGCGTGCTGGCTTGAGCGGGGCAGATCGGCGATGACATCGTCGAAGCCGCGGGCTGTTGCAGCGACGGCGAGGCGCATCTGCGCGATTTCAAAGGCGTCCTTCACCAGGCGCAGCTCGGAGAGGTCGCGGGTGAGACCGGCGTCAGGCTCGTGCTCGGCGTTTATCTCGATGCTGAACGGTGAGTCAGTGGCGTTGCTGCCGAGTACGCGCTCGGCGGCGAAACGCAGGCGGGCTTCATCGACCTGCTCGGTGAAGGTCGGGTCTGCCGCGCGAAGTACGAGCGTTTCGCTGTCGACGGTGCTCAGCACGCCAGCGAGCTCGGCGATGCCGCGCACGTGGAGGGCGAGGTCGCTCGCGACCTGGGCGACCGATGGGCGCGGACCGATCCAGAATTCACCGATGTCGGGATTGGCGTAGAACTCGTCCGAGTCGCGGCCGGCTCGTTCTCGAAAGTACAGGGTCGCGTCGTGGCCGCCGGCTGCTGCCGGTTCGAGCACGAGTACGGCGCCGGGTTCGCTGTCACTGCCCCAACCGGTCAGGTAGGCGAAGGCGGAATGCGCGCGGAACGCGTAGTCGGTGTCGTTGGAGCGCTGTTTCAACCGGCCAGCCGGAATGATCAGGCGGTGCCCCGGGTACTGAGCCGAGAGACGTGCGCGGCGCGCGGCGGCGAAGGGCGCCTGCTCGCGGGCACCAGGCAGGGCATCCGCACGGTCAGCCCAGCCGCTCGCGATGAACGATTTGAAACCGGTGGATCCGGGAGTCGTCGAACGGTTCTCGTTCGAGCGGGCAGCGGGAATGAGAGGAGGAGCAGTGGTATCAGCCATCTCACTAGTCTGGCACCGGACTCTGGGCGGTGGCCGATCATGCTGGTGTGGATGCCGGGCTAAGCGGATGCAGGACCCGGCAGAAACTATCTGGCCGGTGTGAGAGTGGCGACGATCGGGCGGTGATCGCTGCCGGCGTCGTCGAGCGACTCGATCACCTGCAGTGTGGTCACCTGCCAGTTCACGGTCGCCATCACATGATCGATCGGGGTGCCGAGGAGCGCCGGAATGCTTGTGGGCCAGGTGCCGACGGCTGCCGCACCGGCCGAAAGAGCGGAATCCGCGCAGTTGCCGAGAACAGCAGTCACGCCCTTGTTGGCCCGGCCGGCCATGTGGTCGAGCGTTGAGTTGAAATCGCCCGCCAGGATCACGTTGTCGCCCTGGCACTGGCTGGCGAGCCAGTCGAGGTCGCTGCGCCAATTCGACATCTCGTACTGAATCGGGGCGACGGCGTGCACGGCAACAATAGTCGGGCCACTCCCGTCGACCGGTTCGGCCACGACGGTGGGCAGTACGTTGGTGTTGCCGGGCGGGCCGGAACCCGCAGCGTTGGTCACGGCGTAGTCACCGAGGTCGGGGCTGATCAGCAGCGTCGTTGAACGAGCCTTGGAAATCAGATCGAACGAGAGCGTGTGCACCCACATGGGGCGGCCGGCCGCGCGCATCATTTCGGCGATCTGAATCCCGGTCGCCTCCGTTGTCTCGGGCAGGGTCAGAACGTCGGCTTTCTCGGCGAGCGCCAGTTCTGCGATGACCGCAGCGCCGGAAGCGTCGCCGAGCGTGTTCCAGCTGAGTACCGTGACGGTGGCGGCATCCGTTTTGGCGTCGGCTGGACCCGTGTTTTCCCGGGCGGTAACCGCGGTAAAACCGCGAGATGCAAGAATGCCGGCATTCGCCACGGCGAATAACACCAGCAGCACCATGGCCATGCTGAGGATTGGGCGGAGTGGCCGTATGAATCGGAGCAATCCAAGCACAATGAGGCCAACGATCGCGCCGATCACGGCGATCGCACGAAACGAGACGAGATGCGCAACGACCCAGGTGGTGTGCAGGCCGAATGCCTGCGGCCAGGTCAGGACCAGCAGAAGAACGGCGGCGGCAAGGAGAATCAGTGCCCGGAGGACTCGCGTGAACATTATTCTGAACCCTAGATCAGAATTCTGGGGAATCCCCAGCGCTGCACCGCGGGGAAGAGGCGGGGGCGTCCAACTAGCATGGGGTTATGGCAGTCGTGCGGCAATTTCAGGGTCCGATTGATCTGCACGCGCACTCGAGCGTGTCAGACGGCACCGAAACGCCGGCCGAACTGGTTCGTGCGGCGGCCGGTGCGGGGCTCGGAACGGTTGCCCTGACCGACCACGACTCTACCGCCGGCTGGGCTGCGGCATCCACTGCCGCGCGCGCCGCGCGAATCACGCTTATTCCCGGAATGGAATTCAGTACGCGGGTGCAGTACGCCAGTGTTCATCTGTTGGCATATCTTTTCGATCCGGCCGACTCTGCACTACTGGCCGAAGTGACGCGGGTGCGGGCCGCTCGCCTGAGCCGCGCGGAGCAGATGGTGGCCCGCATCGGTATGGACTACGACCTCAGCTGGGACGATGTACTCGCCCAGACCACGCCCGGTGCGACTGTCGGCCGGCCGCACATCGCCGACGCGCTCGTCGCGCGCGGTCACGCGCTCAACCGCAGCGCGGCTTTCGCCGACATTTTGCATTGGAAGGCCGGCTACTTTCAACCTCACTACGCGCCAGATCCGTTACACGCGATCGAACTCGTGCGTGCCGCCGGGGGAGTGCCGGTTATCGCCCATCCCGCCACGCGGGGTATCGCCGACGTGGTCTCGGAATCCCGGCTGAAGACGATGGTGGGAGCGGGGCTGTTCGGCCTCGAACTCGAGCATCGCGAGAACAACCCGGAACCCACAGCGCGCCTGTACGAACTCGCCACCAGATTCGGTCTGTATGTCACCGGTTCGAGCGACTACCACGGCACCGGCAAACCCAATCGGTTCGGCGAGAACACGACCGCCCCCGAGGTGCTCGACCGCATCATCGCTGAGGGCCACGGCTCCGCGCCCGTCTACGGCTGACCTTCTCAGTAAGTGCCGTGGCCGTGCTCGACAAAGCCCGGCACGAAAGCTGCCACGGCCGAAACGGTGGCAGCCCGCATGCCGGGCGTTGACAGAGCTGATCAGGGACTAGATGGTGTTGCCGGTCTGCGGCGAGCGACGACGCGTGCGGCTGCGGCGCAGCGGTGCGTTGTTGCCGTCGTGGTGCTCGGTTCCGCCGCCGTCATGTGTGCCGGCTGCCGGGGTTGCGGCGGGGGCGTCGGGGTTGGTGCTGGAACTTACGCGGGTACGTGACCGCGTCGGTCGACCCGTGTCGTCCCCACCGTCGCGTACCGGGCTCGTTGCCGGTCGGTCGGAGCCGCGCGGTGAATCGCCACGCCGGTCGCTGTGGGTACCTTCGGAGCGGCCGCCTTCGGAGCGAGCGCCTTCCGAGCGGCCGCCTGCAGAGCGGCCGCCGCGAGCCGCACCGGTGCGACCAGTGTCTGAGCGGCTGCCGGCTGCGGAGCGTGCACCTCCGGAGCGACCGGCGCCGCCGGTGCGAGCCTCGCCAGCAGTGACGTCCTTCACCGGGGTCGCGCGCAGGCGTCCTTTGGATCCGGCCGGAATATTGAGGTCGGTGTAGAGGTGCGGTGACGACGAGTAGGTTTCCATCGGTTCCGGCTGGCCGAATTCCAGTGCCTTGTTGATGAGGGACCACTTGTGCAGGTCATCCCAGTCGACGAAGGTCACGGCGATGCCGTTCTTGCCGGCGCGACCGGTGCGGCCGACGCGGTGCAGGTACGCCTTCTCGTCCTCGGGAATGGTGTGGTTGATGACGTGGGTGACATCTTCAACGTCGATGCCGCGAGCAGCGACATCCGTTGCGATCAGGATTTCTTTCTTGCCGCTTTTGAAGCTGGCCATGGCGCGTTCGCGCTGTTCCTGGTTCAGGTCGCCGTGCACGGCTGTGGCGTTGAAGCCGCGGTCGCCGAGTTCTTCAACGAGCTTCGCGGCGGCGCGCTTGGTACGGGTGAAGATGATGGTCTTGCCGCGGCCCTCCGCCATGAGGATGCGGCCGATGACCTCGTCCTTGTCCATGTTGTGCGCACGGTAGACGAGGTGCTCGATGTTGGCCTGCATCAGGCCCTCATCGGGGTCGGTCGCGCGAATGTGAATCGGGCGGTTCATGAAGCGCCGGGCCAGGGCCACGATAGGTCCGGGCATCGTCGCCGAGAACAGCATGGTGTGGCGGGTCGACGGAGTTTGCGCGAACAGTTTCTCGATGTCGGAAAGAAAACCGAGGTCGAGCATCTTGTCGGCTTCGTCGAGCACCATTTCGCGCACGTTGGCGAGGGTGAGCAGGCGCTGGCTGGCCAAATCGAGCAGGCGTCCGGGGGTTCCGACCACGATTTGTGCGCCGGCCTTGAGCTGTTCGATCTGACCCTCATAGGCCTTGCCGCCGTAGATGGAGACGATCTTGGTGTTACGGCCGGTTGCGGCGAGCTCGAGATCTTCCGAGACCTGCACGCAGAGTTCACGCGTCGGAACGACGATGAGGGCCTGCACGCCGGGCTCGGGATCGAGGCCGAGGCGTTGAATGACCGGAAGGCCGAAGCCGAAGGTTTTGCCGGTGCCGGTCTTGGCCTGGCCGATGATGTCCTGGCCGGCGAGCGCGAGCGGAATGGTCTGGGTCTGAATGGGGAACGGTTCGAGGATGCCCTTGGCGGCAAGGGAGTCGACCATGTCCTGGTCAATATTAAGTTCGGAGAAAGTCACGAATGTTTGCCTGTCATTAACTGGAAGCGAAGTGCGCCCGTTTTTGCGTCTCGGGCAGCGGCCGCCGATCCTTGTCGGCGACGTAATTCCAGCTTACTGCCCCGTCTGTACCGCGGCCACAGGCGCGCTGTCCTAAGCTGAGCCAGTGGTCACGTGGTTCGGTCGGCGCCCGCAGCGCAATGAAGCCCCGCGGCTTTCCGCCCGCGGGGCGCTCCAGCCGACCGAAAAAGTGGACATCAGTTCGCTGGCCCCCGGCGTGCAGCATTTTCTGGGCCAAGCCGCCTACTGCGAGCTCGGGGAGTTCGAAAGTCTGGCCCGCGCCGTGGCCACCGCGCCGAATCTTGCCGTGAAGGAAGGCCTCAGCGCCGCCGCAGGTCGAACCTTGAGCAAGCATCACGGTCTGATCACCGAGATTCGACGCCGCGGGCACGATCCGGCCACCGAGATGGCCCCGTTTGTCGCGAGTCTTGACGAGTTTCGCCGCAACACCAGCGGCGCCGACTGGCATGAGCTGCTCCTGAGCTGCTATCTCGCGGGCGGCCTCCTCGAGGACTTCTTCATCCGGCTATCGGACGGCCTGCCGCGCGATATCGGACCGAGGGTGGCGCAGCTCCTCGGCGAAAATTCCGGCACCGACGTGCTCGTGCACGAACTGCAGACCGCCATTGAAAACGACGTCGAGCTCGGCTCCCGGCTGGCTATGTGGGGCCGTCGGCTCGTCGGCGATACCCTGCTTGTGGCTCGCTCGGCGATGCCGGCAACGGACCCAGGCACCGACTCGACCGCTGGCCCTGGCGCCGCGGCCGAGGCGCGAATCGAACCGGTCTTCACCGAACTCATTGCCGCGCACACCCGCCGCATGGACGGTCTCGGCCTGACGGCCTGACGCCTGGGGTATCGGTCAGGCGCTTGGGTAGGTGGCCAACCAGTTTTTTCGATGCCTCCGTACGACCAATCATCGCGACCCCTCATACGCCGAGGCGGGCCGGACGGCTAGAGGGGTCGCGAGGGATTTACGCGGTGGCGGCGGACCCGGTGTTGGCGAGGCGTTGCAGCAGCCGATGGTCGGCATGAATGCGTCGCCGACTGATCACCAGATTCAGCACGACGGATGACACGGCGGCGCCGCCAAGGGACATCCACCAGATCCAGCCACCGGCCCAGTTCCAGCCGAGCCAGGTCAGGGCGACCCAGACAGCAGATGCAGCAGCCGTTCCGATCGCTGGAACCAGCACCGAACCCTGCGTCGACCGACCGGGCAGAAAATACCGTGCGCCGAGGCCGATGAGAGCTCCGAACAGTGCGACGAACAGGAGTTCCATGGTGCTTTAGGCGACGAAACCGACGCGACGCGATTCTTCGCTGCCGAGTTCGACGTAGGCCAGGCCGACGGTCGGAACGATATAGACGCGACCCTTGCTGTCGCTGAGCTTCAGATAGCCGGTCTGACCGGAAAGAGCCGCCGCAACGGTCTCCTCAATCTCGGTCGCTGGCTGCGATGTCTCGAAACCGATCTCCCGGGGGGAGTTGAAAATACCAATGCGAATGTCCATAGAACTGCCTTTCGTAGCCTTGCGCCCAGAGTACGACAGAACGCGTCACCGTCCGGACAGAGTTCACTGTCGGCGCAACCCGTTACCGTTGAAATGTGACCAACCACACCCTTGATTCCGCCCAGACGGCCGTTCTCGAGCTCCCCGACGGGGTCAGTGCCGCGGTGATCGGCGCGCCCGGCTCGGGCAAGACGACCACGCTCGTCGAACTCGTCGCTGACAGGGTGCTCAACCGGGGGTATTCTCCGAGCGAGGTATTGGTACTGGTACCGACCCGCGCCGGAGCCACGGAGCTGCGCGACCGGCTCGCGCTGCGCCTTGGCGTACCGACGAACGGCCCGCTGGCTCGCAGCGCCAACTCGGTGGCCTTCCAGATTGTGCGTTCGGCCGTCGCGCAGGCCGGCGGTCCGACTCCCACTCTGCTCACCGGTGGTGAGCAAGACCAGATCATTGCCGAGCTGTTGCAGGGCCACATTGACGATGAGACCGGCCCGGCCTGGCCGACTACCCTCGGTCCCGATGTGCGCCGCTTGCGGGGCTTTCGCACCGAACTTCGCGATCTCATGATGCGCGCGGTCGAATACGGTGTCTCGCCGGGGCAGCTCGAGCGTTTCGCAGTCGGACGTGCAGAGTGGGTGGCGGCGGCCGAGTTCATTCGCGGTTATGAAGAGGCCAAAGACCAGGCCCGTCCCGGCCAATACGACTCGACCGAGCTGGCTCGCTATGCTGCCGCTGTCGTCGCGGGCGCCCAGATTGGACCGGCCGGCGTTGCAACGCTCGGCTCCCTCGCCCAACTGCGCCTGATCGTGCTTGACGATGCCCAGGAAGTCACGCAGGCCACGATCACGCTGTTGGCCCAGTTTCAGACGCGCGGGGTGGCGATCATCGCCGTAGGTGACCCCGACATCAGCACCGGCTCGTTTCACGGTGCGCATCCGGATGCCCTTGGTCGCCTCGGCTCGTATCTCAGCGAGGGCCGGGCCGTACCGGAAGGCCGTGTGGCCGCGCCGATCGTGCTGCAGACGGTGTATCGGCACGGCGCGAACATCCGTCGAGTCGTTGCGCAGGTCACCGGCCGGATCGGCGCCGCCGCGGCTGGCACCCAGCGTGCTGCGGCCGGTCACGATTCGACAGAAGCGAGTGAGCGTTCAGTGCAGACCGTGGTTGGGACCAGCCCGGCCGATCAGCTCGCGGTGATCGCCCGGCTGCTGCGCGAACGCCACGTGATCGATGCAATTCCCTGGTCGCGTATGGCCGTGATCGTGCGCACCGGAGCGCTCGTGCCGTCGATTTCCAAGGGGCTCGCCGCACTCGAGGTGCCGACTCAGATTTCCACCGCGAGCACAGCCCTGCGTGACGAATACGCGGTGAGGGCGTTCATCTTGGCACTCGAGGTGACCCTGGGGCGCAAACCGCTCGACCCCGAAGCGGCGATCCAGTTGCTGCGCGGTCCGCTCGGTGGGCTCGACCCGATCACGCTGCGCCGGCTACGTGCTGCGTTGCGCCAGCACGAACTGGCCACTGACACCCCCACACCGCGCAGCGCTGACGAGCTGCTCGTCGTCGCACTGCAGACCCCCGACCTGCTCGCCACCATCGATAACCGCACCGCTCGCCGCGCAGCCGGCTGCGGAGCGAGTCTGCGCGACGCGAAAATCGAATATGAAGCCGGTGCCACCATCGAGGAACTGCTCTGGGGTCTCTGGCAGCGCAGCGGACTTGATCGCGAGTGGAAAGAACAGTCCACCGGCACCGGAATCGTCGCCGACGAAGCCAATCACAACCTTGACGCCGTCGTCGCCCTGTTCTCGGCGGCGCAGCGCTACGTCGAACGCACCCCGTCAGCCCCGCCGGTACTTTTCCTGGAACACCTCGTCGATACCGATGTGCCCGAAGATACGCTCGCGCCGCGTGCCCTGGGCGCGGCCGTTACCGTGTCTACCCCAAGCGGCACCGTCGGGCGCGATTTCGACATTGTCGTGGTGGCGGGCGTGCAGGCCAATGTCTGGCCCGACCTGCGCATCCGTGGCTCCCTGCTCGGCGCTGGCGACCTGGCCGTGGTCGCCACGGGCCAGGACGGCACCGGGCACGACGCTGCCGGCACCGACGCGCGCACCGCGGTTCTCCACGACGAATTGCGCATGTTCGCCCAGGCCGTCAGTCGTGCCACGACTGAACTGCTCGTCACCGCCGTGAGCAATGAAGAAAACGAGCCGTCGGTCTTCCTTCGTCTGCTGCCAGACCCCGAGCCTGAGCGGGCTGTCGACGATTTTGCCCGTTATCCCCTGTCGTTGCGCGGCCTGGCCGGGCGGATGCGCCGTGACCTGACCCGGGCTATCCGCTCACCGGCCCGCATCGACTCCGAGACGGTCGCCCGCGCAGCGGATGCCGCGGCCACTCTGTCCCGCCTGGCTAGCGAAAACGTGCCCGGCGCCGCACCGGATCAGTGGTACGGCCTGACCGATCCGAGTACCGTGCGCCCGCTCAACGACTCCGTGGCCGGTGATGATCCGGTGCGTGTCTCGCCGTCGCGAATGGCCGCCTTCGAAACCTGTCCGTTGCACTGGCTGATCGGGCAGGTCGGCGGCGGCAGCTCGAGTACCGCCGCCAACCTCGGCACGATCATTCACAAGGTCATGGAAGACTGCGTCGACCGTCGGCCAGAGGCGCTCTGGCAGGGCGTGGAGTCCCGCTGGAACGAACTCGACTTCGACGCCGACTGGCAGTCACGCGTGCAGAAAGTCGCCGCCAGAGCGCTCACCGACCGGCTCGCCTCGTACCTGCTCGATTTCGAGAACGGGGGCGGTGAGCTGCTGAGCGCCGAGGGGACCTTTCAACTGGAAGTGAGCGGTGCCGTGCTGTCGGGCACCATCGACCGAGTGGAACGCCAGGCCGACGGACGGGCCGTGATCGTCGACCTGAAAACCGGCAAGGGCGACGCGACAAGCGATGTAGGCGTCGCGGAGCATCCACAGCTCGGCGCCTACCAGCTGGCGTTTCAGGAGGGCGTCATCGAGGGCGTTTCCGGCGACATGGCGCTGGCCGGTGCCCGTCTCGTCATCATCTCCTCCGGAACGGTCAAACAGAACTACCGCAATCCCACCCAGCCCACCTTCACCCCGGAGCAGCTCGACGCTTTTCGCACCCGGGTAAGCGACGACGCGGCCGGCATGGGCGGCAGCACTTTCATCGCCGAAATAACCGCGCACTGCCTCGACCCGCGAAGTCACGGGTCCTGCCGCATCCACATCATCAAGCAGGTCAGCTCATGAGTCTCACGACAACGGTCACCACATCAGTCACCACGGTCTCCGCCCTCGACATTGCCTCGGAGCTCAGGCTTCCTCCGCCCACCGATGAGCAGCAGGAGGTCATCGAGGCGCCGCTCAGGCCGACCCTGGTGGTCGCCGGCGCTGGAAGCGGCAAGACCGAGACGATGGCCAACCGGGTGCTGTGGCTACTGGCCAACGGCCACGTTCGCCCCGACCAGATTCTCGGCCTCACCTTCACCCGCAAGGCCGCCGGCGAGCTGAGCGATCGCATCAATAAGCGCATCGCCGACCTCGATGCCGCCGGACTGATGCCGATCATCGCCAACTCAGACGCCAGCTCAGGCGCCGGGTCGGCGGCTGAGCCTTCCGACCTCTTCAACACGCCGAGCGTCTCCACGTACAACTCTTTTGCCAGCCGGCTGTTCACCGACAATGCCCTGTTGCTCGGCCGGGAGCCGGAATCTGTCCTGCTCAGTGAAACGAGCGCCTGGCTGCTCGCTCGGCGCGTGGTCATCGATCACGGCGACGGTCGCCTGGTGCCCTACGGCAAGAGCGTCGACCAGGTCACCGACGCCGTGCTGCAACTCAGTCGTGCCGTCGCTGAGAACCCGCCGCCCTGGCACAACGGCGCGCCGGGAACCCCGCACGACCTCGCGGGCCTGGCCGAAAGTTTCGTTTACCTGGGTGATTTGCCCTACGGCAACCCGCGTAAGAAAAAGCCGTACGACTCGGTGGTCGATGCCTTGGCCGCAGTAGCGCCATTGCCGGTGCTCGCCGAACTCGCTGCGCAGTACAGCAGTGAGAAGCGCCGTCTCGGCCTCATCGAATTCTCCGACCAAGTGGCCCTCGCGCTTCAGGTCTGCCAGAAAGTCGATGCGGTCGTCGACCGCTATCGCGAGCAGTACCGTGTCGTGCTGCTCGACGAATACCAGGACACCTCCGTACTGCAGACCGAGCTGTTGCATACGCTCTTTCACAACCACCCGGTAATGGCCGTCGGTGACCCGCACCAGTCGATTTACGGATGGCGCGGCGCCAGCTCGGCAAATTTGCTCGGCTTCGAGCGAGACTTCAACACCAGCGACGCCAGTCCGGCGTCCGCAGCGCCGACCATGTCACTGTCCTTCACCTGGCGGAACCCCTCCCTCGTTCTCGACGCTGCGAATGCCGTCGTCGATCCGCTGAGTCAAACGCTGCGCGCCCAACCTGGCGGAATCCAGGTCGAAACACTCAAGGTGCCAGCCGGCACCAGGGCCGGCGGCATTGACGCGCTTATGGCGGAGACCATTGCCGATGAGGCCGATGCGGTAGCCGACTGGTTCGCCGCCCGGCTCGTCGGTGATCACACCGGTGCCATGCTTTTTCGGGCGCGCCGGGAAATGGACTACTTCGCCGAGGTGCTGCGCTCCCATGGCGTGCGCGCGCACGTGCTGGGCCTTGGTGGATTGCTTTCCACACCAGAGGTCGCCGACGTCGTGAGCGTCCTACGGGTGGTGCACGATCCTGCTGCCGGCAGCGAGCTCGTGCGCCTCCTCAGCGGCGCTCGCTACCGCGTCGGCGCACGCGACCTGCAGGCTCTCGCCAATGTGGCACGCTGGCTGGCCCGGCACGATTGGGCCCAGAAAGCCATTTCGGCCGATCTGCGGGGCAAGCTGCGGGCATCCGTCGCCGGTGATGAGGGCAGCTCCTTGGTTGATGCGCTCGACTTTCTGGGCACAGCCCCTGACTCTCACGGCCAATTCGCGGAGTTCAGCGAGCTGGGGCGCGCCCGCGTGCAGTCGGCCGGCCGGCAACTGGCGTGGCTGCGCTCCCGCGCCAGCCTGCCGCTGCTCGACTTCGTGCGGCTGATCGAACAGGAATTTCGGCTCGACATCGAACTGACCGCGAATGAGGACAACGACCTCGGACTCGCCAACCTGTATTCCTTCCACGACACGGTGGCCGCATTCCTCGACAGCGACGAGCAGGGCACCCTGGCCAGTTTTCTGCGCTGGCTGAAGCGGGCAGAGCTGCAAGACGACCTTGGCCCGCGCGCTGAAATATCGGAACAGGGCACCGTGCAGTTGCTGACGATTCACGGCGCCAAGGGCCTCGAATGGGATTTTGTCGCCATTCCCAACCTCACCGAGAAAAGCCTGCCCGCGTTGGCTCACGATTCCAGCGGGTGGCTGCGCTTCGGCGAGCTGCCCTACGGCTTTCGGGGCGATCGCTCCGAGCTACCCGAGCTCGAAGTCGCCGGTCACGACACCCAGCTCGATTATGACCTGGCTTTCCAGACCTACAAGGAGCAGTTGGCGACGCGGCACGACGACGAAGAACGCCGACTCATCTATGTCGCCATCACCCGTGCCAAGCAAGATCTCCTGCTGACCGGCTCCTTCTGGGGCCCGGGAGTGACGGTTCGAAAGCCCAGCCGCTACCTGGTAGAACTCGCCGAAGCCGGGCTCATCCGGGCCATCCCCGACACGAGCACCGAGGTCGACAAACCTGGCTCCGCCTCCAGCGGCACGGAGCTGTGGCCGTTCGACCCGCTTGGCACCCGCCGCGCTCTCGTCGAAGCCGCCGCGACCCGCGTCTTGAGCAGTACTGCGGATGCTCCCACCCGCTGGTCCCACGCGGTTACCCTGCTGCTTGAAGAACGTGCCCTGCGGTTGGCCGGTGGCGCTGTCACCCCGGTTCCCACCCGCATCCCCGCATCCCGGTTCAAAGACTACGTCGACGACCCTGCCGGAGTTGCTGCCGAACTGCGCCGCCCCATGCCGCAGCGCCCCTACCGAGCCACACGGCTCGGCACCCTGTTTCACTCCTGGGTGGAGCAGCGTGCCGGCGGTGCGACCGGTACCGATCGCGTCGATGCCGCGCTGAACGAACTGGACTTCGGCGATGACGATGCGGGCGACGGCGGTGCTGGCGACGACGGCGGTGCCGGCGCACTGAACGACCTCGCCGTGCCCGAGCAGGAACAGTTTGCGGTTCTGCAGGCCACCTTTGAACGGTCCGAATGGGCCGATCGAGCGCCGGTCGACGTCGAGATTGAAATTCACCACGTGCTAGCGGGCCAGGTCTTCGTCTGCAAGCTCGACGCCGTCTATCGCACCGAAGCGGGGTATCAGGTCGTCGACTGGAAAACCGGGCGGGCTCCCAAGAATGCCGCTGACCTCGAACTGAAGCAAACCCAACTCGCGCTCTACCGGTTGGCCTACGCCCGGTGGAAGGGAATCGATCCGAGCATTGTCGACGCCGTGTTCTATTTCGTCGCCGACGACACCGTCATTGCCCCCGAGCGCCTCTACTCGGAGGCGGACCTTCTTGCTGCCTGGTCGGGGGCGATGACCCCGGTGCGCGAGTCGCCGGACACAGAGTCGTCGGTGGACCCATTATCGGAGTCGGAGTCGGAGTCGGAGTCGGAGTCGGAGTCGGTATCCGAGTCCATGCTGAGCCCCGAGAAGTTGTAGCTGTCGGTGTGCATGGCTGCATGCTGATCGTAGTCGCGGGCGGCGCGCGGCATATGGTCGAGCATGTTCTCCACGTCACCGACGGTCATGATCGGGCCGGTTTCGGGGGAGAGCGGCTGCTGGGTGTGGCTGTGCACCGTGTCGACGAGTCCGTCGAGCATCGCGACGGCGTCATCGACTATGGACTGGTCGTGGCTGCTGACGCCGTGCAGCAACCAGCGGGCCAGTTCGAGCTCGGCGTAGAGCATGGCACGCTGGGTGATATGAGTGTCGCTGCCCTGACGAGCGGTCGAGTACGTGGTGATGGCCAGTTCAGCGGCATCTCCGCGCGCGGCGAGCAACCAGTGGAGGTCGCGGGCCGGGTCTCCGACAGCCAGGCCAGACCAGCCGAGAATACCCGATACGGCGTCGTCGGTGATCAAAATGGAATCGGAGGACATCGACCCGTGCACCACCGCCGGCGCGAACTGCCACAGGGCCTCGTCGTCGGTGGCCTGTTCCCAGCGGCGCAGCAGTGCCGCGGGCAGGTAGCCGGTATTGGCGGCACGGTCGATTAGGTCGATGGCATCCTTGCGGCACTGTTCGGCGCTCTGCTGGGAAAGTCCGGCTGTGCCGATGAAAGCGCTCGGTAGTGAGTGGATCGCGGCGATGGCCCGGCCGATTGACCCCGAGACGCCCTCGTGTCCGGTGAGGGCATCCGCATCGAAACTGTCACCGGCCAGCAGCTCGTAGACGACAGCGCGGGTTCCCTGAATTGGCGTTTGACCGACATATTCGGGCACGTCGAACGGAAGCCGGCTGCGATTGCCGGTGGTGAGCGCACGCAGCGCCACGAGGTCGGCGGACTGTTCGGTTTCGGCTGACTGGCTGGTGGGAACGCGAATGATCAGCGCCCGCCCGTCTGTGTCGATGACGAGCGCTGAGTCGAACAGTCCGTGCGCGCCGGCACTGTGCTTGCGGGCGTAGGCCACGTCGAGCCCCGGAACTGCGGAGGTGGCTAACGCGGCTAGAGTGAGTTGAGTTCTGGCCATGCTTACTAGGTTAGATCGACTTCCGGTTGCGTGGCTGTTCGCCACGCCTCCACACCCACGTTCTCGCAGAGCTCGGAGATGACCATGTCGTTCACTTTCACGACTCGGTTGCCGCTGTCTCGCCACGCGGTTGACCGCGACCACCTGAGCCGCGCAATTCCCGGGCTGTTCGACCAGCTCTGGGCGGATGCCGCCACCCGCGTTCTGCCGGTTTGGCACGGCAAGATACTGCTCGCGCCAAACGACTCGACCAGCGCCGCACACCTCGTCCTGCTGCCTCCGACGAGCGTGGCGATGAGTCGGGAGAATCCCGGCTTGTGCGTCTACCTCGGCCGGTCCCTGCCGACCGACCTGCCTGAGCCGACCGGCACCCGAATTGTCGCCGCGCAACTCGACGACGACGCTGCGGCCCGGCTGGAGCCCGACGAGAGCCGTTGGGTGAACCTTCGAATGGTCGCGACCGTGCTCAATGACCGTGACGCCGGTCTGTTCACCGAGGCCCTCGGTGTGCTCAACTGGCACGCCTCGCACGCGCACTGCCCGCGCTGCGGCGCCGCAACAGTGGTCGAGGAGGCCGGTTGGGTGCGTCGCTGCCCGGTGGACAACAGCCAGGTGTTCCCACGTACCGACCCCGCCGTGATCGTGCTCATCACCGACGCCGACGACCGCATCCTGCTCGGCTCCAATGCGATGTGGGAGAACAACCGTTACTCGCTACTTGCCGGATTCGTCGAACCCGGCGAAAGCCTCGAAGCGGCCGTGATTCGCGAAATGTTCGAGGAGTCCGGCCTGCGTGTGACCGATCCGGCCTACGTCGGCTCTCAGCCGTGGCCGTTCCCGGCCTCGGTCATGTGTGGGTTCACCGCTCGCCTCGCCGACGGCCAGCGGGCCCGTGATCTGCTGCCCGACGGTGCTGAGATTCTGGCGCTGCGCTGGTTCACCCGGCAAGAGCTGGTCGATGCAGGCGAGTGGCTGCTGCTGCCCGGTCGCTCGTCAATAGCGCACGCCATGATCGAACGCTGGCTCGGCGCCCCGTTGCCGGCCTCGACGGAACTGATTCGCCCGTGACGGTGACCGCCGACTCGCTGCTGGAGGGCCTCGATGAACAACAGCGCATTGCCGCCGAAGCGCTGATCGGCCCGGTCTGCATGCTCGCCGGCGCCGGCACCGGCAAGACCCGCGCCATCACCCACCGCATCGCGCTCGGCGTGTTGACCGGCGCGTACGCTCCCAACCGGGTCATGGCGCTCACGTTCACGAGCCGGTCGGCAGCGGAACTGCGTGGGCGCCTGCGGCAGCTCGGTGCCGGGGGAGTGGCCGCGCGCACGTTCCACGCTGCAGCGTTATCTCAACTGAACTACTTCTGGCCACACGTGGTCGGCGGGCAGGCACCGCGCATCCTCGACGGAAAGGGTCGCATCCTCGGGCACGCCGCCGAGGCACTGCACCTCAAAATCGATACGGCCACCCTGCGTGACCTTGCGGCCGAGGTGGAGTGGCGCAAGACCAGCGGCCTGAGCATCGAGCAGTATGCGGCCGGCATCGCCCGCCGCAGCCTGCCAGGACGGCTCGACATCGACCAGGTCGTCGCCCTGCAACAGACCTATGAGAAGCTCAAAGACGATCGCAAGCAGATCGACTTTGAAGACGTGCTGCTCGCCATGGCCGGCATGATCGAGGCCGAACCGTCGGTGGCACTGCAGGTTCGTGAGCAGTACCGGTTCTTCGTCGTCGACGAATATCAGGACGTCTCGCCACTGCAGCACGACTTGCTCGCCCTGTGGCTCGGCGACCGCCGCGATCTCTGCGTCGTCGGCGACGCCAGCCAGACCATCTACTCCTTCGCCGGTGCCCGCAGCGACTACCTGCTCGACTTTCCCAAACACTACGAGGATGCCACCGTGGTGCGGCTCGAGCAGAACTACCGGTCGACCGCGCCCATCGTTGCTACCGCGAACCAGCTCATGCGCGGCCGCTCCGGCGCACTGACCCTGCACGCCGCACAATCCGACACCGGCTCCGATCCGAACGTGCGCGGCTACGCCTCGGATATGGCCGAGGCCCGCGGTGTCGCGGAGCAGATTCTGCAGCTCATCGGCACCGGTACCAAACCCGAAGACATGGCCGTATTGTTCCGGGTCAACGTGCAGGCGGCACTACTTGAAACAGCGCTGACCGAGGTCGGGGTGAGCTACCAGATTCGCGGCGCCAAACGGTTCTTCGACCTGCCGGAAGTGAAGCAGGCCGTGATGAGCCTGCGCGCGGCATCCGTTTCGATCATCGGAGAACCGCTGTTCAAGTCGGTCAGCGACGTGCTGCGGTCCCTCGGCTGGAGCCAGACCGCCCCGGAGACGCGCGGCGCAGTGCAAGCTCGGTGGGAATCGCTCAATGCCCTGATGGGCCTGGTCGACCAGGCCACCGCCGGCACCACCTTTCGCCAGTTCACCGACGACCTGATGGAACGCCAGGCCGGCCAGCACGAACCGACCGTCTCGGCGGTGACACTCGCCACCATGCATTCGGCCAAGGGTCTCGAGTGGGATGTCGTGTTCGTGGTCGGCCTGAGTGAAGGACTGGTCCCGATCAGCTATGCAAGTACCTTCGAGCAGATAGACGAGGAGCGCCGACTGCTCTACGTCGGCATCACGCGGGCCCGTAGGCGGCTCACGCTGAGCTGGTCGTCCTCGGGAGTGCAGGCTCGTGCGCCTCGGGAACGATCTCGTTTTCTGCAAGAGCTTGACAGCCGCACCGCTCGTGGAGCCGGTGCACGCTCCGCGTAACGGTGCCGGAGACGGCGTCAATGCGCAACGACCGGGCGAACACCGCTGACCGTCCGGTCTCGAGGCGATCCTGTACGAGCCCGGCTACCCGGGCGGCCACCTCAAAGCTCAGCCGGGGTGTTTCGCTCGGAGCCTGCCGCGGGGCCAGCTGGCAGGCCATGGCCGGCCACGCGGGATCGTCATCGACGTGCGCGAGTTCGAGACAGGTCAGGCAGGGCCCAAGGCCCGGTTCGACCAGCGGTCCGACCCGGGCGGCGCTGTCGCTGAACACCACCGGCAGGTGGGGAATGTCGCGGCGTAGCCAGCGCCCGTGACGCGCCGGTGAGAAGACGTACTGTCCGACCAACACTGCCAGTTCTGGTTCAGTGCCGGGTAGCGGCTCCTCGATTCCGAGGTTGGCCAGCAGGGTGCGCACGCGAAAAGCGGTCGTTCCGATACCATCAACGAGCACGGTGCGGGGCAACGGCGCGACCGGAGGTTCCGCATCGTCTGATATGTACAGCAGCGCCGGCTCGAGCAGTTCGAGCAGATGCGTCACCTCGGCAGCGGATGCTCCGGCCAGCGTTCCCAGCAGCATCGCACCTGATCGATGTACCCCGGCGGCGAGGGCTGACAGCACGGCCTCGTGGGCGGCAGTGAGCCCATCGATCCGCACAACGGCGTGGTCGATGCCGAGTTGTACGCAATCCGGTGTGCGCCACACCAGGGGGTATCGAGGATTCAGTCGGAGGGCCATGCCGACATGATGACGCACATGGCCCCGGCTAATCGAGTTCTCCACAGGCTGGTTATCAAGGGGGTGCGGGCGGTCACGCAGGAATATTGGGATTCGACGGTAACGCCGCCCGCACCGGATATCAGTAGCGGATGACCACGCGACCGTCAATCTTGCCGTGCTTCATCTCGTCGAGCACTTCATTGACTTCGTCGAGGCGACGCTCGGAGACCGTGGGGTGAATCTGGCCGCGAGCGTAGAACTGCAGGGCTTCTTCCATGTCCTGACGGGTACCCACGATGGAGCCGCGGATGGTGAGGCCCTTCAGCACGATGTTGAAGATCGGGGCGGGAAAGTCTCCGGGCGGCAGGCCATTGAAGACGATGGTGCCGCCCCGACGGGTCATTCCGATGGCCTGGCCGAAGGCGGCGTGCACGACGGCCGCGTGCATGGTCGTCGGCACCCGGGTGGATGTTCTCGTATTGCTCTCGGTTACTGTCATTGCCGAACTCCTTCGTTTGGGAGATCTCGTCCGTTGAACGACGGTATCCCAGCAAAGGTTGCGGCAACGTTGCGCGCGTCTATGCCTCGTGTGGGCGCTCGGCACCGTCATCGCGCAGCAGGTCTTCGAGGGCCTGATCGACGTCGTCGAGCACCTCGGGCTCGCCGCGTGCTGCGCTCGTCAGGCGGGCGATCAACTGCTTTGGATCGTCGATGTCCTGCTCAGTGGGCAGCAGGTCGGGGTGCGACCAGAGGGCGTCGCGCGCTTCGTTGCCGACGGCATCCGTCACGGCTTGCCACATCGCTGCGGCCTCCCGCAGTCGGCGCGGGCGCAGTTCGAGACCGACGAGGGTCGCGAAAGCGGATTCGGCCGGACCGCCGGAAGCCCGGCGGCGTTTGACGGTCTCGGCGATGGCATCGGCTTTGGGCAGCCGGATCGTGGCGCGGGCGGTGACGACATCAACCCAGCCTTCGACCAGGGCGAGCATCGTTTCGAGGCGCGACAGCGCCAGAAGTTGCGACTCGGACTTCTGTTGGATGAGCGAACCGTCCACCATGGCCTGACGCAGGTCTTCCGGGTTGGAGGGGTCGAAGCTTCCGGCGAGTTCTTCAAGACGGCTGGAGTCGATGCTGATACCGCGCGCATACGCCGTGACTGCGCTGGTCAGGTGCAGGCGCAGCCAGCGGGCGTGCCGAAACAGTCGGGCGTGGGCAATCTCACGCACAGCCAAATAGATCTGCACCTGGTCGGTGGGAACGTCGAGGCCGGCGCCGAAATCGGAAACGTTCTGGGGGAGCAGGGCAGCCTGCTGCTCGCCGAGCAGCGGAATGCCGACGTCGCCGCCACTGACGACCTCGCTGGCCAGCTGGCCGACGACCTGGCCGAGCTGCATTGCAAAGAGGGTGCCGCCGATACTGCGTACGAGCTGGCTCGCGTTGGCCACCATGCCCTGCATCTCTTCGGGCACCTGTTCGGCGAAGACCCGGGTGAGCGAGTCGGAAATACTCGTTGCCACGGGTTCGGCCAGCTGGGTCCACAACGGCATGGTCGCAGTGACCCACTCGCGACGGGTCATCATCCGGGGTTCAACGGTCAGTTCGGCCACGGAGATGACGTCGTCAAGCCAGAGGGCCGCGATGTGAAAAGCCTGGCGCAGCTGGGTCTGCTGCTCGTCGGTCGCCGTGAGCTGGCCGTTAGCCGCTCGCTGCTGGCCCTGGGTGAGCGCAATCTGCCAGTCCACACCGGTGCCTTGGGAGTTCATAGCGCCCTGGAGCTGTTGCATAAGAGCCGCCACACTGGCCGGGTCGCTGGGCAGACCGGCCGCGTTGGCGAGCTGGCCCGGGTCGATACCGCTCTTGCCGCTCAGAATGTCGCGCAGCATGTCACGGAACTCGTCACTGGGCGTGTTATCGCCGGGCTCGCTCGGGTTCTGGTCGTTCGGGGGTAGGGAGTCGTCGGCCACTTCAGGCCCCTCTCAGTTGCATTCTTCTACGCTAGTGCGAGTAGCCCGCTCGGGGCTGGGAAATATCCTAGGCTGAAGGGCTTGCAGTGCGCCCGTCGCGAACACGACCCGGAACCTGGCAGGAACCAATACGGAAGGAGCACGGTGGCTCTCTTCACCGATGACCCACCGGCACCCCAGGGTGCACGGCGTCGCCGCCCCTCGATCGGTTGGACGGCGTTATTGATCGCCCTCGTCGCCGGAGTGATTCTCGGCGTCATGCCGGCCCCTTACGTCATCGAAAAGCCCGGACCGGTCTACAACACTCTCGGCTCCGCCACCGATGCCGACGACGTCGAGACCGCCCTCATCACCATCCCGGGTGAGACGGTCTACCCGACCAAGGGCACGCTCGACCTGCTCACGGTATCCCTGCTCGGCAACCGGGAGAACCGCCCGAACTGGCTTAGCGTCGCCGGAGCATGGCTCGATCCGAGTGAAGCCGTCCTCCCCATCGACCAGGTGTTTCCCGCCAATGTCAGCACCGAACAACGGGATGCGCGCTCCAGCGCCGACATGATCAATTCCCAACAGGATGCCATCGCCGCGGCCCTCACTCATCTCGGCTACGACTACCCAACGACAGTCACGGTGGTCAGCGTGCCCGATGGCTCCCCGGCGGCAGGCGTGATCGAACCCGAGGATCAGATCTCCGCGGTGAACGGAACGCCGGTCGTCAACGTCGCGGAACTGCGCGCCGCGTTGCAGACCAACGGCGCCGAGACGGCGGCCAGCCTCGACATCAGGCGAGGCGGCGTAGCGCGCACCGTCGAGGTCACCCCGATCGATAGCGACGGCACGGTCGTGGCCGGGGTCAACGTCTCAGTCGCTTACGATTTTCCGTTCGAGGTGCAGATTCAACTCGACAAGGTGGGCGGACCGAGCGCCGGCATGATGTTCGCGCTTGGAATCATCGACAAACTCACCCCCGGAGAGCTGCAAGGCGGCGAGAACGTAGCCGGTACCGGCACGATTGACCAGTCCGGTGCGGTCGGCCCGATCGGCGGCATCCAGCAGAAGCTGTACGGCGCCGTCGAGAATGACGCGAGCTGGTTTCTGGCTCCGGCAGGCAACTGCGACGAGGTGACCGGCAATATCCCCGACGGCCTGACCGTGTTCTCCATTGCCACCCTCGATGAGGCCCTGGCCGCCCTGGATGCGATCAAGACCGGCGACACGAGCGGGGTCCCGACCTGTCCAACGAGTTAGCGTCGCAGGAAAAACTTACGACAGCTCGGTAATGGTGACTCTCTCAGGGGTGCTTAAGTAAGATAGACCGCGACCCTGATCACGCGGTTAATGATCACCCTGTACCTAATGACTGAGCGCAAGAGGCCAATTCGTGAGTTCATCAGCAGCCGACAACGCCCCCCGGCGCGGCCGAGCCCCGCTAGCAATTTCCGCAGCAATTATCGCGGGGTTGGTGATCCTGTTCTTTATCTTCGCCGGACTATATACCGATGTCTTGTGGTTCGACCAACTCGGGTTCCTCAATGTGCTGACCACCCAGTGGATCGCCGGCACCGTGCTGTTCCTGATCGGGTTCGTCGCCATGGCCGTGCCGGTCTGGGTGAGCATCCAGCTGGCTTACCGGCTGCGCCCGGTGTATGCGAAGCTCAACTCGCAGCTTGACCGCTACCAGCAGGTCATCGAGCCGCTGCGTCGCCTCGCGATGTATGGCATCCCCGCCCTTCTCGGCCTGTTCGCCGGCGTGGCAGCCGCCACTCGCTGGCAGACGGTGCTCATATGGCTCAACCGCACCGAGACCGGGCGCGTTGACCCGCAGTTCAACTTCGACATCTCCTTCTACCTGATGGACCTGCCGTTGTACCAGGCCGTGCTCGCCTTCGCATCCGCTGTCGTGCTCATCTCCGCCCTCGTCACGGTAGCGACCAGCTACCTGTACGGGTCCATCCGGGTATCCGGCCGTGAGGTGCTCATCTCCAAGGCTGCGCGCGTGCAGATCGCCGTCACGGCGGGCGTGTACCTGCTGCTGCAGGCCGTGAGTATCTGGTTCGACCAGTACTCCACTCTCACCAGCCAGGGTTCGCTCATCACCGGCGCCGGCTACACCGACGTGAACGCCACTATCCCCGGCCGAGCCATTCTTGCCGGAATCGCCGCCGTCGTCGCCCTGCTTTTCATTCTCACGGCCATCATTGGCCGCTGGCGCCTGCCGGTCATCGGCACGGCCCTGCTCATCGTGTCGAGCCTGCTGATCGGCTCGCTCTACCCCTGGGTCGTTGAGCGTTTCCAGGTGGAGCCGAACGCGAAGGCGCTCGAAGCTCAATACATCGAGCGCAATATCGATCTCACCCGGGATGCCTATGGTGTGGCCGACATCGAGGAGATTCCGTACAACGCGAAGACCACCGCCGAACCTGGCGCCCTGCGCGCGGACGCCGCGACGACGGCGAACATTCGTATCCTCGACCCGGCCCTGGTCAGCGACTCATTCCGCCAGCTCGAGCAGTTCCGCCAGTACTATCAGTTCCCCGACAACCTGAACGTCGACCGATACATGATCGACGGAGTGTCCCAGGACACTGTCGTCGCCGTGCGAGACCTCAATATCGACGGTCTGAATACCGGCAACACCTGGGTCAACTCGAAGACGGTCTACACCCACGGCTATGGTGTCGTGGCTGCCTACGGCAACCAGCGCTCGGTCGACGGCCAGCCGGTGTTCCTCGAATCCGGCATTCCCACCAGTGGCGCCCTCGGCGACTTCGAACCGCGCATCTACTTCGGCGAAACCTCGCCCGAGTACTCCATCGTCGGAGCCGAAGAGGGTGCCAACCCGATCGAACTCGACTATCCGTCGGGGGCAGAGGGTGCTGGACAGACCTACTCGACGTTCTCCGGAGACGGCGGACCGAAACTCGACAACGCGTTCAAGAAGCTCATTTACGCGCTCAAGTTCCAGTCTGAGCAGATCTTCCTGGCCTCATCGGTCAACGACAAGTCGGAGATTCTCTACGATCGTGACCCGGTCACTCGCGTGCAAAAGGTTGCACCGTACCTGACGCTCGATTCCGACGCCTACCCCTCGGTCGTTGATGGTCGAGTCAAGTGGATAATCGACGGCTATACAACCTCGGCGAACTACCCCTACTCGACGCCGGTGAGCCTGAGTGAGGCTATCGCCGACACGCAGACTCCACCGCAGCCGTACGCCCTCGACAGCATCAATTACATGCGAAACTCAGTCAAAGCCACCGTCGACGCCTACAGTGGCGAAGTCACCCTCTACGCGTGGGACGACAAGGAGCCCCTGCTGCAGACCTGGCAGAAGATCTTCCCCTCGACGCTCAAGCCCATGAGCGAAATGACCGGCGACCTGATGAGTCACGTGCGCTACCCGGCCGACCTATTCAAAGTGCAGCGCGCCATTCTCGGCCAGTACCACGTCACCGACCCCGGCTCGTTCTACTCCAAGGACGACGCCTGGATCTCACCGAACGACCCGGATTCTCCGCCGACCAACCCCACCTTGCAGCCGCCGTACTACCTCACCATGCAGGTGCCCGGATCGGACAAGCCGTCATTCTCGCTGTACACGACCTTCCAGCCGGAAGCCACCGGCGAATCCAGTCGTAACGTGCTCTATGGCTACCTCGCCGTAGATGCCGATGCTGGATCCGCGGACGGTGTGCGTGCCGACGGATACGGCAAGCTGAGGCTGCTCAACCTGCCCAAGGACGGCACTGTGCCCGGCCCCGGCCAGGTGCAAAACGTCTTCAACGCCGACCCGACGGTCTCGACTGAGCTCAACCTGCTGCGGCAGGGATCCTCGACGGTACTGAACGGAAACCTGCTGACCCTCCCGGTCGGTGGCGGCCTGCTCTATGTGCAGCCGGTCTATGTGAAGTCAACCGGTGAGACCAGTTACCCCCTGCTACAGAAGGTGCTCGTGGCCTTCGGCGATCAGATCGCGTTCGAAGACACCCTCAACGGTGCCCTCGATGTACTGTTTGGTGGCGATTCGGGTGCGACAGCCGGTGACACGGCCGTGCCGGACCCGGCTGCCACGGACGGCGCAACGGGCGGCACGACCGATGGTGCTACCGGCGGCGCGGACGTGCCGACCGAGTCGACCGGCGATGCGGCAACGGATGCCCAACTCAAGTCGCTTCTCGCCGTCGCCAAGACGGCGCTCGCCGACAAGGCAACCGCACTCGCCGCCGGCAACTTCGCTGACTACGGCACCGCTGACGCCAAGCTCGCCGAGACGATCGCGAGCATGCTCGCCCTGCTCGGCGAATAGTCCCACCGCAAGACCGGCCGCAAGCCCTCACCCGTTTCGGGTGGGGGCTTGCGCTCGTTGAGCCGATGGTATTCGATACCAAATGAGGTCAAATTTGAGTAGTTTCTTGCGATACCAACCCAAAGTGGTCAACCGTGCTTTGAGGGTGTGCTAAATTTGTACTTGTAGCGCGGGGTGGAGCAGTTCGGTAGCTCGCTGGGCTCATAACCCAGAGGTCGTAGGTTCAAATCCTGCCCCCGCAACAGATGCCCCCGGAACCCTTGGTTCCGGGGGCTTTTTCGTGCCCGAATGTAGTCAGGCAACGAGGAGCCGATCAGGAACTCTCCTCGCTTTTTCGCCGGCGCCCTAGGGGATGACCGGTGCCACGAACTCGAAGGTTCGTCCGAGCAGCCAGACCAGAAGCAATACCACCGGCAGGTGGAACATGAACTGCAGGAAGGTGAATCCCACCAAATCTCGTGCTTTGAGGCCAAGGACCGCGAGCAGGGGCAGCATGAAGAACGGGTTGATGAGGTTGGGCAATGCCTCGGCCACGTTGTACACCTGCACCGTCCAGCCCAGGTTCATCTGAACATCGGTGGCCGATTGCATGACATACGGTGCTTCCACCAACCATTTACCACCGCCCGAAGGAACGAAGATTCCCAGGATGACCGTGTACAGCGCGACGATCACTGTGAAGCCGCCGCCCCCGCCCACGCTGGTAAAGAATTCGGCCAGGTGCTCCGAGACGGTCATGCCCCCATTTCCGACTGCCCGGGTCAGAATTGCTGCCATGGCCGCGTAAAGCGGAAACTGAACCAAGATTCCGGCAGTGGCAGGAACGGCCTTGGACACGGCCTGCAGAAACTTGCGCGGTGTTCCGTGGAGCACGAGCCCGAGCATCAGGAAAACCAGAAGGTACCCATTCAGGCTGCTGACCACCGACAAGACGGGACTCGTCACGAACTGCGACACGAGCCAACCCAACGTCAAGAGCGCCATCAGGAAGGGAAGGATGCGGCTGTACTCAAGCCATTCGCCGGGTCGTGAGCGTGGCGCGGCCGGCTCCGGCTCGTCGTTGAGGTCCACGCCAAGATCCTGTGCTGTTCGAATGGCGTCGCCACGCGGAGCGGAGAAATGCGCGATCAGTACTGTCAGGGCAATGATGATCGCGCACATGGTGAGCGACTGCCAGGTGAAAATCGTCGTGCCGAAGTCGAGTACGCCGGTGACCTGCAGAAGGGCCGGCGGCAGGGACGTTGCCGTGGCCTGGAGTTGTGCGGCGGATGAGGACATGCCCAGCGCCCAGACTGCTCCCAGGCCCATGAACGCGGCGGCCCCCAGCGCGCGGTAGTCCACACGAAGATCGGTTCGGCGGGCAATGGCTCGCGCCAACAGGCCGCCGAAGACCAGGCTCAGGCCCCAATTGACAAAAGAAACGGACATAGACAGGAACGCGACAAAGCTGACCGCGGTTGCGGCTGACTGGGGCACAGCCGCAAGCGTATCGATCAGCCGAGCCACGGGTCGGGATGTCGCCACGACGTACCCGGTCAGGACGACCATAGCCATTTGCAGGGTGAACGCCGTCAGGTCCCAAAAGCCGTTGCCGAAAGAATCGACGATGGTCTGCGGGCTTGAACCATTAGCCAGGGCGGCGACGGCGACGAGGAGTACACCGACCAGGGCGAAGATATACGCATCCGGAAACCATTTCTGAGTCCAGCCTGCGAGAGACTGGGCCACACGCGCCAGCCCTTTCTCCGTGCGAATTTGTGGGGCGGTAGCCGTCACGGTGGGTCTCTCTTCTTTGAGGCGAGTGTGCACGCGCGCTGGCGCGATCGGGGGATGGCCGCACCCCGATGGGGATGAACAGCCATTTGCAGGCTAGATGCGGCGCGATGGGCATGTCAATGTGGTCAGATTCGGCGCACCGTCAAGCCAGAAGGCGTTATGACCTGCTCACACCGGCTTGAAAAACTTTTTGTCAATATGTCATGACATTAAGCGCTGAGGCGGCTACTGTGGAGGGACGGCGCTAAGCCGACCACTCCTAGTACAGAAAGTTGTACATCGACGTATGACGACTTCACCGCGAACCCCCCACGATGTACTGACCATAGGCCGCGTCGGCGTCGATATTTATCCGTTGCAGGATGGTGTCGGCCTCGAAGACGTGTCAACGTTCGGCAAGTATCTCGGTGGCAGCGCGACCAACGTTGCCGTCGCCGCTGCACGCCACGGATTGAACTCGGCGGTCATAACCCGCACCGGTAACGACCCCTTCGGCAACTACGTGCACCAGGAGCTCGTGCGCCTGGGCGTCAGCGACGAATTCGTCTCGGGGGTCGCCAACCTCAACACCCCCGTCGTGTTCTGCGAGATATTTCCGCCCGACGACTTTCCCCTCTACTTCTATCGGGCGCCGAAAGCTCCCGACCTGGTCATCAACCCCGACGAACTCGACCTCGACGCCATCAGGAACGCCCGCGTTTACTGGTCGACCGTGACCGGCCTCAGCGAAGAGCCGAGCCGATCCGCTCATTTCGCAGCCTGGCAGGCCCGCGGCCGAAGCCCGCTGACGATTCTCGATCTCGACTACCGGCCCATGTTCTGGGCATCGCCCGAAGAGGCGAGCGCTCAGGTTGCCCACGCGCTCAGCCAGGTCACGGTCGCCGTCGGTAACAAAGATGAGTGTGAGGTCGCCGTCGGCGAGACGGAACCGCTGCGGGCCGCTGATGCCCTCCTGGAACGCGGCATCGAACTGGCCATCGTCAAACAAGGTCCAAAGGGCGTGCTCGCGAAGACTCGTACCGAAACCGTTGAGGTGCCGCCGTACTTCGTCGACGTCGTCAACGGCCTCGGCGCCGGCGACAGTTTCGGTGGGGCCCTCTGCTACGGACTGCTGCAGGACTGGCCGCTGCGCCGTATTCTGCAATTCGCCAATGTGGCCGGCGCCATTGTCGCCGGCCGCCGGGAATGTTCTACCGCCATGCCCACGACCACTGAGGTTGAAGAAATCTTGAAGGGATTGTCAGCATGACCAGGCTTGACTTCGACGCGCTGCGGCATGCCCGCGCGGCGCACCCTGAGCGCATCGGCGAGATTCTAGCGAGCCGCGCCCGGCGCGACCTGATTCAGGGCGATGGCCGACTGTTCATCGTGGCCGCCGATCATCGTGCACGGGGCGCCCTCGGCGTGCGTAAAGATGCCACCGCCATGGCCAACCGTTATGCGCTGCTCGAAAGCCTCGCGACCGCACTCTCCCGCCCGGGCGTTGACGGCGTGCTGGGTACCCCCGACATCATCGACGACCTTGCCCTGCTCGGTCTGCTCGACGATAAGATCGTGGTCGGGTCGATGAACCGCGGTGGCTTGTGGGGTTCGTCCTTCGAGATGGATGACCGCTACACTGCCTACGACATCGACAACATCAAGCGCGACCGCCTCGACTTCGCAAAGAATCTCGTGCGCATCAACCTCGAAGATGCCGGCTCGCTCGCCACCCTCGAGGCCACAGCTATCGCCGTGAGCGAAGCGGCTGCGGCCGGCATCCCGATCATGCTGGAGCCGTTCATGAGCTCCTGGGTCGACGGTCGCGTCAAGAACGACCTCACGGCGGATGCCGTCATCCTCTCGATTGCCATCGCCGAAGGCCTCGGCAACTCCAGCGCCTACTCGTGGCTGAAGCTGCCGGTCGTTTCCGACATGGCGCGCGTGATGGCGGCGACCACCCTGCCGACCCTGCTCCTCGGCGGTGACCCGGTGGGCGACCAGGACGAAACCTTCGAATCCTGGCGCAACGCCCTCGAGCTTCCCGGCGTGCGCGGCCTCGTCGTGGGTCGCAGCTTGCTCTACCCGAGCGATGGCAACGTCGAAGCAGCCATCGACACCGCCGCCGCACTCGTTCACGGCGCCTAAAAACTCTCATCCACTCTCGTCCAGAAGGAAGCACCCATGCCCGCAATCGTCACGGATTTAGCCCTCGTCGCGCACTGGATCGACGGAAAGGAACAGCCGGGAACCTCCGGCCGCACCGCGCCGGTCTTTGACCCGGCGCTGGGAACGGTGAGTAAGAATGTTTCGCTCGCCGACCAGGCCGAGATTGCGGCCGCCATCACCAGCGCCAAGGCCGCCTTTCCAGCCTGGCGCGACCTGTCCATGGCCAAGCGCCAGCAGGTTCTGTTCAGCTTTCGCGAACTGCTGAACGCCCGCAAGGGCGAGATGGCCGAGATCATCACGAGCGAGCACGGCAAGGTACTCTCCGACGCGCTCGGTGAGATCTCCCGCGGCCAGGAGGTCGTGGAATTTGCCTGCGGCATTCCGCACCTGCTCAAGGGCGACTACTCCGAAAACGTCTCGACTGGCGTCGACGTGTACTCCACCCGCCAGGCGCTCGGCGTCGTTGCCGTGATCAGCCCGTTCAACTTTCCGGCCATGGTGCCCATGTGGTTCTTTCCGCTCGCTCTCGCGGCCGGAAACTCGGTGATCCTCAAGCCGAGCGAGAAAGACCCGAGTGCGGCCATCTGGATGGCCAAGCTGCTCCAGGAAGCCGGCCTCCCCGACGGTGTATTCACCGTGCTGCAGGGTGACAAGGAATCCGTCGATGGCCTGCTCGAGCACCCGGACGTGAAGGCCATCTCCTTCGTGGGGTCGACCCCGATCGCCCAGTATGTCTACGAAACCGGCACCCGCCACGGCAAGCGTATCCAGGCCCTCGGTGGTGCCAAGAACCACATGCTGGTGCTGCCCGACGCCGACCTCGACCTCGTGGCCGACTCCGCTATCAACGCCGGCTTCGGTAGCGCAGGGGAGCGTTGCATGGCCATCAGCGTGATCGTCGCGGTCGAGCCCGTCGCCGACGTGCTGATCGAGAAGATCGTCACCCGCATGAATACCCTCACCGTGGGCGACGGACGTCGTTCCTGCGATATGGGTCCACTCGTTACCGAGGTGCATCGAGACAAGGTCGCGAGCTACATCGAGATCGCGAAGGAAGACGGCGCCAACATCGTCGTCGACGGCCGCGGCATCGAGGTGGACGGCGACCCGAACGGGTTCTGGCTCGGCCCGACCCTGATCGATGCCCTGCCGGTGACGTCCAAGGCGTACACCGAAGAGATCTTTGGACCGGTACTATCGGTGGTACGGGTGGCGAGCTTCGAGGAGGGCGTCGACCTGATCAATTCCGGCGCCTTCGGCAACGGAACCGCCATCTTCACCAACGACGGTGGCGCTGCCCGCCGTTTTCAGAACGAGATCGAGGTGGGCATGATCGGCATCAACGTGCCGATCCCGGTGCCCGTGTCGTACTTCTCCTTCGGCGGTTGGAAGAACTCGCTGTTCGGCGACACCAAAGCGCACGGCGTCGAGGGCGTGCACTTCTTCACCCGCGGCAAGGCCATCACCAGCCGCTGGCTCGACCCGAGCCACGGCGGCATCAACCTCGGCTTCCCCGAGAACAACTAACGATGACAACCCCATCCGCTGACTGGTTCTACGCCCTGGGCTCCCTCGAACGCGACGGCTGGGAAACCGTCGTCGACAGGGCCATCAGCGGATGGCGGTACACCGGTATCCGCGTCGCGGCCCTCGCCGGGGGCGACGCCCGGACGCTGGCTGCGGAGGCCGTGGAGCGCATCGTGGTTCCTCTCGCAGGGTCGTTCACGGTGCGCTACACCCTCGCGGGCGAGACCGAGGAACGCTCTCAGGTGCTCGCGGGGCGGGCATCCGCTTTTCACGGCCCCACTGACACGCTCTACCTGCCCACCGGCACCGCGCTCTCGATCGAAGGTGCTGGCCGGGTGGCGGTGGCCGAGGCGCCGACCGACCAGGCGCTTCCGGTGGCCTACCTTCCGGTAGCGGATGTCCCGATCGAGCTGCGCGGGGCTGGTCGCTCGAGCCGCCAAGTGCACAACTTCGGCACCCCGGCCAGCCTCGCGGCCGACCGGTTGATCGTGTGTGAGGTGATCACCCCGGCCGAGAACTGGTCAAGTTACCCGCCGCACAAGCACGATGAATATGCGCCCGGTGTGGAGTCGAGCCTCGAGGAGATCTACTACTTCGAGACCGCAGTCACCCGTGGCCAGGTCGCGCCGGAGACGGCGAGCCGGTCGGCCTCATGCGCACGTATTCCTCCGAGGCCGGAGACATCGACATCATGGCGGAGGTGCACACCGGCGACGTCGCCCTCGTGCCATTCGGCTGGCACGGCCCGTGCGTCGCAGCCCCCGGCTACGACCTCTACTACCTTAACGTGATGGCCGGGCCGGATCCCGACCGCTCGTGGCGCATCCGCGATGATCCGGCGCACGGCTGGATCCGCGACACCTGGGTGGGCCAGGAATTTGATTCCCGTCTTCCGTACACGTCATAATCCGATTTCTCCGGCAGCGACCGGCAGTACCCGAAAGGACACAACGCAGTGACTACTCGTCGTATGACAGTCAGCCAGGCGCTCATTGAGTTTCTAGCCCACCAGTACACGGTCGACGGCGATGTGCGCGAGCGCACCATCGTGGGCACCTTCGGCATCTTCGGCCACGGAAACGTCGCCGGCATCGGCCAAGCCCTCAAACAGCTCTCCGTCGAGGACCCCTCGCTGATGCCGTATCACCAGGCGCGCAACGAGCAGGGGATGGTACACGAATCTGTGGCTTTCGCCAGGATGCGTCGGCGTCGGTCGACCTTCGCTTGCACTGCCTCGGTGGGGCCGGGTGCCACCAATATGCTCACCGGTGCCGCCCTCGCGACAATTAACCGTTTGCCCGTTCTGCTCCTTCCCTCTGACACGTTCGCTACCCGGGCGGCTGACCCGGTGCTGCAGCAGCTAGAACTTCCGAACGACGCGAGCATCAGCGTGAACGATGCCTTCAAGCCCCTGTCGCGGTTCTTCGACCGGGTGCAGCGCCCTGAACAGCTGTTTTCGGCGGCCATCGGCGCCCTGCGGGTGCTCACTGATCCGATCGAAACCGGCGCGGTCACGCTATGCCTCCCCGAGGACGTGCAGGCGCAGGCGTTGGACGTGCCGGTGGAGTTTCTCGCCGATCGGGAGTGGCCGATCCGTCGCCCCAGGCCGGATCGCGGCATCATCGACCAGGTCGTGCGCGCTATTCTTGAGGCTAAACGCCCCATGATCGTCGCCGGTGGCGGCGTCATCTACTCCGATGCGGCTGCGGCGCTCGCCGCGTTCGTCGAGCTGACCGGGATTCCTGTCGGAACCTCACAGGCTGGCGTCGGATCCCTGGTTTGGGACCACCCACAGTGCCTCGGCGCGGTGGGTGCTACCGGCACCACGGCCGCCAACCGCATCGCCCGTGACGCCGACCTAGTCATCGGGATCGGCACGCGGTACAGCGACTTCACGACCGCCAGCCGCACCGCCTTCCAGCACCCCGGCGTGCGCTTCGTCAACATCAACGTCGCGTCCTTCGACGCGATCAAGCATGGCGCGGCAATTTCGGTGGTAGCGGATGCCCGGGAAGCACTCCTTGAGCTCACCGTGGGTCTCGATCGGTACCGGGTCGACGCTGAATTCGCCGATCGCATCCGCTTGGAGAAGGTGGAGTGGAATTCGGTCGTCGATGCGGCCATCGCCCCGAGTAGGCGGCCGTTGCCGGCCCAGTCCGAGATCATTGGTGCGGTGCAACAGGCCTCCGACCCGCGCGATGTCGTCGTGTGCGCGGCCGGTTCGCTGCCTGGCGACCTGCACAAGCTTTGGCGGGTACGCGACGAACTCGGCTACCACGTGGAATACGGCTTCTCCTGCATGGGGTACGAGATCGCCGGAGGCATCGGTGTGCGGCGGGCTGCCCCGGATCGCGACTCGATCGTCATGGTCGGCGACGGTTCTTATCTCATGATGCACACGGAGATCGTGTCGGCTGTGGCGGAGGGCCTAAAATTCATCATCGTGCTCGTGCAAAATCACGGCTACGCGTCCATCGGCCATCTGAGCGACACAGTCGGCTCGCAGCGCTATGGCACGCAATACCGTTTTCAGGACAAGTCCCACAACAATTTTGAAACGGAGGTAACGCTGCCGATCGACCTGGCTGCCAACGCGGCAAGTCTCGGGATAGCCGTGATCAGGGTAGAGCCCGGGCCAGACGCCATCGCTGAACTGGTCGTGGCTGTGGCAACGGCGAAGGCTTCCACAACGGCGACCCTGATTCATATCAATAGCGACCCCCTCCTGTTTTCGCCCGATACGGAGAGTTGGTGGGACGTGCCGGTGGCCGAAGCCTCTGTCCTCGAGAGCACGACACAAGCACGAGCGGAATACGTAGCGCAGCGTGAAAATCAGCGCCCCTATCTAGGGGCCTAGCCCATGTCGAAAAGATTTGTTCGTATGTCAAGACAAACACTTGACGGCGGTTTGGCAACCGTATACCGTGGTCAAAAGCGACAACATTAGGACAATAAAACAAATTTTATGTGGAGGCAATAAAGTGCGATTCGTAGTTCTGGGTGCCGGCAGGATCGGGCTCTCCCACGTCGGCACGTTGAAGGCACAGTCCGGTGTCACCGACCTCCTGATCGCCGACCTCGACCCAGCCCGCGCCGCTGCCGCTGCCGCTTCGGTCGGCTCAGAATCCGCCACGATCGACGATGCATTCGCCTCGAAGCCGGACGGCATTGTGATTGCCGCCCCGACCTCGGCCCACGCCGAGCTCATCGTGCGGGCCGTGCGCGCCGGTATCCCCACCTTTTGTGAGAAGCCACTCGCCGAAAGCCTCGCTTCGAGCATCGCGCTCGTTGAAGAGGTCGAGCGTCGCGACGTTCCGGTGCAGATCGGATTCCAGCGCCGATTCGACGCTGGTTATGTGGAAGCCAAGCGTGCCCTGCAGGCGGGTGACATCGGCGAATTGCGTCGGATGCATCTGTTGACCTGCGACCCGACTCCACCGCCGGCGCAGTACGTTCCCACCAGCGGTGGAATCTACCGCGACTGCCACATCCATGACTTCGACATTCTGCGCTGGGTCACCGGCCGCGAGGTTGCTACGGTATTCGCGACCGGCGCCAACCGCGGTGCCCCCTTCTTCGCCGACGCCGGCGACGTCGACGAGTCCGCCGCCCTGCTCACCCTCGACGATGGCACGCTGGTCACGGTGCAGGGCTCGCGCTACAACGGCGCGGGCTACGACGTGCGCATGGAACTCGCCGGAAGCCTCGGAAACCGATCGGTCGGACTCGACGAGCGCGTTCCACTGACCAGCGCTGAGCCGGGCGTTAGCTTTCCCACTGAGTCGGCCTGGCCGAACTTTCAGGAACGATTCGCTCCCGCCTATGCAGCAGAGCTCGCCCGATTCGTCGCTGTCGCTGCGGGTGAAACCGCAAGTCCGTGCACCCCGCGGGACGCCCTCGAAGCGCTCTTCATCGCCGAGGCCGCCGAACTGTCCCGTGCCGAAGGTCGCCCGGTGCGCCTCGATGAAGTCAAGCGCTGAACGTGGTCGAGGCATCCGCTAATCTCCTAAGCCGCATCGCTGCCGCACCGATTTCCTGGGGCGTGTGCGAAGTTCCCGGTTGGGGATTTCAGCTCACCCCCGAGCGCGTTCTCGGCGAGATGCGAGACCTCGGTGTCGTGGCCACGGAATTCGGCCCCGAAGGATTTCTTCCGGCTAGTCCCAGCGACAAATCGGCGACTCTCTCCGATGCCGGGCTGAAGGCCGTCGGCGGATTCGTGCCGATTGTGCTGCACGACGTGGATATCGATCCCGTTCCGGCTATCGAAGCTGAACTCGACTCGTTCGTCGCGGCCGGGGCAACCCGGCTCGTTCTCTCGGCCGACACCGGCCAGGTCGGTTACGACTCGAGGCCGGCGCTGAGCGAGCAGGAATGGGTCACACTGCTCGTCAACCTCGATCGTCTGGTGCAAACGGCAGCCGCACGTGGCGTGGTGGCATCGATCCACCCGCACGTCGGAACGATGATCGAATCGAGCGACGATGTTGCGCGGGTGTTGAACGGCTCCCAGATCGGGCTCTGCCTCGACACCGGGCACCTTCTCATCGGTGGAACCGACCCGGTTGAGCTGGCTCGCAGCAACGCCGCCAGGATCAGCCACGTACACCTCAAGGACGTGCGCCGGGAACTGGCCGAGCGGGTACAGCGCAAGGACCTGAGCTACACCGACGCAGTGCGCCTGGGCCTGTACGCGCCGCTCGGATCCGGCGATATCGACATCGCATCGATCGTTCGTTCGCTGGAGGCGGCCGGTTATGCGGGCTACTACGTGCTCGAGCAGGACACCATCCTGACCGAAAACCCACCCGTCGGCCAGGGCCCGCTCTCTGATGTGCGCACCAGCATCGATTTTATCGCCGGTTTGGCGACTCCCTAAAACATCTCAGTCCCGACAGCACCACCCGCACCACACACAGCACTATTCACATGCATCCAATGGAGGATTCACTCATGAAGCTCAAATATCGCTGGATGACGGCGCTCGTCGTCCTGCCCCTCGCCCTTACCGGTTGCACGGCCACCACCAACACTGCGGCCACCACGACCACCGACGCCGCGGCATCCGGCGACAAGATCACGATCGCGGTCGTCACCCACGGCTCCCCGGGAGATACCTTCTGGGACGTCGTTAAGAGCGGTGCGGAGCAGGCCGGCACCGATTTGGGGGTCACCGTCACGTACCAAGGCGATGGCGACCCGGTGAAGCAGAGCCAGCTGATCGACGCAGCTATCGCCACGAACCCAGACGGTCTCATCGTCTCTATGGCCAACCCCGACGGTGTCCAGAACGCGGTTGACAAGGCGGTCGCCGCCGGCATCCCGGTGATCACCATCAACTCCGGCCTCGACCAGTCCAGGGAATTCGGTGCTCAGACCCACATCGGTCAGAGTGAATTCATCGCCGGCCAGGGTGCGGGCGAGCAGCTTGCCAATGCCGGTGTCAGCAATGTCATCTGCGTCATTCACGAGGCCGGCAACACCGGACTGGAAGAACGCTGCGATGGAGCAGCTGACACCCTCGGCGGCACGGTCACCAACGTTCAGGTCGACGTCGCGAACGTCGCGGACGCTCAGAACACCATCAAGAGCAGCCTTCTGGCGGACGCGTCCATTGATGGCGTGCTCACCCTGAACCCGGGCATCGCCGTCGCGGCCAGCCAGGCGCTTGAGGAAGCCGCCAGCACAGCCGTACTGGCGACCTTTGACGTGTCCTCCGACGTCACCCAGTTGATCCTCGACGACAAGATCCTGTTTGCCGTCGACCAGCAGCCCTACTCCCAGGGCTACCTCCCGGTGACGTTCCTCACCCTGCAGGCGCGCAACGGCGATGTTGTCGGTGGCGGTCTGCCGGTCTACTCCGGCCCCGGCTTCGTCACGAAGGACAACGCCGATCAGGTCGCGAAGTTCGCGAAGAATGGAACGCGATGACTCTCACCGCATCCGCGGTGACCGATGAACGGATCAAGCCCGCCGGCCTGATCATCACGCTGCTGCGCCGACCCGAGGTCGGCGCAGCGGTTGCCGCCCTCGCCATTTTCATCTTCTTCTCGGTCTCAACGCAGGCGTTTCTGACACCGGCGGGCGTGGCCACCTGGCTCTACTCCGCATCCCTGTTCGGTATCATGGCCGTCGCGGTGGCCCTGCTCATGATCGGCGGAGAGTTCGACCTCTCCGCCGGTGCCATGGTCGGTACAACGGGACTGATCGTTGGGATCGTCACGACCGAGTGGGGCGTCAATATCTGGCTCGCCCTCGTCATCGCCCTGGCTATCGCCCTGGCCATCGGTGCGGCAAACGCCTTCGTAGTGATGAAGACCGGCCTGCCGAGCTTCATCGTGACGCTCGCCACCTTTTTCATTCTGCAGGGAGTGAACCTTGCCGTCACGAAGATCATCACCGGCACCGTATCAATTCAGGGCATGAGCGCCGTGCCCGGCTTCGATGCCGTCAGGGTGTTCTTTGGCTCTTCCTTCAGCCTGTTCGGCATGGACGTAAAGATCTCCATCGTCTGGTGGCTCGCTATTACAGCCCTCGCCACCTGGATTCTGCTGCGTACCCGCGCAGGCAACTGGATCTTTGCGGTCGGTGGACAGATCACCAGCTCCCGCCAGGTCGGCGTGCCGGTCATGAAGGTTAAAATGGGCCTGTTCATGACCACGGCCGGTGCCGGGTGGCTGGTCGGAATGCTGCAGCTGTTCGATGTATCCACGGTGCAGGCCACCACCGGCATCGGCCAGGAGTTCATCTACATCATCTGTGCCGTCGTCGGTGGTTGCCTGCTGACCGGCGGCTACGGTTCGGCCATCGGTGCGGCGCTCGGTGCCCTCATCTACGGCATGACCCTGCAGGGCATCGTGTTTGCCCAGTGGGACAACAACTGGCTCAAGGCTTTCCTCGGTGGGATGCTGCTGCTGGCCGTGCTCGTCAACCTCTATGTACGCCGCCAGGCAGGAGTTCGCTCATGACGCACGCAGAAGCATCCGCTGCCCCGCCCATTCTCGAAGTTCGGGACATCGGCAAGACCTACGGTTCCATTTTGGCGCTGCAGGGTGTGTCGGCCTCGGTCGGGGTCGGTGAAGTCCTCTGTGTGCTGGGGGACAACGGTGCCGGAAAGTCGACGTTCATCAAGATTCTGTCCGGGGCGCACGCCCACACCCAGGGCAAACTGCTCGCCTACGGGATTGAGCGCATCTTCGGCAGCCCGCGTGAGGCCCTGGATCTGGGGATCGCGACGGTCTACCAGGATCTCGCCGTGGTTCCGCTGATGCCGGTCTGGCGAAACTTCTTTCTGGGCTCGGAGGTGACTCGCGGGTTCGGCCCGTTCAGCCAGCTGGACGTCAAGGGCATGCGCCGGATCACCAAGGAAGAGCTCGCCAAGATGGGCATCGACCTGCGCGATGTCGACCAGCCGATCGGCACCCTGTCGGGCGGTGAACGCCAGTCGGTGGCCATCGCACGCGCCGTGTACTTCGGCGCGAAGGTCGTCATCCTCGACGAGCCGACCTCCGCTCTGGGCGTCAAGCAGGCCGGTGTGGTGCTCAAATACATCGCGCAGGCCCGCGACCGCGGCCTCGGCGTGGTTTTCATCACGCACAACCCGCACCACGCCTATCCCGTCGGCGACCGGTTTCTGCTGCTCAAACGCGGAACCAGCCTCGGCGATTTCAAGAAGAGCGAGATCACCATCGAGGAAATGACCAAGCTCATGGCAGGCGGAGCAGAACTCGACGCGCTGGCGCACGAGCTCGCTCGCGCCTAGCTCGCCTCAGGAAAAAATCTGGCCGTCTGACCCTGTGGGGGTTCAGGCGGCCAGACGTCGTTGCGCTACTTCTCGACCAGCGTCACCTCGAAGGAGTACAGGTCGGGGCGGTAGCAGTGCTGACCGAACTCAACCGCGCGGCCCGAATTGTCAAACGCCGTGCGGTCCATCGTAAGCAGGGCCGAGTTCTTCTCGATCTCCAGCAGCACGGCCTCCTCGTTGGTGGACTTGCGGGCGCCAATGTGCTGGCGGGCTACCCGCATCGTGACACCTCGTGAACGCAACACCTGGTACAGGCCGTGCGCGACGAGATCACCCGGTTCGATGCCGATGAACTCCTCGGGGAGCCAGTTTTCCATCACGGCAACGGGCACGTCGTCAGCCAGCCGCACGCGGCGCAGGTGCAACGTTTGACTACCCTCGTCGACGCCGAGGCGCTCGGCTGTTTTCGCATCCGCTGCCTGCGATTCGAGGGTCAGCAGGTGGGTCGAGGGCACCTTGTGCGTGCTGGTGAGGTCGTCGTAGAGGCTGGTCAACTCGACCTTGCGCGTCACCTGGCCGTGCACGACCTGGGTGCCGATGCCGCGACGGCGGACCAGCAGGCCCTTGTCAACGATTTCCTGGATGGCGCGGCGCACGGTTGGGCGGCTGAGGCCCAGGCGCTGGCCGAGGGCGACCTCGTTCTCGAGGCGTGAACCCGCAGGCAGCTCACCGCTGAGAATGGCCTTTTCGATGCGCTGGGAAACCTGAAAGTACAGCGGAATCGGGCCGGACCGTTCCAGGTCCATGAACATTCCCATGGGGAGGGTGTTTTCTTCCTGCGCGCTCATGTGGCCCCTTCACTGACATGCCAAGAGCTTTGGTTAGTTGTCCTGACAATATCAGGTCATGCTGTGGGCTACCGGGGAAAAATTTGCTACCCACCGAGCCGGGCCACCGCAGCGACAGCAGCACGAACGGATGCCGCGGCCGCGGCCGCTTCCTCCGCCGTCGTACCAGCGCCCAGCGTGAACCGCACCGCCGTCTGAGCCACGTCGGCCGACAAGCCCATCGCCGTGAGCACGTGCGACGGTTCGCTGCTTCCGGCCGCGCAGGCGGAGCCACTCGAACACACGATGCCACGTTGTTCAAGCTCAAGTAGCACCGCCTCGCCGCTCGTGCCCGGAAACACGAACGACGCTGTGCCCGGCAGGCGTTCGGTGCGGTGTCCGGTGAGGCGGGCCGATGGGGTCTCGCCCAGCACGGTGGCGATAAATTCATCGCGCAGAGCGCCGGTTCGACTGGCGACCAGAGCGCGTTCGGCGACGGCCAGGCGGAGCGCCACGGCCAGAGCCACCGCCCCGGCGACGTTCTCGGTACCGCTGCGTTTGCCTCGTTCCTGCCCGCCACCGTGCACCAACGGTTCGATCGCCAGACGCCCGCGCAGAAAGACGGCACCGATGCCGGGGGGAGCGCCGAGTTTGTGGCCGGACAGGCTCAGCGCATCCACGCCGAGCCTCGTCACATCGAGGTCGAGCCAGCCGCCGGCTTGCACCGCATCGGTATGGAACGAAACTCCAGCGGCGTGAGCTACAGCGGCCAGTTCGGCCAGGGGCTGCACCGTGCCGACCTCATTGTTGGCATAGTGCACGGAGATCAGGGTCGTATCGGGCCGAAGCGCACGGGCCAGGCCGGCGGGGTCGACGCGGCCGGCGGCATCCACCGGCAGCAGTGTGATCTCGAAACCGTGCAGGCGGTGCAGGTAGTCGCAGGATTCCAGTACGGCTTCGTGCTCGATCGCGGTGGTGACCACGTGGCGGCCGAGCGGGGTGCCCAGCGCTATGCCTTTGATCGCGAGGTTGTCGCTCTCGGTGCCGCCGCTCGTGAACACGACCTCGCCGGGACGACACCCGAGCGACTGCGCCACGCTGCGCCGTGCCTCCAGCAGCGCGGCCGCCGCAGCTTCGCCGACCTGATGGTGGCTCGACGGGTTACCGAAACTGCCGGTCAGATGCGGCCACAGGGCCTCGAGTGCTTCGCGGCGCACCGGGGTCGTCGCGGCGTTGTCCAGGTAGATCATGGGTCTAAAGCGCGAACCCGGCCGGCGTGTTCACTCGTATGGCGATATCGAGGCCGAGGTCGAGAGAGTGCACGCTGTGCGTGAGCGCTCCCACCGAGATGACATCGACACCGGATGCCGCGATCTCGCGCACCGTCGCCAGCGACACACCGCCGCTCGCCTCGACGATCGCGCGCCCGGCGACCTGAGCGACGCCCGCGAGCAGGTCGTCGGGGCTGAAATTGTCGAGCATGATCGTGTCGATGCCGGCGGCGATTACGTCTTCGATCTGGTCGAGGCGGTCGACCTCCACCTCGAAGTGGGTGGTGTGAGAGAGGCGGGCGCGCACGGCCAGCAGCGCCTCGGTCAGGCTGAGTGGCCCGGCCGCGAGCACAGCGAGGTGGTTGTCCTTGGCCATGACGGTGTCGGAGAGGCTGAACCGGTGGTTGTGGCCGCCGCCATCGCGAACGGCCTGCCGCTCCAGGGCGCGCAGCCCGGGGGTGGTCTTACGGGTGTCCACGATGCGGGCCTGGGTGCCAGCCGTCTCGGCCACGTACCGGGCGGTCAGGGTGGCGATTCCGCTCATCCGCTGCACGAAGTTCAGGCCGATGCGCTCCGCCTGCAGGATGCCGCGGGCCGGGCCGGTCACCTCGGCGAGCGTTGCACCCGCGGCGAACGAGTCGCCGTCGGCGACGAACTGGCGCACGTCGATGCGGGCGTCGGTCAGGGCGAAGGCGGCGGCGAACACGGCGCCTCCGCTGAATACGCCCGGTTCGCGTGCTTCGAGCCGGGCCGTCGCGACGGCGTCGTCGGGAATGAGCACGGCCGAGGTGAGATCGCCCCACGGGGCGTCCTCGTCGAGGGCGGCCTGCACAACAATGGTGATGGAATGGTCGGTCAGCATGCGATGGCCTCCTGGGCCGCAACGGGTGGGAGTGGTTGGTCGTGTCGTGTCTGCGAGACTGAGCGGGCCAGTTCGGGCCGGGGTTCGGGAAAGTCCGAGCGGTAGTGCGCGCCGCGGGACTCTTTGCGGGCCAGGGCGGCGGCCACGAGCAGCCGGCCGAGACCGAGCAGGTTGCGGTCTTCGAGGGCGGCGACCGAGGTGCTGGTGTGTTCCGGTGCGGTCCACTCGGCGAGGAGGGCTGCGGCGGTAGCCAGGCCGCCACCCGAACGGTGCACCCCGGCGAGGTCCCAGAGGAGCTGTTGGAGCGCGGGGCGATCAACCAGCGTGTTGGCGTCAGCCGACGGTAACTTTATGGCGGTCTCGTCGGGCAGGCCATGGATCGAGCTGGCCGAGAATTCAACCGGCGGATGGGGGCGATTTGCGGTGCGGGTCGCGCCGGCCGGCCACGGCTGGCCGAGCGCGCGCACTGCGCGGTCGGCGAAAACCGCCGCTTCGAGCAAAGAATTGGAGGCGAGCCGGTTGGCGCCGTGCGCTCCGGTGCGAGCGACCTCGCCGACGGCGAAGAGCCCGGGCAGGCTGGTGCGGGCCCAGGTATCCGTTGCGACGCCGCCCATCCAGTAGTGCGCGGCCGGCGCCACCGGGATGGCCTCGATCGCCCAGTCGAGACCTGCCGCCCGGCACGCTGTCGTGATGGTGGGGAACCGGGTTTCGAGCAGCTCGCGTCCGAGCGCGGTCGCGTCGAGCCGTACCGGGGCGCCGCCCTGGCGTTCCATCTGGCGGGCGATGGCGCGGGCGACGACATCGCGTGGCGCGAGTTCGGCGTCGGGGTGTTCGGCGAGCATGAAGCGATCGGCGAGGAGATTGCGCAGAACGGCGCCTTCACCCCGCACCGCCTCGGACACGAGCGGGGTGCCGGGTACAGCCAGGGCGGTCGGGTGAAACTGGTAGAACTCCAGATCGGCAACGTCTGCGCCGGCACGGTACGCCGCCGCTACTCCATCACCGGTCGCGACCGAGGGATTGGTGGTGTGGGTGTAGAGGGCGCCGGCACCGCCGGTGGCGAGGATCACGGCGTCGGCTTCGACGCTTCGCTGCACGTTGTCCGGGCCGAGAACGCGGGCGCCGCCCACGATACCGCCGTCGACCACCAGGTCGACGAGCATCGTATGTTCGCGCACGTCGATCGAGGCCCGGCGTCGCACGGTCGCCACGAGGGCAGCCTCGACGGCGGCCCCGGTCGCGTCGCCGCCGGCGTGCACGACCCGCGAGCGTGAGTGTGCCGCTTCCAATCCGCGGGCCACGCCCGACTCGTCCCGGTCGAAGTCCACGCCGAAGCGGATGAGGTCGCGCACCCGGGCCGGGCCTTCTTCGCAGAGCACCCGTACCGCGGCCGGCTCGCACAGTCCGGCGCCGGCGCGCAGGGTGTCGAGCACGTGCGCGTCGACCGAGTCGTCCCGAAATAGGGCAGCGGCAATGCCACCCTGCGCGTAGCGGGTATTGCTTTCTGGCAGTACCGACTTGGTGACGAGGACCACATGGTGTCCGGCATCCGCCGCGCGCACGGCGGCCAGCAAGCCACCGAGGCCGCTGCCGATGACGAGGATCGACGCCATGTCAGGCGCCGACCAGAACCGGTGGCCGGGCTGCGAGCATCCGCTCGAGGGCAAGTCGGGCGTGACCGGCAACATCGGCCGAGACCGTGATCTGGTTGAGAACCTGACCTGGCGCTTCGCCACCGCCCACGAGTGCCTCGAGCACCCAGGCCAGGTAGCCGGCGTGGATGCGGTACATGGTCGAGCAGGGGCAGATCACCGGGTCGAGGCAGAAGATCTCATGCTCGGGATGCTCGGCGGCGAGACGGTTCACGAGGTTGATCTCGGTTCCGATCGCAAAGGTCGTGCCGGCCGGAGCGGCGGCGATCGTCTTGGCGATGAAGTCGGTGGATCCGGCCGAGTCGGCGGCGTCAACGACCTCCATCGGGCATTCCGGGTGCACCAAGACCCGCACGCCCGGGTGTTCAGCGCGGGCGGCCTGGATCTGCGGCACGGTGAAGCGGCGGTGCACGCTGCAGAAGCCGTGCCAGAGCACGACCCGGGCGTCATCGAGTTGGGCAGCCGTATTGCCGCCGAGGGGCTTGGTCGGGTTCCACATCGGCATCTGCGCCAGCGGAACGCCCATGGCTTTGGCGGTGTTGCGGCCGAGGTGCTGGTCGGGAAAGAACAGAACCCGCTGGCCACGTTCGAACGCCCACTCGAGCACGGCCTGGGCGTTCGAGGAGGTGCAGACGATGCCGCCGTGCTCGCCGCAAAAGCCTTTGAGCGCCGCGGAGGAGTTCATGTAGGTGACGGGGATCACCGGAACCCGGCCGGAAGCATCCGGAGCCGTGCCGTAGAGTTCCTCGAGCTGCTCCCAGCACTCGGTGACGGAGTCGATGTCGGCCATGTCGGCCATGGAACAGCCGGCGGCGAGGTTGGGCAGAATCACGGCCTGGTCGCCGCCGGAGAGCAGATCGGCGGTTTCTGCCATGAAGTGCACGCCGCAGAACACGATCGCGGCTGCGTCGGGACGGCTCTGCGTGGCCTGGGCCAGCTGAAAGGAATCGCCGACGAAATCCGCGTGGCGCAGCACCTCATCGCGCTGATAGAAGTGACCGAGGATGACCACCGAATCGCCGAGCACGTTTTTGGCTTCGACGATACGTGCGCTGAGTTCCTCCGGTGAGGCGGTGCGGTAGCGCTCCGGCAGCGCGCCCTGACGGGGCGACCCGGCCGGTATCACGTCGCCCATCGACGAACCGGGTCCGTAGCCGGGCGTGCCGGCGTCGAACTCCCACGGAGGGGTCGCCAGGTCGGTGCTGCACGTGCTGCCGGCGACTTTGCCGGTGCTGATGAGACGAATGGTGGTCTCGACCGAGGGAATAGTCATGGCCGTGCTCCTTGAAAGTGGTGGGGTGGAAAGTGCGACACAGTGGTTCAGACAGCCGGTCCGGGTGGGTCGTGCGCGGCGGCCCGATCGTCATAGCGGTAGAGCCGTGCTGGGCGATGCCGCGCCCCGGCCACATATTGGTCGGTGCTGATCAGGCTGCCGCTCGCCTCGATCGACCGGCGAAAATTTGCCGGGTCGAGTGCTTTCTGCAGCACGGCCTCGTGTACCCCGCGCAGTTGGGCGAGGGTGAACGTGTCGCCGAGGAACGCGTGGGCGATGCGGGCATATTCCACCTTGGTACGTAGCCGCCAGAGCGCGTATTCCACGATGCGGTTGTGGTCGAAGGCGAGTGGAGGAAGTCTGTCCGCCGCGAACCAGCGCACGTTCTCTCCAACAAATGCCCGCTCCGCGACTTCGGAACGCACGAGCGCCCAGTAGACGACGGATACCACGCGCAGCCCGGGGGAGCGGTCTATATCACCGAAGGTGTACAACTGCTCGAGGTACCGCGGCGAGAGATCGGTTGTCTCACGCAGGGTGCGGGCAGCGGCCGCGGCGAGTTCCTCGTCGGCCGGCAGCCAGCCGCCGGGCAGCGCCCAGAGGCCGAGATGTGGCTCGCGGGTGCGGCGCACGAGGGGCAGCCACAAAGTCTTGCGTCCCGACGTGTCGTCCCGGCGCAGGGTGAAGATCACCGTTGAGACGGCCAGGGTTGCTCGGGCGCTTCCATGCTCGAGCGGGCTCTGCTCGGTCAGATGATGCTCCAGCACGGGGATCCAGTCGTAAAGGTCGAAGTGACTTTAACTGCTGAGATCATCATATAGTCAAATCGACTCAAACACCGAAATACGTCAAATTCAGGCTTGACGTGCGGCCGCAGCGGCCTCGCGTGCGCCCGTTCGGCTGATACCCATACCCATCACGCCCCACAGTGTTACGCGGGCCATCGCCTCCACGGCGATGCGTGGACTCATCTTCGACGCTCCTCGTACCCGCTCGACGAATGTGATCGGTACCTCGACCACGCGCAGGTCGGCCCGCACGGCGTGCAGAAGCATTTCGATCTGAAAGCAATAGCCGAGGCTGTCCACGCTGGAAAGGTCCATCCGTTCGAGGGCCTGGGCCGAGTAAACCCGGTAGCCACCGGTAGCGTCTCGTTGCGGCAGTCGCAACAGCAAGCGGGAATAGAATGATCCTCCACGGGAGAGCGCACGCCGGTGCCAGGGCCAATTTTCGATGGCTCCGCCGGGCACCCAGCGTGACCCCATCACTACGTCGGCCGTGTCGGCCGCCGCCAGCAGACTCGTGAGCTGCTCTGGCAGGTGGGAGCCGTCGGCATCGATCTGCACCAGTTGGGTATAACCGCGGGAAAGGCCCCAGCCGAAGCCGTCGAGATACGCTGCACCGAGCCCGGTCTTTTCGGTGCGATGCAGCACGTGAACGTTCGGATCCCGGGCCGCCAGGCCGTCGGCGAGTGCGCCCGTGCCATCGGGGGACGAATCATCGACGACCAGGATGTGCACGTCGGGCACACTGAAACGCAGCCGATCCACGATCGAGGCAATATTTTCTGCCTCGTTGTAGGTCGGTACAAGTACCAGGGTGGTAGGTACAGAGTTGGTAGGCACGACGTTACCTCGTCATTTCAATGATGCGGGTGCGGTTTACCAGTGTCGACTGGGCGACGTGGAATCCTTGAACGGTGAGCGTGCGGACATCCGTTTCTCTTCGCGAATCTCCACTTCCCGAGTATTGCAGGAGCCAGACGCGGTCGAGGGCTGTCACGGCCGGCAGCGCGTCGGTCAGCGGTTCCACCTCGTCCCACAGCCAGGTCGTGGCGTCGTAGGGGCGGGTGAGGGTCACATCATGCAGGCCGGCGAAGGCCTCGGGGTAGAGATGCATAGCCAGCCGCGGGACCCGTGACGGGCGCACGCTTTGGTCGAAGACAACGCCATCACCGGGCGTCGCTTCGGTGGCGATGATGTCGGCGGCCTGGCGCCAGTCGCTTCCCTCGTTCTTGCCGAAGTCACCGCGTTGCGCGGCGTAAGCAGGCACGATCACGGCCACCAGCGCCAGCACGCTCGCTGCCCGCAACCAGTTGTTGGCGAGCGCTGCAACGCCGACGGCAATGACGATGCCCACCGCCGGGGCACAGAGCGACAGGTAGCGCAACGAATACATCGGTACCAGTTGGGTGCCGATGAGCAGAATGGCACTGGGTATCACCATCCACGCCACAAAGACTGCCAGCCCAGCGCGTCCGGGCAATCCGGTGGACCGATGGGTAACGGGACCGCGCAGGAACACCGCGAGCACTGCCACGAGGATGAGCGCCCATGCCACGATCGCCACCGGAATGGTGTCGAACCACTGCATCACCGCTGCCTCTGAGACCGTCACCTGTGGCCGTCGGCCGATGAACGCGATCTGTTCCCGCTGCGCGGAACCCGCCAGAAATATCGGGGCGGCCAGCAGCAGCCCGAGTGCGCTCGCGCTCACCCAGGCGACGACGCTGCGCCACAGGAGATGCGAGCGCGCCAGCACCAGAACCACCACCGCGTGCACCGGCAGCAGCAAAGCCAAAAATAGAAAGACGTAGATGCCGAGCGCGAGCAGCAGGGAATATCCGCCCCACAGCAGGATCTGGTGGCTTCGACGCGCGCCTTCGCTGCGCACCGCGTGCACGAGCAGCACGGTGAGCCAGACCCCGATAGCCGTCGCGATAGCGGTGGATCGCGCTTCGGAGCCCATATAGGTGACCCGGGGAATCAGAGCGAAGACCAGGCCACCGCCGATCGCCACTCGCGACCCCATGAAGAACCGAGCCAGAACGACAGTCCCCGACGCGGCAACACCGATCGCGATCGCACTCGGCAGCCGGGTGGAGAGCTCCGAACTGCCGAAGAGATCGATCCAGCCGTGTAGAAACAGGTAATACACGCCGTGCACGGCATCCACGTTGTCGAGCATGCCGAACAGCGAGGGCAGCGATCGTTCAGCCGACATAATGCTCGCAGCCTCATCGCCCCAATACGACGGCTGCCAGGACCAGGCGAACGAGATCAGACAAGCCACCAGGCCTACGAGACCTGCCGACCAGCCGGGTGAGCGCCGCATCCACAGGGATCGTCCGGGTAGCGGGGATGCCGTGAGGCGCGAAGCGAGAACGGAAGTCACCCTATGAACCTACCCAGCAATTGTTAACGAAAGCCTTCGAAACCCCCCGAGTTGCCTGCCAAGAGCAATCCTTTCACTGGTCGGCCTCGGCAGGGGTGCCGGTATCGAGCCAACAGCTAGGCTTTCGCCATGACTTCAGGCGCCGCAAGTGATCAAGCCAGCATTGCCGAAGCGAGCATGGTCGGCGTGGCAGTCGCCCAATTCGCGCCGGGTCCTGATCGGGCGCACAATCGCGCCGTGCTGCGACAGCTCGCGACCACGGCCGCCGGGCGCGGCGCCCACCTCGTGGTCTTTCCCGAGTACTCCGCCTTCTTTGAGCCGAAACTCGGGCCGTCGTTTGTGGCGGCAGCCGAACCACTCGATGGAGAATTCGTTACGGCGTTGGCCGCGCTCGCCGCAGAACTGAGCGTTCATATTGTCGCTGGCATGCTCGAAACGACCGCAGACCCGGCCCGGTTTTCCAACACCCTTGTCGCCATCGACCCAACCGGACGCCTCGTAGCGACCTACCGCAAACTGCACCTCTACGACGCGTTCGGCGATCGCGAATCACAGTGGGTGCTGCCGGGCACAGTGACTGATCCGGAGATCTTTGACGTCGGCGGGCTGCGAGTGGCCCTGCAAACCTGCTACGACGTGCGTTTTCCCGAGGTCACACGTCGGCTCGTCGATGCTGGGGCCACCCTCGTGCTTGTGCCGTCTGAGTGGGTGCGGGGTCCGCTCAAAGAACACCATTGGCGCACCCTGCTCACGGCTCGGGCACTGGAGAATACCGTTTTTCTGGCCGCGGCCGATCACACACCGCCGATCGGCGTCGGCACGAGCCTCATCATCGACCCGATGGGCGTTGCCCTGGTCAGTCTTGGTGAAAGCGCGGATGTCGCCGTCGCGTTCTTGGCACCAGAGCGGGTCGCCGCCATACGGGCGATCAATCCGGCCCTCGCACTGCGTCGCTTCGCCGTCGTTCCGCGCTGAATACTCAGCCTTTGGTGACGCTGGCCTTGGTTGCGCGGGTCTGTGCGGCCACTCGAATGCCGAGGGACGGTTCGATTTTGGCAGCCGCGTCGGTGTCGACGGCGGCGCTTTCTTCGGCGGTGACGATTAATCCCTGCGCGCTGTTGGCCGAACGGGTCAGCTGGGCAACCCAGTTCGGGTTGATGGTCGGTGCGTGGCCGCCGGAAAATTTGAAATACAGCGGAATCGCCGGGTGCAGCCAGGCTGAGCTGCGGCCGTCACCGACCACGGCGGCGTCCCGCCAGGACAGCAGAAAGCTTTCGCCGCGGCGCAGCTTTTGAATGATCACGAGCTGCAGGTGTGCCAGCATTCGGTCTTCGAATTCCACGACGACACGGTCGTACGTGAGGGAACCCACGATCGCCACTTCCACTTCGATTATCGGTTACGCGTTGCCCGGTAGCGCTTTGCCCGGTAGCGCTTTGCTCGGCTGCGCCGACCGGGAGTCGGAAACGAATAAAAGCGCGGCCTGCCCAGCTGCGAAGAACTGAGGACGTCTTCTACTGTCCTCCATTTGGGGGGTAAGTTCAAGGTTTAGAGAAAGTGTTCGGCTGACTCGCGGGTGCCGGGATCGGCCGGGGATCGGCGAATTCGAGCCGGAGCAAGACCTCGAGCGGGCGTTCGATCTGGCCGAAATGCCCGGCTCCTGCGATGGTGCTGATCACGCAGTTCGGTACCGCGGCGCGCAGTCGCTCGTCATCGTCAGCTGTCACGAACACATCGTGGTCACCGTGCACTGAACGCACTGGGCAGCAGATATGCGCCCACCGGGCGGCTGTGTCGTAGGCGCCGGCCCGCACGGCCGCGCGAACGAACCGGGCTGGCCTGACCTCGGTGCCGAGCGCAGCGACGACCGTCGAGGCGACAGCCCCTGGCCGGCTGAACAACGGGGCTACGAGGGCGCGTAGCAGGCCAAGGCGCGCGACAGCCCGCACCAGGCCGCGGCCGAGGGGGCCGGCGAGTTGCAGCATCCGCATGGTCAGGAGCAGCGCCGTGAACGCAGGCAGCATCGAAAACTGGCGTATCGGGTGACGAACGCTGTTCTGGATCGAGAATGTGGTGGCCGAGACCAGTCCAACGGATGTCGTTGCGCGCTTTTCGCTCGCCGCCAGCTGCAGCGCGATGAAGCCACCCATGGAGTGACCGACGACGTTCCAGTGTTCGTAGCCGAGGGAGCGGGCTGCGTCGGCGACCAGCTCGGCCATCGACTCGACACCGGATGGCGTTTCGTCGGAGGCCACGGGAGAGTCGCCCCATCCTGGCAGATCGGGAATGATGAGATCGATCAGGTCGCGGCCTGTCGCATCGGCGGCCTGCAGCAGGGGCGTCCACGTCGTCCACGAGCCGGCGGCGCCGTGCAGCAGAATGGTTGCCGTGTCGCTCGCGGTGCGGCGTCCGTGCCGAACCACGACCGTTCCGCCCCGAAGACGCATGGTACTCGTGGTGAGGCCGAAGTGATGAGCATCGGCGTCGAGGGGAAAGGGACTGTACCCCAACGCTGTGGCCGGTGGGGCTGGCTGCGGCCGAACGCGCACCTGTGGGCCGGACGCGGAAGCATCCGGGGCCCCGAGCGGTGCCACGGGGTGGTTGCGGTTCGCTGGTGGGGACATCAAGGTGCTCATGGGGGTAGTTCGGTGCCGCAGTCAAACCGGATTGCCGATTCGAATGATTCGGGAACCCGAATTTACAGTTGATTGGCAGGCAGGAATATCGTGCCGCTGCGTTCCGTTCTGCTTACGGATGCACAGGACTTCCCTGGAGCCTCCCAGAAGAACATGTCCGGTCTGACTGACCGGATGATTTAGAAAGAAGTGTCCGTGAAACTCTTTTCTCCGCTGAACGTTGGCGACCTCGAACTTCCCAACCGCCTCGTCATGGCGCCGCTGACCCGCGTCCGCTCCGGCCAGTCGGGTGTTCCCGGTGAACTCGTTGCCCGGTACTACGCGCAGCGCGCCACCCTCGGCCTGATCGTGAGTGAAGGTACCTACCCGAGCCACGCGGGCCAGGGTTTCACCGGCCAGCCAGGGCTCGTCGAACCGGAACAGCTTGCCGGCTGGAAAGCGGTCACCGACTCAGTGCACGCTGCTGGAGGCCGTATCGTCGCCCAGGTCATGCACGCCGGCCGGGTCACCCACGAAGCGACCACCGGTGGCTACCCGGTCGTCGCGCCGAGTGCCATCGCCGTCAACGGCCGTACACGCACCTATGACGGCAAGAAGGACTACCCGGTGCCGCACGCTCTGACTATCGACGAGCTGGGCGGCATCCTGGATGAATTCGTGCTGGCCTCGAAGAACGCCATCGCGGCCGGATTCGACGGCGTCGAACTGCACGGCGCCAACGGTTACCTGCTGCATGAGTTCCTGTCGCCGGCCTCCAACGTGCGTGACGATTCCTTTGGCGGCTCGCCCGAAAAGCGCGCCCAGTTCGTCATCGACGTGGTCACCGCAGTCGCTCAGGCGATCGGCGCTGACCGGGTGGGCCTGCGTATCTCACCCGAACACAACATTCAAGACGCGCTCGAAACGGATGCCGCCGACGTCACGGCTACCTACGGTGTTCTCCTCGACGGGATCGCCTCGCTCGACTTGGCGTACCTGAGCGTGCTTCATGCGGACCCGCGCGGTGAATTCGTACAGAATCTGCGGTCCCGTTTCGGCGGTGTCTTCCTGATCAACAGTGGATTTGGCACCATCACCGAGCGCGACGAGGCTCTGGCCATCGTTCACGACGGTGTCGCCGACGCCGTCGTCGTTGGTCGTGCGGCCATCGCCAATCCTGACCTCGTGCGCCGCTGGCGTGACGACCTGCCGGTGAATGAGCCCAACCCGCTCACGTACTATGCCGACGGCGCAGAGGGTTACACCGACTACCCCGCCCTCGCCTCCTAGCCCCTCGCGGAGCCCACCCCACTCGGGTCGGGCGCATAACTCCTGCAATTCGTGGGCCGTCGGCGAGAATTCCGCGTCATTTCGGGGTTCAAACCACGCTGCCACAGAAATTGCAGGAGTTATGCACGCTGGGGTGTGCGGTGAGCGTTGGGTTGCAGGAGTTATGCACGCGGGGGTGTGCGGTTAGCGCCGCGACAGGTTCGCGAGCTGCTTCGACGCCTGCTCCAGGAGTTCTATCTTCTTGCAGAAGGCAAATCGAACAAGCGGCGCATAATCGGCCCGGTTCGCCGGGGAGCAGAACGCGGTGATCGGCACCGCGACCACACCAGCCAGCTCCGGCAGGCGACGGCACAGCTCTGCACCGTCCGTGAACCCGAGCGGTGTCGCATCCGCAACGATGAAGTATGAGCCCTGCGGCAGCGTGATTTCGAAGCCGGCCGCGCGCAGCCCGGTAGCAAGCACATCGCGTTTGTGCTCCAACTCGGCGGCAATGTGGGTGAAGTACGAATCGGGAAGGTCGAGCCCCGCTGCGATCGCGGGTTGGAACGGCGCCGCACTCACGTAGGTGAGAAACTGTTTGACCGCGAGGATCGCCGTGATGATCGAAGAAGGGGCAGAGACCCAGCCCACCTTCCACCCGGTGAGACTGAACGTCTTGCCGCCCGAAGAAATGGTGACCGTTCGATCCCACGCTCCCGGCAGGGTGGTGATTGGAATGTGCGGCGCCTGGAACGTGAGGTGCTCATACACCTCGTCGGTGACGATGAGCGCGTCGTGCCGTTGCGCGAGCTCGACGATCAACTCCAGCGTCTGCCGGGCAAAAACCGCGCCCGTGGGATTGTGCGGATCGTTCACGATAATCAGCCGGGTGCGGTCGGTGACGGTTGCCCGCAGCGCGTCGAGGTCTGGTTGATAGTCGGGTGCCCGCAGCGGCACTGGTCGATGGATGCCGCCACCGAGGCCGATCAGACCGCCGTAGGCGTCGTAGAACGGCTCAAAGGTGACGACCTCGTCACCCGGCTCAATCAACGCCAGAATGGTGGCAGCGAGAGCTTCTGTGGCCCCCGCAGTGACGAGGATTTCGTTGCCCGGGTCGAGTTCCAACGCATAGAACCGGTACTGGTGCCGGGCGATCGCCTCCAGCAGCACCGGCTGGCCCCGGCCGGGCGGATACTGGTTGACTCCGTCGCTGATGGCTTGGCGGGCCGCCTCGAGCACTACGGCTGGCCCGTCTTCATCGGGAAAACCCTGCCCGAGGTTGATCGCACCGGTGCGCATCGCAAGCGCGCTCATCTCGGCGAAGATGCTCGCTGCAACGGTACCGTCAGCGGCGAGAAGTCCGGCCCCGCGCGCCGTGCGTCGCCACGCGCCGGACATGGTCATCGCTGGCGTGCCTGAGTGAAGTTCTGCATGGTTTCCAAACTATCGCTTGGGCAACGTCTGGGCATGATCATTGACTGCTCTCAGCTTGTACATATTGAACGTTCAGGTTTGGGCGCAAAGCTTGCAAAGCTTGGAAGGAGCACCGATGACTGACAACACCAAGGATTTTGGCACCACCCCTGATCCTGCTGATGACACTGCCGCTTTTGCTGTGAATGAGTCCGGCGAGGCTACCCCACCCACTGCCCCACCGTCGACCCCACCCACCGATGCCCCGGCCGTGCCCACGTCCCCGACCGCGCCGCCGGCGAGTGTCGAGTCCGCTGTCCCGGTCGTCAACGCACCGACCCTGCCGACTCACGATGTCCCCGACACCGCCCAAACCGTCGCCTACCCGACGGATGCTTTCGGTCGCCCGGTCGAGACCCCGGTAGCCTCGAGCTTCACTGGCGCTCCGAGCGCTTCGTCGCAGGCGTATGCGACCGCTGATTCTTATCCCACGGATGCTTTCCCCGGCCAGCCCTTCGCGTCGAATAAGACGAAGGAACCCGGTCGCCGCAAGGGCAGTGTCGCGTTGATCGCAGCGCTCGCCATTGGTGCTCTCGTCGGTGGATCGTCCGGTGCCGGGATTACCGCGCTCATAATGAATGGCCAAAACGACGGCGTACCGGTCAGCCAGGTCTCCGGCCCCAGCAATGTCGTGGTGAACGACACCAAGAGCGTCAACCAGATCACCGCCGTCGCGGCCAAAGCCTCGCCGAGCGTCGTGACCATTGACGTTTCCAGCAGTTCCTCGGGCGGAACCGGATCCGGTGTGATCCTCACCGACGATGGCTACGTGCTCACCAATACCCACGTCGTCACCCTCGACGGGGCCGTCTCCGACGTGAAAATCGAAGTCAAAAGCAGTGATGGCAAGCTGTACGCCGCCACGCTCGTGGGTACCGACCCGGTCTCCGACCTCGCCGTGATCAAACTGACCGACGCCAGTGGACTCACCCCGATTACCTGGGGCGATTCCTCCGAACTCAACGTCGGTGACAGCGCCATCGCCATCGGTGCCCCGCTAGGCCTCTCCGGCACGGTCACTGACGGCATCGTCAGTGCCCTCAATCGCAGCATTACCGTCGCGAGTTCGGCAGCGCCGAGCTCACCCGACACCACAGCGCCCGACGAAGGACAGAGTCAGAACCCCTTCTTCTTCGACTTTCCGAACCAGGACGGCACGCCGTCGAAGGGCACCCAGGCCGCCACGGCGAACATTGCCCTCCCAGTGATTCAAACGGATGCCGCCATCAACCCGGGCAACTCCGGAGGCGCCCTGCTCAATGGCAGCGGTGAACTGATCGGCATCAACGTGGCCATCGCCAGCGCCGGCAGCGCCACCTCGTCGTCCGCTGCCGGGAGCATCGGCGTCGGATTCTCCATTCCGTCGAACTTCGCCAAGCGCATCTCCGAGGAGATCATCGCCAACGGAACGGCCACCCACGGCCTGCTCGGTGCGGGCGTCAAGGATGCGTCCAGCTCGACCAGCAGCACTGTGGGCGCCCTCATAAGCAAGCTAACCTCGGGCGGTGCCGCCGACAAGGCCGGTCTGGCCGAGGGCGACGTCGTCACCAACTTCAACGGCGTGCCGATCACAGACTCGATCGACCTCACCGCCCAGGTGCGGGTGCTCCCCGCTGGCGGAACCGCCGACCTCACCTATGTGCGAGACGGCAAGTCGACCACCGTATCGGTCACGGTGGGCGAGTACACCAGCTAACCGCACTCTGTTCCTCCCTTCTCATCGCGTCGCCGGCTCGCCGGCGACGCGATTACGGTGAGCGGTGCTGTTTGACACGTTCCGCGATGATTGGCATTTCGTGGGCTGGTAGGCTCGATCGTCTTACCCATCAACCGGAAAGCTGGCCAGCCAGGTGCACCAACGTGGTGAGGGATTTCTTCCCGGGGTGTCGTACGTGATGCCGGTGCTCAACGAGGCGACGCACGTGCGAGCCGCCGTCGAGAGCCTGCTGGCACAAGACTTCGAGGGCCCGTTTGAGGTCACCCTGGCGCTCGGACCGAGCATCGACGGCACGACCGAACTGGTCGAAGAAATGGCCGCGGTCGACTCGCGAATTCGGGTCGTGCCCAACGACATCGGCTCGACTCCGGCGGGCCTGAACATCGCCATCCGTGCGTCGCAGTACGCGGTGGTCATTCGCGTCGACGCCCACTCGGTGCTACCACCCGAATACGCCCGCATCGCCGTGGAGACGCTTGAGCGCACCGGTGCCGACAACGTCGGTGGCATCATGGATGCCCGTGGTATCAGCGCGTTCGAGCGCGCAGTGGCCCGTGCGTACGGTACCCGCATCGGCCTCGGCGGTACCCCGCACCATGTCGGCGGGGCTGAGGGTGCTGCCGAAACCGTCTACCTCGGTTGTTTTCGCACTGCGAGCATCCTGGCTGTCGGATTGTTCGACGAGGGCGTCAAACGCGGTCAGGACTGGGACCTCAATCGGCGCCTCCGTGAGGCCGGTGGACTTGTCTGGTTCACCCCCGAACTGCGCGTGCTGTATCGTCCGCGGCCGACCCTGCCCCAACTCGCCCGGCAGATGCTCTCGACCGGGCTCTGGCGCGGCGAACTGGCCCGTCGGTATCCGGCGGCCAACGGCATCCGCTATTTTGTGCCGCCGGCCATGGTTCTGGCGGTAGCTCTCGGGCTGCTCCTCGGAGTGGCCGGAATCGTGCAGGTGGCCTTCGGCGCGGCGCCGTGGTTGTTCCTCGGTCTCATAGTTCCCATCGGGTATCTGGTCATCGTGGTGGCCGCGACGCTCACGGTGGCCAGGCCGGACGGAATTCGTACCTCCCTGAATTTTCTCGTAGTCTTGCCCTGCATTCACTTCTGCTGGGGGGTCGGGTTTGTGCTCGGGTATCTCAAACTCACCAGCAACATCACGGCACACACGGGAAGGTGAGCAGATGACCAGTTCGTCCGAGACCTCACATCGGCGCTTGGCTCGACCGGAATCGATCGCTCAGCTGCGCGCGGTGGCCCAGCCGCCCGAAGTGCGCCTGCGTGCCAACGCCGAGCACTGGACGGCGAGTCTGTACCTGCGCGACCTATCGCCGTACCTGACCTGGGTGCTGCTGAAGACCCGCATCTCCGCCAACGGCGTGACCGCGCTGATGATCCTCGCCGGCTGGTCGACTGCCGCCGCCCTGCTGATCCCCGGAATCTGGGGGGCACTGCTCGCCCTCGCGTTCAGCCAGGTGCAGATGCTCATCGACTGCTGCGACGGCGAAGTGGCGCGATGGCGCGGCACGTCCTCGCCCGCCGGCGTGTTCCTCGACAAGGTCGGACACTACTCCACCGAGTCACTCATTCCCATCGCCCTCGGAATTCGGGCGGCTGCGTACCCATTCGACTCACCCGACGACTTTTTGTGGAGCACTCTGGCGTTGCTGCTCGCTCTGATCATCGTGCTGAACAAGGCGCTCAACGATATGGTGCACGTCGCACGGGCCAATGCCGGATTGACGAAGCTCGCCGACACCCACGGCGAGAAGACTCCGACCTCGAGCGTGATCGCCCGGGTGCGCCGACTCGCCCGTTTCGTACCCTTCCATCGCCTGTACCACTCGGTCGAACTGACCATGGTCATCTTCGCTGCCGCCGTCGTCGGACTGTTTCTCGAGCAGCCGCTCGTTGACCGGACCGTGCTGATCGTACTGGTACCGCTCGCGTTCCTATCGCTCATCGGCCATTTTGTGGCCATCATGGCGTCCAAGCGTGTCCGTTCCTGACGCAGCTGCCGGCGCTGCACCGGCCGGCGCTGCACCGGCCGGCGCTGTGACGGTCGGTGTGGTGGTGCTCACTCAGGGCACCCGTCCGGCTGATCTCGAGCGGGGCATCCGCTCGGTGCTGGCCCAGCAGGGAGTGACCCTCGACGTGGTCTGCGTCGGCAACGGTTGGCAACCGACCGGCCTGCCGGTCGGCGTGCAGTCCCTCGGACTTCCGACCAACCTGGGCATTCCAGCCGGCCGTAACCGCGGCGTGTCGCGTGTCACCGGGGAATACCTGTTCTTCCTCGACGACGATGCAAGCATTCCCGACCCGAATTTCTTGATCGACGCGATCGGCAAGATGCGCGCCGACCCGACAATCGGGCTGCTTCAGCCTCGGGTCGAAGACCCGGCGGGAATCGAATCGCCGCGTCGGTGGATTCCCCGCATCCGCAAGGGCGAGGCCAGTACGCCCGGACCGGTATTCTCCGTCTGGGAGGGCGCCGTTCTGCTGCCGCGCAGCGTCTTCGACGCGACCGGAGGCTGGGCCGAACCATTCTTCTACGCGCACGAAGGCATCGAACTGGCGTGGCGGGTCTGGGACCAGGACCGGGTCGTCTGGTATGCCGGCGACCTCGTGGCCAATCATCCGGTCATTCTGCCCACCCGACACGCCGACTACTACCGGCTGAACGCTCGCAACCGGGTGTGGCTGGCTCGTCGCAACCTGCCAATGCTCTTGGTGCCGCTGTACGTGGGCGCCTGGACGGCGATTCAGGTGCTGCGCTGGGGCCTGAGCAACCGGCCGGCACTGCACGCCTGGTTTGACGGCTGGCGCGAAGGGTGGCGTCATGACCCGGGACCACGGCATCCGCTTCGAGCACGCACGGTCTGGCGAATGACCCGCGCAGGGCGCCCTCCGATCATCTAACGAAAGGTAGTCTTAGCCGGTGGCAATTCGGGAAGACGTCAGGCGTGCAGTCAAGCTGGTCAGGGATGTTATGGCCTCCCGCAAGGCCCAACACGAGCTGCGTGGGCCGCTGCAAGAACGGGAGCTGCGCGAAGACAATCATTTCAAGATTGCCGTGTACTTCGCTGACGGACCCGTCAACATGTACCAAGTACGGCAGTGGTACCAGCCGCTCGCAACGCTCGCCAAGACGTGGCCGGTACTCGTGATCAGTCGTACCGGCGGCGGCACCCTCAAACTCATGAACGAGGCGCCCATTCCCGTCGCCTACGCCCGTACGGTTCCGCAGCTCGAGCAGATCGTTGCCGAGCAGGATATTCGTATCGTGTTTTACGTCAACCAGAACCCGCGCAACTTTCAGATGATGCGCTACGGGCGGTGCTGGCACGTTTTCATCAACCACGGTGAGAGCGACAAGATGTACATGATCACCAACCAGTTCAAGGCCTACGACTACTCGTTCGTTGCGGGGGACGCTGCACTCGCCCGGCTCAACCGGGTGCTCTGGGACTACGACTTCGATAAGCGCGCCTTCAAGATCGGGCGCCCCCAGGCCGACTACTTCAGCGGTCAACTGCCTTACCTGCCCGATGAACGCCAGGTTGTGCTCTATGCGCCCACCTGGGAGGGGGACAGGGCCGCCGCGGCCTACGGGTCTGTCGCCAGCCACGGTGTTGCGCTCGTCACTGCTCTGTTGGCCACCGGTACCCACCGCGTCATCTATCGACCACATCCGCGCAGCGGCGTCGTCGACCACAACTACGGGGCCGCCAACAAGGCCATCATCGGCGCCATTGCCGCGGCCAACGATCGTGACCCGCGCGCGCAGCACGTCTACGACTCTGGTCCTGATCTCGGCTGGCAATTAGCCGCAGCGGATGTGGCCATCGTCGACATCTCCGCCATGGTCTACGACCGGCTCGCCACCGGCAAGCCGCTCATCATCACCCGGCCCGTCAACCCAACGGCCGTGATCGACACGAGCGGCTATCTCTCCGACTGTGAGTGGCTCCCTGCCGATCACGCCGCCGATATTGTGATCGCCGTCGACCGACTCACCCACGATGAGGCGGCGGTCGATCGCCTGCAGGGCTGGGTGCACCGCTATTTCGGTGACACCGCCCCTGGCGTCGCGACGGGCCTCTTCCACGGGGCCGTGCAGCACCTGATGGATGAGTGGGACCGATTCGCGGCTGTGCACGATGCCGATCGTGCGATCGTGCCCGATTCTGCACAGAGTCCCGGTACGGAGTAGTACACCGACGCCCCGTCGCTCCGGGCGTGGTCGGCTACGAAGCGGATGCCGTTGGCTCGGCCGATATGGCCGCCACCGACTTACCGCGTCGCTTTTCGCGAACCGTGATGGCACGCACTTGCGGGTCCAGATCCGGCCGAAAACCGGCGGGGGCCGGACCGAATGCGAGGCGTGACGCGCGCATCACCTTGGTGCCCAGAATGTGGTTTCCCGCACCGCCGATCACCGCTCCGATGCCAAACGGCAAGGCCTTGCCGAGCAGGCTCGCCCCGCCGCGGGTGGCGAACTGGCGCAGAAATGTACTTTTGAGTCGGTCGGTGAGTGGGCCGAGAACGGCGCGGGGGAGACTGTTGGTGATGAGTTCACCCCAGTAGGTGTTTCTCGCGGTTCCCGAGCCGGTCACCTGACCGGCGAGCTGTCGCACCAGATCGCTGCCCTCCCGGCCGAGCATCATCGTCAGGACGAGGGCGCGGGCGCGATCGGGGTCTTCCACCGCGATTCCATGCACTTCGCTCACCGATTGGGTGAACAAAGCCGTTGCCTCGAGAAAACCGGCGGTTTCCACTCCCGATAGTGCGAGGGTGATTCCGGTGCCGACGCCGGGAATAACCGCGGTGGCGCCCACCGCGGCACCGCCGGCTGTGACCGCAGCGAGGTAGCGTTTTTCCAGAATGCGCACGATTTGTTCGGGGGCGGCTTGGGGATTGCGCCGTCGGATGCTGCGAATATGTGCAAGCACGACGGGTCGATGGATGGCCAGCACCCGATCAAAGCCCTTGACAAGCCCGGTAGGCAGTGCACCACCTTGGGGAGTGCCGCCGGTCGATGACAGCATCGGTATGCTCTTCCTCGCCATGGCTCGCCTTTCTCGGTGCCTCTGGTCGAGTGTAAGGGGTGCACCGTGACGCGCGCTGGGTTACTTGGGCGCACCCGGATACAAATACTGTCTTTCGTTAAAAGTCCACCCGCTAGTCAAGACTCGGCTGTGCCGCTACAACTGAAGAATGCTTGAGCCCAAATCAGAAGCCTCGCGACTGCTCGGCCTACGCCTGCGAGAGCGCCGTTTGGCGCTCGGGTTCAATCAGGAGTCTGTTGCGCTCCTCGCCGGACTCAATGTCTCGAATTACGCCCGCATCGACCGCGGGCACGGAAACCCAACGATGTACACGCTCATTCGCCTGGCGGCCGTGCTGCAACTCGAGTTGAGTGAGCTCGTGACCGGACTCGCTCTCGAGCAGCTGCCGCCGACTCGCGACTCGTACATCGCGATCGAGTTTCGACGCTCCCAGAACGCCACGGCGAATCGGCGGCCAGGCTTGGGTCAGGCTGCTGGTTTGACGCCGTAGTCGGTGTTGTACCGAGCAAGCACGTCCGTGATCGGCCCGTCGAGCACCAGGTCGCCCTTGTCGAGGTACAGACCGCGGGTGCAGAAGCGTCGCAGATCGCGCTCATTGTGCGAGACGATGAACAGGGTACGCCCGCCCGCCAGGAGTTCCTCGATGCGGCGATAGCACTTTTCCCGGAAAGCTTTATCGCCCACGGCCAAAACCTCATCGACCAGCAGAATCGGCTCCTCCAGCCGAGATATCACCGCAAAGGCGATTCGTACTTTCATACCGCTCGACAGGTGTTTGTATGGCGTGTCAATGAAGTCGGCGATCTCGGCGAATTCGATGATCTCGTCGAAGCGTTCCGTGATCTGCTTGCGTGTCATGCCGTGCAGGCCGGCCGTCAGATAGACGTTGTCGCGCACACTGAGGTCGTCCACGAACCCGCCGGTGATCTCGATCAGTGGTGCCACGCCCTCCGTGACGCGTACCGACCCCTCGTCGGGCAGCACGACTCCGGTCACGAGTTTGAGCAGGGTCGACTTGCCTTGACCATTGCGCCCGACGACACCGATGGCTTCGCCCGGTTGCACGGTGAAGGAAACGTGCTGCAGGGCCCAGAACTCACTTGGCCGACTGCGCCGTTTATTGGCACCGAAAAGATCCTTAAAATTTCGACGCCCACGCCGATTCCGGCGAAAGCGGATGCCGACGTTCTGCAGGGAGATCACAGGCGTTCCCGTGGTGGATGCTCTCACCTGGGCCACTAGATCTCCTTCAGAACGGCACGTTCGGTGCGTCGAAAGACCAGCAATCCGAGCGCGAGAAAGAGGAGGGACAGACCTGCGCTGATCGCGACCGCGAACCAGTCGAGTTGCTCGGGAAAGAACGCTGCCCGGTAGAGGCTGAAGATGCCGTTCAACGGGTTGAAGGCGGCCCAGAAGTGCAGTTCGGGCGGCAGGTCCGTGGTGCTGTAGATGATGGGGGAGGCGTAGAACAGAAAACGCAAAATGAGTTTGACGGCCCGCTCCAGGTCGCGAAAGAACACCACGAGCGGGGCGACCAGCAGGCCGACACCCGCGGTCAGGGCGGCCTGAATCAGAATGGCGAGGGGAAAGAACAGCGCGTCGGCGTTCAGCTCGGCGCCGTACAGAACGGCAAACAGGGCAAGCACCGGAATCGAGGCGAGAAACTCGATGCCTTTGGAGAGTACGAGGCGGTTCACCCAGATGGTGCGGGGGATGCGGGTGGAACGGATGAGCTTTGCCTCGCGCAGAAAAGCGCGGGTGCAGTCCGAGACGGCGCCGTTGAACCACATCCAGGGCAGCAGGGCTGCCAGCAGGAACACGATGTACGGGTCGGTGCCGACGTTTTTGTCAAACACCTGAGTGAAGACGAACCAGTAGATGCCGGCCATCACGAGCGGATCGAGAATGGACCAGAAGTAGCCGAGCACCGAGGTGGAGTAGCGTACGCGCAGGTCGCGCCCGGTCAGCAACCACAGCGAATGCCGATACCGGGCGAGCGGCGTGCGCTGTTCGGGGCGCACCTGGGCGTAACTACTCACGTGGTCTATCGTATGGGAGCCTGACTTGGTCCCTTGCCAGCCGGCCCTTACTGTTCTCTTGCTCACACGCCCTCAAACGCTGGTCGTTAATCCCGCATTCGCGTAGATTCAGACTCTGCGCACAACGTCGATGCGTGATTGTCGACACCGGACCCGCACACGAGTAAGGGAGTCAATATGGCCTACAACGTCGCTCAGAAACTGATCGCCTCGCACTTGGTAGTGGGGGAGATGGTTCCCGGTACCGAAATCGGCCTGCGAATCGACCAGACCCTGACCCAGGATGCGACCGGTACTCTGGTCATGCTCGAACTGGAGGCACTCGGTCTCGACTATGCCCGCACGGAAGTGTCGGTGCAATACGTGGACCACAACCTGCTGCAGGCCGACAGCAAAAATGCCGAAGACCACGACTTTCTGCGATCCGCCTGCCAACGCTTCGGCATCTGGTTCTCCAAAGCCGGTAACGGGGTATCGCACCCGACGCACATGCAGCGCTTCGGCATCCCCGGCAAGACCATGGTCGGCTCGGACAGCCACACCCCGGCGGCCGGCTCGCTCGGCATGCTCGCCATCGGCGTCGGCGGCACCGAAGTGGCGCTCGCCATCGCCGGCGAACCGCTCTACATTCGCATGCCCCAAATTTGGGGCGTGCGCCTGACCGGGCAGCTGCCGCCGTGGACGAGCGCCAAGGACGTCATTCTCGAAATGCTCCGTCGCCACGGTGTGAAGGGCGGCGTCAACCGCATCGTCGAGTATTACGGACCGGGGCTGGTCACCCTGACCGCCATGGATCGGCACGTGATCGCGAACATGGGTGCCGAACTCGGCGCGACCTCGACAGTGTTCCCGGCCGATGACCAGGTGCGCACATTCTTACGCGCCGAGGCGCGCGAGGACGACTTCGTGGAATTACTCGCCGATGCTGATGCGACCTACGACGTGACCGAGGAGATAGACCTGGCCTCGATCGTTCCCCTGATCGCCCTGCCCAGTTCGCCGGGCAACGTCGTTCCGGTCAGCGAAGTCGCTGGCCGACCGGTCGAGCAAGTGGTGATCGGGTCATCAGCTAACCCAGGTCTGCGAGACTTCGCGATCGTCGCGGCGATCACCAAGGGGCGGCAGTCGTTCCCCGGGCTGTCCCTCGACGTCAACCCAAGCTCCCGCCAGATTTTGCAGGACTTGACCAAGATGGGCGCCACCCTCGATCTCATCGGGGCCGGTGCGCGGTTGCACCAGTCTGGCTGCATGGGGTGCATCGGAATGGGACAGGCCCCCGCCAACGGCAGCATCAGCCTGCGCACCATGCCGCGCAACTTCCCAGGCCGCTCGGGCACGCAAGAAGACTCGGTTTACCTCTGCTCCCCAGAGACCGGGGCTGCAGCCGCGCTGACCGGAAAAATCACCGACCCGAGAGATCTCGCTGACCTATTTAACATGGACTATCCCGCGATCACCCTGCCGGAGTTCTCCAGCGTCAACCTGACTATGCTCGAGGCGCCGCTGGCCGCTGCGGAATCGCTCACCGTCGCGCTCGTCAAGGGCGAAAACATTTCGTCGCTGCCCGTCTTCGGTCCGCTCGCCGAACGCATCGAGGCTCCCGTTGCCCTGATCGTCGGCGATGATATTTCAACGGATGAGATTCTTCCGGCCGGTGCGCGCGTCTTGCCGTTTCGCAGCAACGTTCCCAAGCTCGCCGAATTCACCTTTGATCAGGTCGACCCTACCTACCCAACCCGCGCCGCACTCACCCGAGACACGACCGGTCACATGATCGTCGCTGGGGCGAACTACGGGCAAGGGTCTTCTCGCGAGCACGCAGCGATCACCCCGCGATTCCTCGGGCTGCGGGTTGTGCTGGCGGTTTCGTTTGCGCGCATCCACTGGCAGAATCTGGCGAACTTCGGCGCGCTCGCGCTGCAATTCACGGATGCCGCCGATCACGACCGCATTGGCCAGGGCGACGTGCTGGTGCTCGACGGTATTCGCGAGGCGTTCACCAACGACACCGAGATTATCGTTCGCAACACCACCCGCGATGAGACTTATTCCGTGCGGCACGAGCTTTCGACCCGCCAGATTGAGATGCTCCTGGTCGGCGGCCTCATTCCGTGGCTGCGTGCCCGGCACGCGCAGGGCGAGCCCGCGATCGGCACGGCCGAGTAGCAGCGAGTGGCAGAACGCGGTCGGCGTAGGTCTGCCCCGTTTGGTTTATTCGGCGCTGCCGACGACGTAGCGGTAGTACTCGACCCCCTCATCGAAGAAGTCCGGCCCATTCGACGTGCCGACGTGATCGATCACGAACTCATCGCGGGCGGGCGGGGCGATATTTTCGATGCGGCGTCCCTCGTGCACATCGATGTATTGCGCTTCGTTCAGATCGATCGCGCCAACCAAGGCTGACTCAAAATTGATTCGCCTGGCCGCTTCTTGCCAGCCGGCGACAACGCGCAGTGGCAGCGCCTCCGCAGCGTCGCCACTGCCGTAGCCGAGGGCCAACCAATTCTGATCGGTCAGCTCGATGCGATCGGTCAGGGCCTGCTGCAGGCCAGCGGCGAGCCAGGCCGGAAGGGCAGCGGTGTAGAGATTGCCGAGGTCGCGCATTGCTTCGGAGCCCAGCTTGAGCTTGTCCTCGACGAGCGTGTCCCAGAGCGGGGTTTTGCGCAGCTGGTTGCGCACCTTGCGGGCCAGGGGAAAAACGTCGCCGGTGTTTTCGGCGAGATCGGCGCCGTTACCGTGAAACGGTGATGGCGCGAGCAGCTCATCGAGGAGCAGATCGGCATCGACACCGGCATCGGCAGCGAGTGCGCGCAACTGGTCATGGCCGCCGTCATCATGAGCCAGAGCGAACAGGTAGGCCATGACCCACCCGGTCGTCGGCATCTGGTGGTACGGGCGGTGCATGAAAACCGCGTCGATGTCGTGAAAATAGTCGAGGCTTCGGCCGGGGCGTTTCTCCAGCATGGCCGTCATGGCGTGGTGGGTGGCATCGATGTAGCAACTGGTGGAATAGTGCCCGTTGAACATGGGCAAATCCTGCACCTGGCCGTCATCGCGCGCCGGCTGATTGCGAAAACGGGCAAACGGCTTGCGAAAATCGGCCACGCGGTAGTCGGAGTCGCTGCCGGCTGCGGCGAGGTCCACTTCGAGCAGGCGCGCGTCGCTCTCCAGCAGCATCGCGACCGCGCCGGCACCCTGCGTGGGCTCTCCGCTGCCGCCGCGAGCGTACTCCGCAATATCGGCGCACACCACGATGGCCTGGCGACCGCGGCCATCCGTTGCGAGATAGCGCAGCGCAGCTTTCACGCCGTAGACGCCACCCAAGCAGGCCTGTTTGAATTCGGGCACTTCGCAGTCCCGAGCCAATTGAGGCAAGCCAGCCGCGGCCAGGGCCTCATTGACCATGCCCTTGACGATGACCGCGCCGGCGGAATTGTCGGTGCTCGACTCGGTGCCGAGCGCGAGCAGCCCAACCTGGGACGGGTCGATGTCGTAGTCCCGAATCAGGCGCCACACCGCATTGGCGGCAAAGGTGTACACGCTCTGCGCGGGGGCGCGCATGCGAAAACTTCGGCCGACCACCGAGCGGAATTTCTCCCACGGCTGGTCATTCCAGGCACACCACGCTTCGAGCTGCACGCGATACGGCGGGAGATAGAGGGAAAAGCCACTTATTCCAGGAGCCAACTGTGTCTACTTAACTTCTCAGGTGCTTGCTTGACCGCACCGGGTCGTGAACACACCGACATTTTAGTCGGTGAAGCTGCGAGTAGTCCGGCGCGGGCTGGTTCGGCCGGATGCCGTCGGGGCTCCCGGCTAAAATAGGGGCAGAACCGATCGGAGCAGCCCTGTGTCACAGACCCTCGAGGCCGGCGCTACGGCGCGCGCCCGCGCACATAGCAATATCGCGTTGGTCAAATATTGGGGCAAGAACGATGTCGTTCTCAATACCCCCGCCGTCGGATCGATTTCCGTCACCCTCGATGCCCTCTTCACCGATACCCGGGTGACCTTTCGTTCGGGTCTCGCTGCCGATGAATTCTGGCTGAGCGGATGCCGGCAGGAGGCCACGAAGGTCGCCCGCGTTCTCGATCTGGTGCGTCAGGCCCGAGGAACGCACCTGTTCGCCGTCGTGGAGTCCGCGAACAATTTTCCGACCGGAGCCGGGCTGGCCTCGTCGGCATCTGGTTTCGCCGCCCTCGCCGTCGCTGCCAGTGGCGCTGCCGGGCTCACGCTCACCGACCGGCAACTGTCGATTCTGGCCAGGCACGGCTCCGGTTCGGCCGCCCGTTCCATCTTCGGCGGCTACGCCCAGATGCACGCCGGCAGCGCCGCTGACGGCTCGGATTCCTACGCCGTGCAGCTGCTGAGCGGCGCGGACTGGCCGCTCGCCGTGGTTGTCGTCATTACCGAGTTGGGTGCGAAAACGATCACCTCCACCGTCGGAATGGGGGCTAGCGCTGCCAGTTCACCGTTCTACCCGGCCTGGCTGGCGACGGCCCCCGGTGATCTCGCTGATATGCGGGCCGCGATCGCCGCCCGCGACTTCGTGCGGCTGGGCGAACTCACTGAGTACAACTGCCTCAAGCTGCACGCCCTGATGCTGACCACCCGGCCGGCGCTGATCTATTGGAACGCCGCGACGGTCGCGGCGATGCACGCCGTTCGGGATCTGCGCGCGTCCGGCGTGCCGGCCTACTTCACCATCGACGCCGGGCCGCAGCTGAAGGTGCTCTGCCTACCCGGCGATGTGCCATTTGTTCAGGAGGCGCTGTCGAACGTTGCCGGAGTGCACGAGATACGCCCGAGTGCTCTCGGCCCGAGCGCCTTCCGGTTGGACTGACGTGGCATCCTTTTCGTCGTCGGCACCCGGAAAATTGTTTCTGCTTGGGGAGTATGCCGTCTTGCACGGGGCGCCGGCGCTGCTGGCAGCCGTTGATCGTCGGGTGACCGTTACCGTCACACCTGCCGGGTCGTGGCGGCTGCACGCCCCCAGCGTGGGCATCCAGCATCTCGACCTCGATGAGGAAGGTCGCCTTCCCGCCACCCTCGACGCGCATACCCGTTCGACCCTGCGCCTGTTCGACGCGGTGCGTGCGGCGGTGCGGGCGGGTACAGCCGGCTCTGGCCCGTTTGAGATCAGCATGGACAGCTCGTCATTCGTGCGCGATGGCCATAAATTGGGGCTCGGATCAAGCGCCGCGGTGGCCAGCGCGCTCACTGCGGCCCTGGCAGAGGCCTCCGGGCTTCACCTCGATCGGGAGGCGCTGTTCACTCTGGCTCATTCGGCCCATCGGGCCGCGCAACACGGCACGGGCAGCGGCGGGGATGTCGCCGCGAGCGTGTACGGCGGTCTGCTCTCCTACACCGTTGAGACTCCGCCCGTGCAGATGCAGTGGCCCAGCGACCTCAGCCTTGTGGCCGTGGTTACCGGTGCTGGCTCGGCGACGACCGATCTGGTCGGTCGGGTCAACGATTTTGCCGTGCAGAATCCGGCGCAGCACGACCAGGACCTGGCGCGCCTGATCCGCCTCGCCCACTCGGCGCACTCAGCGCTCGCCGACCGCGACGGTTTTCTGCGCCTGGTCGATGACTACTTCACGGCGCTGGCCCTGCTCGACGCCCACGCCCAGGCCGGCATCGTGACCGAGCGCCACCTTGAGCTACGCGCGGTGGCCGAGCGTGCTGGCGGCGTGTTCAAGACCTCCGGCGCCGGCGGCGGCGACGTCGGGCTCGCCTTCAGCGCGAGCGGCGCGCCCGCCGAACGCCTCGAAAGTGCGCTGGCCGACGCCGGGGCGTCCGTTGTGCCGTTGGAATTCGGCGCGCCAGGGGCCCGGTCATGACCGGCTTCCGCATCGCGAAGTTCTATCAGCTGTCGGTGCAGAAACGACTGGATTTGTTACACAAACGCGGCATGTTGAACGATGCCGACTATGCCATGTTGCAGCCGGGTACCGGGCTGCTCGACGCCGAAACCGCTGACCGACTGACCGAAAACGTGATCGGCGTGTTTTCCCTGCCAATGGGGCTCGGGCTCAATTTTCAGATCAACGGTCGCGACTACCTGATTCCCATGGTGGTGGAGGAACCGTCCATCGTGGCGGCGGTCAGTTCCACCGCACTTCTGGTGCGCCAAAACGGCGGTTTTACCAGCACGGCCGATGAGCCGCTACTAATCGGCCAGGTGCAGGTCGTTGACGTCGCCGACCCGGCGTTGGCGCGTCTAGCTCTGCTCGCGCAGACGGAACAAATTCTGCGGCTCGCCAACAGCGGCCACGCGAAGATGGTCGCCCGCGGCGGTGGCGCGCGCGGTGTCGAGGTGTATTTGCGGGGAGCGACGGCGCAGAACGGTGAGCTGCTGGTCGTGCACCTGCTGGTCGACACCCGCGATGCGATGGGGGCGAATCTCGTCAACTCAATGTGCGAGAGCATTGCGCCCCTGGTCGAGCAAATCAGCACGGGGCGGGTGTTCCTGCGCATTCTCTCGAACCTGACTGATCGTGCCCTCGTGCGTGCTCGCGCGGTCATCCCGCAGGCAGCGCTGGCCACCGGGGAGTATTCCGGTGACCGCGTTCGTGACGGTATCATTCTGGCTGCCGAATTCGCCGAGCTGGATCCCTACCGGGCTACCACCCACAACAAAGGCATCATGAACGGCATCGACGCCGTCGCGATCGCGACCGGCAACGACTGGCGAGCCATCGAAGCGGCCGCCCACGCCTATGCCGCTCGCGGTGAGCACTACGCGCCGTTGTCGACCTGGCGGGCGAACTCGGCTGGTGACCTGGTCGGCGAGCTGACGATGCCGCTCAAGGTGGGCACGGTCGGCGGGCAGGTGGAATCAAACCCGGCCGTGCGAATCGCCCACAGCATCCTGAGAATCGGGTCGGCGCGCGAACTGGCCGAGGTCATGGCGGCGGCGGGGCTGGCCCAAAACCTGGCCGCGCTCAAAGCGCTCTCCACCACGGGAATCCAACACGGGCACATGCGCTTGCACGCCCGGGCGGTCGCGGTGGCCGCCGGCACCAGCCCGGCGCGCTTCGATGAGGTTGTGGAGCAGCTCGTCGTCGGCGGCGAGATCAAGGTGTGGAAGGCGCGGCAAATTCTGGCAGACCTTGAAGCCCCGCCGCTGGCCGCCAGCGCCCCCGCCGCCGTAGTCACAGCCATGCCCCCCACGCGTGCACCGCAGGGTGCGGGCGGGCACGTCGGTTACGGCAAGATCATCCTGCTCGGGGAACACTCCGTGGTGTACGGTCGGCGGGCCATCGCGGCGCCCATCGGCCTCACGGTGCGCGCCGAGGTCGGGCGCGGTACGCCTGGGCAGGCGCCGATCATCACCGACTGGGACGCGGATGGTTCGGTGCAGGAACCGATCAGCGCCGACGTCTCACACCGGGTCGCCACGTTGATCGCCGCACGTCTGGGTTTGCCGCAATCCGGCGTGCGGGTCGACGTGTTTTCTGAGCTGCCGCGAGCGAGCGGTTTAGGGGCGTCGGCCGCGTTCGCCGTCGCTCTCATCCGGGCGACCGCCGAGTGCTTCTCCATTCGGCTCAGCGACGAGCAAGTGTCGAGTCTGGCATTTGAGTGCGAAAAGATCGTGCACGGCACACCGTCCGGCATCGACAACACCGTTGCCACGTTCGGCCGGCCGATTCTTTTTAAAAAAACGGATGCTCCGAGTGGTCACGAAATCCGCGACATTGTCACACCGAATCCGATCCCGATCGTGATCGGTCTCACCGGTATGCACGCCCTGACCTCGCACACCGTGGCCGCCGTGCGCGCGGCGTGGCAGCAGCGCCCCGCGCGCTACGATGCGATCTTCGATCAGATCGACTCCCTGGTCGGGGAGGGGGCCGACGCCCTGCGCCGGGGCGACACTGTCGAACTGGGCGAGCTGATGAACATCAACCAGGGCCTGCTCAATGCCCTGCAAGTCTCGAGTCCCGAGCTCGAGCAGATGGTCGCCATCGCTCGCCGGGCCGGTGCCCTCGGTGCCAAGCTGACCGGCGGAGGCGGAGGCGGCGCGATGATCGCCGTGGCTGGGTCCGCTGGCGCCGAACCGATCCGTGCCGCCTTGCGCGGGGCCGGTTACACCACCTACCTGACCGAGATTCGGTAGATAGTTGGTGACGGTCATTTGCTCTCGCTGTTAAATTAGGACATGCTTACGTCATGTTAATAGCCCACTGCTAGGCGGAGTCAACATGCGTCACCGTTCGACCAGTATCTGAGAAGAGACCCCACCTATGCGCACTCGCGCACATTCAACATCCCGGCTTCGCGCCGCCGCCGCAGTCATTGCCGCCATCGCTCTGGTTTCCGGATGCGCTGCCACCTTCCCGAATGCCCCCGCCAACGCGAACACGCTGACCTACGCCATCAACGGCGGCACGCTCAGCGGCGGCAAGATGGACATCCACTCGTCGGCGTTCCAGGCCACCGCCCTCGTGATGCGCAACTCCTTCGACTCCCTCGTCTATGAGAAAGCCGACGGCTCGTTCGTGCCATGGCTCGCCACGTCCTGGCAGATCTCGGACGACGGCCTGCACTACACGTTCGATCTGCGGGGCGATGTCACGTTCCACGACGGCGAACCCTTCAACGCCGAGGCCGTTAAGGCTAATTTCGAGCACATCGTCGCCCCAGAGACGGCGTCAGCGGATGCTGCCAGTCTGATCGGGTACGCCGAAACCGGCGGCTTCTACGCTGGCACCGAGGTCATCGACGAATTCACCGTCCGGGTGAACTTCAGCCAGCCATACGCGCCATTCCTGCAGGCGGTGAGCACCGCCAAGCTTGGCTTCTACTCGCCGGCCACTCTGCGGGACAACGCGGCGCAGCTTTCGGCCGGTGGACCGGGCATTTCGGTGGGAACCGGACCTTACGTGCTGAGCGAATATACGCCAGACCAGAGCATCGTCTTCACCGCAAATGAAAACTACGACTGGGCGCCGGAGGGCAGCTCCCATCAGGGCGCGCCCGCCATCGACACGCTCGAGTTCCGCATCCTTCCCGAATCCTCGGTGCGCACGGGCGCCCTCACGAGCGGCCAGGCGCAGATCGCCAGCGACATCACTCCGAACACAGTCAGCCAGATCGGCGACGACTTCTCCATCCAGAACGTGACGATGCCTGGCCTGCCGTACACCCTGTTCCTGAACGAGGCGCACGGCGTCTTCGCCGACGAGAACGTGCGCCGTGCTTTCGCGCTCGGGGTCGACATCGGTCCGGCCGTCGAGACCATCTACCAGGGACAAGCGGAGCGTGCCTGGAGCATCCTCTCCCCGGCCACGCCCAACTCCTACGACCCGAGCCTCGAAGACAGCTGGGCGTTCGACCCAGACCAGGCCAATGCGCTGCTTGATGCGTCCGGCTGGACCGAGCGCGACTCCGAGGGCTACCGCACCAAAGGTGGAGCCCGACTGAGCGCCCAGTGGCTCGCCTACACCCCGGTCTCCGACGCCAACGCAAGCCTCGGCGACGTGGTGCAGTCTGACCTGCGCGACATCGGGTTCGAAATCGTGCGCGACAACCGCGAGATCGCCCAATACTACGAGGCCTTCGACGCACGCGACTATGACCTGTCCGACTGGAGTTTCCCCAGCGTCGACGCCGACGTCCTGCGAGCCCACCTGCACAGCGGCGGCTATAAGAACGGCTCGTCTACGGCCGACCCGGTCGCCGACCAGCTGCTCGACGACGCCATCGCCACGAGCGATCCGACCGAACGCGAAGCGCTCTACCAGCAGCTGCAGCAGTGGAACGCGACCCATGTGGTCATGGTGCCGATCACGGTACCCACCGCCATCACCGCCTACAGCAAGACCATCGAGAACCTGAGCTTCGATCTGTACGGGCAGCCGCTCTTCTACGAGGCGTCCCTCACGACCGCGCCGTGACCGCGCACCGCGAGGGCCGTGCGCGTCGATCCGGCCGACCGGGCGCTCGCCTGGCCGGCCGGATCGGCGGCATGATCCTCGTGGTGTGGGGCGCCGCCACCGTGGGCTTCTTCTCGCTGCGGTTGATCCCCGGCGACCCGGTGAACGTGCTCGTGGGGCTCGGCAACGTGTCGCAGCGAGTGCGCGACCAGATCCGAGCAGACTGGGGCCTCGTCGACCCGCTTCTCCTGCAGTATTTCCACTACCTCGGCCGCCTGCTGCAGGGTGACTTCGGCACGTCGTATCGCATGCAGCAACCCGTCGCCGCGGTGATCGGCCAGCAACTCGCGCCGACGATGCAACTGATGGGCCTCGCCATCTCGTTCGCCGTGCTGCTCGCGTTCGGGTCGGCGCTGCTCGGCCGCGGCAGGCGCACCGGCCCGGTGGCTGGCTTGCTCGAGCTCGTGGCGGTGTCCTCGCCCACGTTTTGGATCGGCCTGGTGCTGATTGGTGTTTTCGGCTTTGGACTGGGTTGGTTCCCCGTGGTCGCCACCGCCGGGTTCGGCGCGCTCGTGCTGCCCGCCGTGACCCTCGCCATTCCAGTGGCCGGCATTCTCAGCCAGGTGTTGCGCCAGGGCCTCGACGACGCGGCCGCTCTGCCCTTCGTCGAGACTGTGCGCGCCCGTGGAGCGGGCCAGACCCGCCTCGTGCTGCGGCATACCCTGCGCCACGCCGCAGCGAGCAGCGTCACCCTCACGGGTTACATCGTCGGTTCCTTGCTCGGCGGTTCGGTGCTGGTAGAGACCGTCTTCGCCCGTCCCGGACTCGGACGCGTGGCCCTGAACGCCATCGTCAATCGGGATGTGCCTGTGGTGCTGGGCATTATTGTGCTCGCCGCAGTGTCGTTCTCGTTGGTCAACCTGCTGGTCGACGTCGTGGCCGACCGTCTCGACCCGCGCCTGGCGACCGAGCAGGCCTACGCGTGAGCATTCTCGCCGCCGCGCGCTCCCGAACCGCCCGCACCCGACGCGTGACCCGGATGCCCACACCGGCCCTCTGGGTGGCCGCCGGCTTCCTACTGCTCCTCTTGCTGTCCGCATTGTTTCCTCGGTTGTTCACCGGGGCTGATCCCTTGCGCACGGACATCGGCGTTGCTCTGCTGGCGCCCGGCCCTGGGCATCCGTTTGGAACCGACCAGGCCGGCCGCGACGTGTTCGCACGTGTCATCTATGGCTCGCGCTACTCGCTCGCGATCGGCTTCGGGGCTACCCTGATTGCCCTCCTGGCGGGCCTGGTGATCGGCTCTCTGGCCGGGCTGATGCGCCGGGTCGGCGACGGTGTATTGAGCCGGGCGATCGAGATCGTGATGGCGTTTCCGGAGTTTCTGCTAGCGCTGATTGTGATAGCGATCATCGGGCCGGGGGAGGCGAGTCTGCTGATCGCGGTCGCCATCGCGGTGATTCCGTCGTATGCCCGCGTTGCCCGGGTACAGACCCTGGTGGTGAAGCGGGCCGGCTACGTGGAGGCCGCCCGCACACTCGGGGTATCGCCGGCGGTCACCGTGCTGCGGCACGTGGTGCCGAACACGCTCGGGCCGTTGCTCGTGATGGCCACAATGGGAATCGGCACGGCCATCACGGCCGCCGCCGGCCTCAGTTTTCTCGGCCTCGGACCGAAGCCGCCCACACCGGAGTGGGGGCTCATTCTCTCCGAGGGACGCAACTTTCTCGCTACAGCCTGGTGGATCGCTGTGTTCCCTGGACTCGTGATCACCGCGACCGTGGTCTCGACGAGCGTTCTCGGACGGCATCTGCAAGCCAGCGCGGCGGGGCGGCAACGATGAGCGTCGTGAGTGTGCGCAACCTGCGCGTCGTCGTGCCGGGCGGGGCCGCCGTGGTCGATGGGGTGTCGTTTCGCATCGAGGCTGGGCAGTGCCTCGGCATCATGGGGGAGTCCGGTGCCGGTAAGACCCTGACCGCGCGTAGCCTGATCGGGCTCGCCGGCACCGGGGTCACCGCCGACGAACTGACGGTGGCCGGCGTCGACGCCCGAGCCCTCTCCCCTCAAGGATGGCGGGGCCTCCGCGGGGCGCGGGTCGGGCTCGTGAGCCAGGACGCTCTGGTCTCTCTCGACCCGCTGCGCCGAGTGGGCGCCGAGGTGGCCGAACCGCTCGAGGTGCACGAACCGCAGCTCGGCCGTGTCGACCGTTCTCGCCGCGTGCTGCAGCTGCTCCGGCAGGTTGCCATGCCCGATCCGGCCCGGCGCGCCCGGCAGTACCCGCACGAGCTCTCCGGCGGGCTGCGCCAGCGCGCGCTTATCGCCGCGGCACTGGCGGCATCGCCGTCGCTGCTGATCGCCGACGAACCCACGACAGCTCTCGACGCGACGGTGCAGGCGCAGGTCGTGCAACTGCTGCGTGAGCTGAAGGCATCTGGCCTCGCCCTGTTGCTGATCAGCCATGACCTGTCGATCATCTGCCAGCTGGCCGACCAGGTGGCGGTCATGAAGGACGGCCGATTCGTGGAAGTGCAGGCCGCGGACGCGCTGTTTGCCGCGCCGCAGCATCCGTATACTCGTCAGTTGCTGGCCGCTGCCGCGCTGGGCACGGCCACGGCACCGAAGCCGGGCCCCGTGGTGATCGCCGCACACGACCTCGCCAAGGCATACGGAACGCTGACGGCCGTCGACGGGGTCTCGTTCGAACTGCGAGCCGGCCACACCGTGGGCATCGTGGGCGAGTCAGGCTCGGGAAAGAGCACCGTGGCACGGATACTGCTGGGCACGCAGCCGCCCGACCACGGTTCGGTGCTGCTGCACGGCGAGCCCTGGAGCGGCCTGCCGGAATCCCAGCGCCGGGCCCGGCGGGGACGTCTCCAGATCATTCACCAGGACTCGCTGAGCGCCTTCGACCCGCGGGCGACGGTGCTGCAGATTCTGTCGGAGGCTATCGCTCTCGACGGGATTTCGCGCCGGTGGCGCACGGCTCGGGCGGTGGAATTGCTCGCGCAGGTGGCGCTGGCGACCGGGCTGCTTGGCCGGCGCGCGCACGAACTCTCCGGCGGGCAGCGGCAGCGCGTGGCGATCGCCAGGGCGCTCGCCCGGCGGCCGAGCATCCTGGTGTGCGACGAGCCGGTCTCGGCGCTCGACGCGCAGGTTCAATCCCAGGTGCTCGCGCTGCTGGCCTCTCTCCAGGAATTCACCGGACTCGCCATGGTGTTCATCTCGCACGACCTCGCCGTGGTTCGGGCACTGAGCCACGAGATCCTCGTGATGAAGGAGGGCGTTGTTGTGGAGCAGGGGCCGGCGGTCGATCTCTTTGCGGCGCCGCAGCATCCGTTCACCCGCGAGTTGCTCGCCGCCCACCGGTAAAACCGGCGTTTCTGCGGTGGAATACTCGGTCGGCCCGGTGGCGCTAGCCAAAGAGCGCCGCAACTTTGGTGAGGGCTTGGTAAACGCCGTAGAGCAGCGGAATCGCGACGATGATCCAGCCGAGCGCAAGTCGTGCCTGCTTCATGTCAGGCCTCCTGAACGAGTTCGTGAACCGGTGTTCGATGCGCGTCGGATTCGTGGAATTTGGGATCGACGGGCCGCACCAGCAGGTTGGCGATAAAGCCGACGACCAACAACCCCACCATGGTCAACAGTCCCGGTCGATAGGCGGCGGCAGTGAGCTCGCCTGGCGTGCCCTGGGTGTCCAGGAAGGAATTGACGATCAGCGGGCCCGCGATAGCGGCCGCAGACCAGGCTGTCAGAAGGTGTCCGTGGATGGCACCGACCTGGAACGTGCCGAACAAATCGCGCAGATACGCGGGGGCTGCCGAGAACCCACCACCGTAGAAAGAAATGATGATCAACCCCAGAACGACATACAGTGCCGTCGTACTGGAGCCCAGCAGCGCCAGCAGCACATACAGTGCGGTCCCGATTCCCAGATAGACCACGTAGATGTTCTTGCGTCCGGTTAAATCCGATGCTGCCGACCAGACGAACCGGCCACCCATTTTGGCGATGGAAAGCAGGCCAACGAAACCGCTGGCAACGGCGGCCGATACGAGGGACACTCCATCGTTCTGGCGGAAGAAGTCCTGGATCATCGGTGCGGCCCGTTCCAAAATCCCAATCCCGGCCGTGACGTTGCAGAAGAGCACAATCCAGACCAGCCAGAACTGCCTGGACTTGATCGCGTTCGACGCCGACACCTGATGGGTGGTGACCAATGCCTTCCTTGTGAGCACGGAGGGGTCGAACCCCGCAGGTTTCCAGGTAGCAGCCGGTACCTTGATCGTGAAGGCGCCGAACATCATGTAGGCCAGGTAAATGACGGCGAGACTGAGGAAAAGCTTGCCCACGGCGTCACCGCTGGCGACCCAGCCGACGGCACTGGAAGTGGGATCGTACCAGGCGAGTAAGGCCGTGGAGACCGGGCTGGCGATGAGGGCGCCACCGCCGAATCCCATGATGGCCATGCCCGTGGCGAGGCCCGGCCGATCAGGGAACTATTTTACCAGCGTCGAAACGGGAGAAATGTAACCGACACCGAGGCCAATCCCCCCGATAAAGCCGTAACCGAGGTACACGAGCCACAGTCGGTGGCTGAAAATGCCCACAGATCCGATCATGAACCCGCCAGACCAGAAGAATGCCGCCACGAACATTGCCTTGCGCGGACCGTTCGTGTCGACCCAGGTGCCCATGAAGGCGGCCGACAGTCCGAGCATAACTATGGCGATGGAGAAAATCACGCCGATTTGGGTTCAGGCTGGCGTCAAAATGCTCCACTGAAGCGGTCTTGTATACGCTGGATGCATACACCTAGCCAATGCACAGGTGCTCAGGTGCACAGCGGGGGCCGCTGGCGGGATCAACCACCGGTTGAATCCAGGACGAGCAATGGTACGTTCTCGATCGAGCCAGCTCATTGATAACTTCCTTGTTATAGTTGCGACGTTGGGGCAGCCGGGGCTGCCTGGTCCGGCTGGGTGACGTGGCGCGGCGTGATGTTGCGGACGTAAGAAGGCCGCCAGCGACAGGGCAGTCACCGCGGCCTTCCCCAGGACTACATCGGTGCTCTCGCTGTCTTACTTACCGCCACTGCCGGGGCTCGACTCACCGCCGGCCGTGTAGGAGGCAGCACCAACGCCAGCAAGTTGACCGCCGTCGACGATGAGATATTCCTCCCGAATAGGTCGATCGGCGAACCAGTCTTCGAGAATCTCCCGGGTACCTGCGGCGTAGCGAGCCTGAGCGGACAGAGTCGACCCGGACACGTGGGGGGTCATGCCGTTGTGCGGCATCGTGCGCCAGGGGTGGTCGGCCGCTGGCGGCTGCGGATACCAGACGTCGCCGGCATATCCAGCGAGTTGCCCGGACTCCAACGCGCGAACGATCGCGTCACGGTCGGTGATCTCGGCTCGGGCCGTGTTCACGATGTAGGAGCCTCGTTTCATTGACGAGATCAGGGCATCGTCGAAGAGGTGATACGTCTCCGGATGCAGCGGTGCATGGATCGATACAACGTCGACGGCCCTCACGAGCGAGGCCGCATCCGGGTGGAAGGTCAGCCCAAGTTCGCGCTCGATTTCGGGGGACAGCCTGTTCTTGTCGGTGTAGTGCAGGCGAACATCAAAGGGTGCGAGTCGGCGCAGAACGGCACGACCGATGCGGCCGGCGGCGATGACACCGACGTTCATGCCTTCGAGGTCATAGGCGCGCTCGACGCTGTCGGCTATGTTCCAGCCACCATTGACGACCCATTCGTGCGAGGGAAGGTAGTTGCGAACGAGAGCGAGGACTTGCATGACAGCGTGCTCGGCGACACTGATGCTGTTGCTATAGGTCTCTTCGACCACGGTGATACCGTGGCTGATTGCTGCGTCGAGATCAACGTGATCCGAACCGATGCCGGCCGTGATCGCGAGCTTCAATTTTGGCGCCTTCGCGATCCTTTCTGCGGTCAAATAGGCGGGCCAGAATGGTTGGGAAATCACGATGTCAGCGCTCGCGAGCTCGCGTTCGAATACCGAATTCGGACCGTCCTTGTCCGAGGTGACCACCAATTCGTGTCCGGCAGCTTCCAGGAACCTGCGCAGACCGAGTTCGCCGGAAACCGATCCCAGGAGTGCACCCGGGGTGAAGTCGATGACGGAAGGGCTCGGCAGTGTCTGACCATCTGGGTAGCTATCAAGTACAGGGATGCTGTCGCGTGCGTACTTCGGGGGGTACCCGGTGACGGAATCTGGGTAGAGGACGAGAAGAATCTTGGCCATGTGGCCTCTTTCTGTGACGCCGGTTTGGCAGGTGCCCGCCCGGCTGATGCGCTGTACCCAGTGTCTGACTCACTTTGCTGGCCTGTCCAAGACCAGAAATCGACCGGCCGATAACTGGCGGCTATCGAAGCGTCGGCGCCGTCGGCGCGGTCGTAGCGGAAAAGCCAGCTGAAAGCTCTTGGTTGAAGAGCTCGCCTAGCCTCTGGTCGAACAATTCGCCGAGCGAGAGTTTCGCGGCGACTGCCGCGAAGGCACGGGCAATAACCGAACCGGGCGAGGCCGCACTGATCGCCACGACAACGCGAGCCGTTGCGACGGGATCGACCAGCGGTACGATCCGTGTCCGCGCCGGAGGGGTGATGGTTTGCACCCAGGTGTGCGGGACAATGCTGGCCCACCGGCCTGTCCTCATATGGGCGTGGAGGGACGCGATCGAGTCCGTCTCTACCTGAGGCACCAGCTGCACATGGTTCCGTTCGAACGCTGCGTCGATCACTTGTCTGCTGCGCATTTTCGTCGTAAGCACGGCAAGTGGTAATCGGGATGCCTGCACCCACGACATGGAGGTGGAAATGTCCGGTATGAGCATTTCAGAGGCAATCAGCACGTAGCGCTCCTCGTAGAGGGGCACGACATCGAGCCCCGGGTCGTCGCTAGCGTCAACGTACGTCACGCCAGCATCCAACTCGAAGTCATGCAATCGGCGTGCGATTTCGGTCGACGACAGGCCCGACTTGATCTGTACCTTGACCAGCGGATGCGCGGCACAGAACGCCGCAACCGGTAGCGCGACCGTTGTCGATGCGCTGGGCACGACGCCAAGACGCAGTACACCGGTCACGCCGGATTTGAGAGCGTGAACCTCCGCCTTGAGCGCGTCACGCTCCGCCACAATCCGTTTGGCCCACATCACCAACAGTTCGCCCTCCGGGGTCAACCCCTCAAAAGCATGACCACGGTTGATCAGTGAGACATTGAGCTCCTGCTCCAGCTTGCTGATTCCCGCGGAAAGGGCGGGCTGGGAAACGTGACAGGCCGCAGAGGCGTGCGCGAAGTGTCGTTCCCGTGCGACAGCGACAAAATATTCCAGTTGGCGAAAAAGCACGCGTTCTCCTTTGATTCGAGGGTAATGACCCAACCGCCTGCTCGACTCTAGTTGCTGCCAGACCGTGGACCGGCGCGTTGACTTGCCAGCCGAGCTGAATTAGGACATGCTTATGTCATGTTAATAGCTCACCGTCGTGGAACCGCTGGCACAGACGGGTCGAACCCTGGAGCGAATGGTCTGGAGGAACGCACCTGGGACCGCGTGCGGCAGATGCTCGCCGAGGATGGCCCACTGACCGCAGCCGATCTGGCCGCGCGCTTGGGACTGACGCCCGCCGCCGTTCGCCGCCACCTCGACCAGCTCGCCGAGGAAGGGGCCGTCGAAGAACACGTGCCCGCTACGTCAGGTGGCCGCGGCCGGCCGGCCCGCGCCTATGTCCTCTCCGCGTCCGGTCATGCCGGTCTGGGGGCTGACTACGCCGATGTGGCGACCTCGGCGTTACGCTTTCTCGCCGAACGCGCCGGAGCGGATGCCGTTGGCGAGTTCGCCCGTGAACGCAGCGCACAACTCGAGCGAGGCTACGCCGCACAACTGCCCTCGACCGACGGAGATGTCCGTGCCCGTGCAGAGGCGCTGGCGTCGGTACTGAGCGATGAAGGTTTTGCGGCGACGATCCGGCCGGTCGGAGCTGACCTGCCAGCGAATGGTGTGCAGCTGTGTCAGGGGCACTGCCCCGTTCTGCATGTCGCGGCCGAGTTTCCGGAGTTCTGCGAGGCTGAGACCGAGGCATTCTCCCGGCTGCTCGGAGTTCCGGTTCAACGACGCACGACTCTGGCTGGGGGCGCACACAGCTGCGCGACGTTCATCCCCCTTGACGCTCTGGCCACGACTACCAGCTCCGACACGAACAATTGTAACGACGGGACAAATGCATGAGTACCAGTGCAGGACTAATCACGGGAGTGCATCCGATCACCCGCCCCGAGGCCACCAATTCTGACGTCGGCGCGAACGCGGCATTCAGCATCGAGGAGTCGGCCGCCATCCGTAGCGATTTCCCGATTCTCTCGCGTCTCGTGCGTGGCGGAAAACCATTGGTGTACCTCGACTCCGGGGCCACGTCACACAAACCGCACCAGGTACTCGATGCCGAACGCACCTTCTATGAGCAACACAACTCCGCGGTTCACCGTGGTGCTCATCAGCTGGCCGAGGAAGCCACCGAAGCATTTGAATCGGCGCGCGCGACCGTTGCACGGTTCATCGGCGCACAAACTAACGAGGTGGTGTTCACCAAGAACGCTACCGAAGCCCTGAATCTCGTGGCGTATTCGTTCAGCAACGCGGCCGCTGCCGGGGCCATGGACGGCGTCGAAGCGGATGTCGCGGCGCGCTTCAAGCTCGGCGTGGGCGACGAGATCGTGATCACCGAGATGGAGCATCATGCCAATCTCATTCCCTGGCAGGAACTTGCCCGGCGCAGCGGCGCTACCCTGCGGTGGATCGGTGTCACCGATGACGGTCGCTTAAACCTGAACGATCTGGAGACGGTCATCAGCGACCGTACCAAGGTGGTCGCCTTCACGCACGTGTCCAACGTTTTGGGTACCATCAATCCGGTTTCGGCCATTGTGGCTCGGGCCCGGAAGGTCGGGGCTCTGACCGTGCTCGACGCCAGCCAGTCGGTGCCGCACCTGGGGATCGACGTCGTCGATCTCGACGTCGATTTTCTGGCCTTCAGTGGCCACAAGATGTTCGGCCCCCTCGGGGTCGGCGTGCTCTGGGGCCGCTCTGGCCTCCTGGAAGCCATGCCCCCCTTTCTCACCGGAGGCTCGATGATCCACACCGTGCACATGGAGGGCTCAACCTACGCCGCACCGCCGCAACGTTTTGAGGCGGGTGTCCCGGTGGCCGCGCAGGCCGTCGGCCTGGCTGCGGCCTGTGATTACCTGACCCGGTTGGGGATGCCGCGGGTGAGCGCCCATGAGCAGGCCCTCACCGAAGTCCTGCTGGCCGGCCTGGCCCAACGCCCCTGGATCCGTGTCATCGGACCGGCCGATGGTGCGGACCGTACCGGTGTGGTGTCTTTCGTGGTCGACGGCGTGCACGCGCACGACGTTGGCCAAATCCTCGACGATGCCGGAGTCGCGGTGCGAGTCGGCCACCACTGCGCCTGGCCATTGCACCAGCGTCTGGACGTGGCCGCGACCACGCGAGTGACCTTCGCGGCCTACAACACGGCGGCCGAGATCACCGTGTTGCTCAACGCTCTCGACCAGGTCCCCGCGGTGTTCGGGGTGGAGGCACTGTGACCTACGTCATCGCCTTGCCCTGCGTGGACGTCAAGGACAGGGCCTGTATTGATGAATGCCCCGTCGATTGCATTTATGAGGGTGACCGGGCGCTCTACATCCACCCCGATGAGTGCATCGACTGCGGAGCCTGTGAACCAGTCTGCCCGGTCGAGGCGATCTTCTACGAAGATGACGTGCCGGAGCAGTGGGCCGACTATTACAAGGCCAACGTTGAGTTCTTCGACGACATCGGCTCCCCGGGTGGAGCGGCCAAGGTCGGCCCATACGCCAAGGATCACCCGCTGATCGCGGCACTTCCCTCACAGCGTCGCTGACCGAAACGATCGGGCTGCTCGCAGCCAACAACAACTGACATGGAGACGAAATGAGTGCACCCACAACCTCGACTGGTATCTCTGACGAGGTCCGCGAATTAGCGAACCAAGAATATCAGTATGGATTTGTGACCGATCTCGAAACTGACGTCGCACCCCGCGGGCTGAACGAAGACATCATCCGACTGATTTCGAGCAAGAAAAATGAGCCGGATTGGCTGTTGGAATGGCGGCTCCGTGCCTACCGGCACTGGACCACGCTCACGGCACCGACCTGGCAGCACGTCACCTATGGGCCGGTCGACTACCAGGACATCATTTACTACGCCGCTCCCAAGCCGAAAAAACGCGTGGAGAGCATGGACGAGGTCGACCCGGAGCTGCGGGAGATGTTTGACAAGCTCGGCATTTCGCTCGGTGAGCAGGAGCGTCTCAGTGGCGTGGCGGTCGACGCGATCGTCGATTCGGTCTCGGTTGCGACGACGTTCAAAGACAAGTTGGCCGAGGTTGGAGTGATCTTCTGCTCCTTCTCGGAAGCCGTTCAGGAGCATCCGGATCTGGTGCGTCAGTACCTCGGCTCCGTGGTTCCGTACAACGACAACTTCTTCGCCTGCCTGAACGCGGCGGTGTTCACCGACGGTTCGTTCTGTTACATCCCCAAGGGCGTGCGCTGCCCGATGGAGCTGTCCACCTACTTCCGCATCAACGCCGCCGACACCGGCCAGTTCGAGCGAACCCTGATCATTGCCGAAGAGGGCGCTTATGTCAGCTACCTCGAGGGCTGCACGGCGCCTGTTCGTGATACGAACCAGCTGCACGCCGCCGTGGTTGAGCTGGTGGCACTGGACGATGCCCAGATCAAGTACTCGACGGTGCAGAACTGGTATCCCGGAGATGCCGACGGCAAGGGCGGCGTGTACAACTTCGTCACCAAACGGGGCATGGCTTCCGGCCGCAACGCAAAGATTTCCTGGACCCAGGTGGAAACCGGCTCCTCGATCACCTGGAAGTACCCCGGCGTGGTTCTTAAGGGTGACAACTCGGTCGGCGAGTTCTACTCGGTGGCATTGACGGCCAGACGTCAGCAAGCGGATACCGGCAGCAAGATGGTGCACATCGGCAAGAACACCAAGAGCACCATCATCTCGAAGGCTATTTCAGCCGGTCACGGGCAGAACACCTACCGCGGTCTGGTGAACATGCGACATTCGGCCGTCGGAGCCCGCAACTTCACCCAGTGCGATTCGCTGTTGATCGGCAAGGACAGCGGTGCACACACGCTTCCGTACATCGAGGTGAAGAACCAGACCGGGCAGGTTGAGCACGAGGCATCGACCTCCAAAATCGGCGAGGAACAACTCCTGTACTGCCGGCAGAGGGGTATCCCGGAAGAAGAGGCGGTGTCGATGATTGTGAACGGTTTCTGCCGTGAAGTCTTCAAGATGCTGCCCATGGAATTCGCTGTTGAGGCGCAAAAACTGTTAACCGTAAGCCTGGAAGGAAGCGTTGGCTAATGCTGAAAATCGAAGAACTGCACGCCAGTATCGAGGACAAAGAAATATTGCGAGGGGTGAACCTGCAACTGAAGCCGGGTGAGGTGCACGCGATCATGGGCCCGAACGGTTCGGGGAAAAGCACCTTGGCCAGTGTATTGATCGGCCGCGAGGGGTACCAGGTCTCTGGCAGCGTCGCGTATGAAGGTCAGGACCTGCTGACCTTGTCACCGGAAGAGCGCGCTGCCGCCGGTGTATTCCTGGCCTTCCAACATCCGGTCGAGATTCCCGGCGTCGGAAACATGTACTTCATGCGCACCGCCTTGAACTCCCTGCGCCGCCAGCGTGGAGAAGAAGAACTGGATCCGGTGGACTTTCTGGCGCTGGCTCAGGAGAAGATGAAGCTTGTTGAGATGGACCCGACCTTCATGAATCGCTCGGTCAACGAAGGATTCTCCGGCGGTGAAAAGAAACGCAACGAGATCCTGCAAATGGCGATCCTGGAACCCAAACTCGCGATTCTGGATGAGACCGACTCCGGTTTAGACATCGACGCTCTGAGGGTGGTCGCCAGCGGGGTGAACGCCCTCCGGAGCGAAGGCCGCAGCATGCTCGTCATCACGCACCACCAGCGCCTTCTTGACTACATCGTGCCCGACCAGGTGCACGTGATGACCGCCGGCCGGATCGTGCGTTCCGGGGACAAGGACCTGGCCGTCGAGCTCGAAGCGCACGGCTACACCGGTACGCAGGAAGCTGACGCAGATCGATTGAGCACGGCCGGGATATTGCGATGACCGTTCTGAGCGCGGCCAGCGGAGTGCTCGCTGGCTTCGAACCTCGGCTCGGCGCGCGTGATCCCGCCTGGCTCGCCGAGGCGCGGGTAGCCGCCCTCCAGTGGGTGGGTGAGCACGGCTTCCCGACCCACAAGGATGAGGACTGGAAATACACCGGGTTGGCCCCGATCCTCGCCGTACCGTTCGATGCCGCCACCGTGGCATCCGGCAGCCGGGTGACGGCAGAAATGATCGACGAGGCAGCGGTCGATCTCGGTGGTCCACGGTTGGTCTTCGTCAACGGCCATTTCTCGTCCGAATTCTCGCGAGTGACCGGGGTGCCGGCCGGTGCAGTCGTCACGACCCTGGCCGCGGTGCTGGCAGCCGGGCCTGACCGCCTCGAACCCTTTTTCGCGCATGCACCGGGAGTGCGTCACGCCTTCGCAGCATTCAATGACGCTCTGGCTGAGGATGGCGCATTCATTCATTTTCCCAGTGGCACCACCGTGGACGAGCCGATTCAGCTGGTCTACTTCTCCGACACCGGTGGAGTCCCGCTGATATCCAGTCCACGTTCGGTGATAATCGCCGATTCGCACTCTCGTGCCACGATCGTCGAGACCTACGCCGGGGTCGATTCCGACGTGTATTGCACCAACGCCGTCACCGAACTCCTCCTCGCCGAAGACGCCCACATTGAGCACTACAAGGTGCAAAACGAGCCGACGAGTGCTTTCCATGTGGCGCTGCTGTCCGTGCGGCAAGGGCGGGGCAGCCGATTCTCTTCCCGTTCCATCATGCTCGGCGCCAGCATCGCCCGGCACGAGGTGCGAGTTCAACTGGATGGCGTCGGCGCCGAGGTCAGCCTCGACGGCGTCTACCTGCCCCAGGGCGACCAACTCCACGACAACACGATCTTCGTCGATCACGCCGCGACAGACTGCACCAGCCACCAGCTGTATAAGGGAGTGTTGGACGGCCGGGCACACGGTGTGTTCAACGGCCACATTATGGTTCGTCATGGCGCTGACGGTACCGATGCGAACCAGAAGAACAAGAACTTACTGCTCTCCGACCGCGCCGAAGTCGACACCAGGCCCCGGCTGGAAATCTATACCGATGATGTGAAGTGCACGCACGGTGCTGCGGTGGGCCAAATGGATGAGGAGGCTCTGCTCTACCTTCAGACGCGTGCCATCCCGCTGGAAGCGGCCAGGGGCCTGCTCATCTACGCGTTTGTACACGAAATGGTGGACCGGATCGAGTTGGATCCACTGCGCGCCCAGTTGGAACGCGTGGTCGCCACCCGGTTCGGGAGTGACGCCACTGTGGTCGCTCCATGACGGCCGGCCCAGGGATCGCTTCGGTCAGTGCGGGAATCGCGGGTCTATACCAGGAAATGATCATCGACCATGGCCGCCGGCCACGGAATTTTCGTACAATCGACCGTGCGACGTGCTCGATCGAGGCCGTTAACCCGCTATGCGGCGATCAGTTGACTCTCGCCATTCAACTCACCGACGGTGTCATCACCGACGTTGCCTTCACGGGGAGCGGATGCACCATTTCCCAGGCATCCGCTTCGCTGATGACCATGGCCGTCAAGGGTCTGGCAGAGGAGGAAGCCCTGACGCTGTTCGCTCGCGTGCACACCATGCTCACCAGCGAATCCGAGGGGGAAGCGGCATTGGCCGAGGTGGGCAAGCTCGCGGTGCTCTCTGGCGTATGGGAGTACCCGACCCGGGTCAAGTGCGCCTCCCTGGCTTGGCAGGCGTTGCGCAATGCGCTGGAAGGTGACGACCGCGCGGACGGCAGCCGTGTCGTCGGAACGGAGAAGTAGCCGATGGACTCAGGCCAATACAAGATCGTCGAACTCGAACACAGCTGCCAGGCGACGGTGATTCCGGGCGGGCAGCCGATGCTGCTTCAGGCCGGCGAGCAGGTTGTCATAACGCAAACCCTCGGTGCGAGCGTCACCGTCCAAACCGCAATGGGCTACCTCGTTCGGATCAGTGCCGAAGACTCGGCCGCGCTCGGTCTGAGCCGACCGGTCGCCGAAACCGTGAACATGAATGACGGGCCGTTTGACCTGGACCAGGTGCTCGATGCGCTCAAGAACGTGTTCGACCCGGAAATTCCGATCAATGTTGTCGATCTGGGTCTGATCTATCTGTGCCAGGCGGAGCCGCTGCCCGATGGCACCCACCGGATCGAAGTCAACATGTCAATGACCGCTCCGGGCTGCGGCATGGGCGATGTGCTCAAAGAGGATGCCCGCACCGCAATTCAGGCGGTTCCGGGCGTCGGCGAGATCGATATCGAACTGGTCTGGGACCCACCGTGGGGCCAGGACAGGATGTCGGAAGCCGCTCGGCTCCAACTCGGAATGTACTAAACAGGCACGACAATATCGGGCAGTTGATGGCGCCCAATGGAGACAGATGAATTCAACGCAGGGAATGCTCGCTCCGCAGATCTCCGTCGGGAACGCGCCGGTCGTGTTCAACGAATTTCTGAACCGGCCCGGCGCGGTCGGTGCCGATCAGGCGGTCGATTCCGGAGTGGCCGCCCACTATGGGGACCCGTTCGCCGAGCAGCGCGCACTGGCTGCAGGAACCGCGATCGTGGACCTCTCACACCGGGCCGTGATTACCATCAGCGGTCCAGATCGCCTCAGCTGGATAAATTCATTGACCAGCCAGAGTGTCGCCGGTTTGGCGCCGGGCGAATCCTCGGAGACCCTTCTACTCAATATGACCGGGCGGATCGACTATGCGGTGCGCCTGTTTGATGACGGAACCGATCTGTGGCTGCTGCTGGAGCGAAACGAAGTAGCAGGGCTGCTCACATGGTTGGGCAGCATGAAATTCGCGCTGCGGGTAGAACTGATGGATCGTTCCATCGAATTCGCGACCATCGGCACCCTCGGCCAGCCGACGCTTCCGGTGACGGCCCCTCATGGGCTTCCCGTCGTCTGGCGGGACCGGTGGATGAGCGTTGGCCCGGGTGGATTTCAGTACGCGAAGGCGACCAGGCATCCGGCGGCGGGCTGGACCTACAGCGAGGTATTGGTGCCGCGAAGCGCCCTGGCGGGGATCGTCGCCTCCGATATTCCTGTCGCTGGACTGGACGCCCTCGAGGCCTTGCGCATAGCAGCCTGGCGGCCGCATTTTTCCTCGGAGGTTGATGAAAAGACGATTCCCCATGAACTTGATTGGTTGCGCACAGCCGTGCACCTGAACAAGGGCGGTTATCGCGGCCAGCAGACGGTGGCCAAGGTGCACAACATCGGTCATCCCCCGCGCCGGCTCGTGATGCTCTACCCGGAAGGTGCGCACAGTATTGATAAACACAGTGTGCGGCCCTCGCGCGGCGATGAAGTTGTGGCACCGAACAAAGACGGTGCGGACCAGATCGTCGGGCGGGTGACTTCGGTCGCCCGGCATTTCGAATTAGGTACGGTCGCGCTCGCGGTCATCAAACGCGGCACCGATCCAACGGCCGAACTTCTGGTGCGAACGGCCGGCTGCGATATTCCGGCCAGGCAAGTCGTCATCGTCCCGCCGGACGCGGGCGCCGCAGCTACAGTAACCGTTTCTCGGCTGCCGCGCCGGGGCTCGGTGCCACGGTAATCACGCGCGTAAAATATTGGTTGATTGTTCTGGTCCAAGTGAAGTGGAAACCGTGTGGCCGAAGTTCCCGCAAATGTCAATCGAGCAGTGCCCGTGAACGTCCCGGCACGATTGACGCGTACCGCCCGATTGGATGCCCTGCCGTTTACGCGGGAACATCGACGTCTTCTGGTCGGCTCCGGCTTGGGCTGGGCGTTGGATGCCATGGATGTAGGGCTCATCTCCTTCGTGCTGGCCCAATTAGCGGTGCAATGGAACACGACCGGCATGGAATTATCCTGGATCGCGTCCGCCGGTTTCGTCGGCATGGCAGTGGGCGCCGTTCTCGGTGGACTATTGGCCGACCGCATCGGACGCCGCCAGGTATTTGCGCTAACCCTCCTCGTTTACGGCGTGGCGACGGGAGCATCCGCTCTTTCCGGATCGGTGGCCGTGCTGATCGCCTGGCGATTTCTCGTGGGGCTCGGCCTGGGAGCCGAGCTTCCGGTCGCCTCGACCCTCGTTAGCGAGTTCGCGCCGCCACGGATTCGCGGTCGCATCATCGTGCTGCTGGAATCGTTCTGGGCGATTGGCTGGACCATAGCGGCCGTGATCGGATTTCTCGTCGTGCCGTCATCAGAGAACGGATGGCGCTGGGCCTTGGCTGTCGGTGCGGCCCCGGCACTCTACGCCGTGTTCGTGCGCCTGCGACTTCCGGAGTCGGTTCGTTTTCTCGAGTCGCGTGGGCGGTTTGTAAAGGCAGAGTCGACCGTTTGCCGATTCGAACTCTCAGCCAAAGTAACGGTTCCACCCCCAGAATCGGACCCGGCCGTTCAGGGCGGAGTCAAACGAAAAGATTCCACAGGGAGCTTCGCCGCGCTGTGGTCGCCGAGCCTGCGTGGCCGCACGGCCGCCCTGTGGTTGGTCTGGTTCTGCGTTAACTTCTCCTATTACGGTGCTTTCATCTGGTTGCCTACCGTGCTGGTCGCCTCCGGCTTCTCGCTGGTGCGTTCCTTCGCGTATACGTTGATCATCACCGTGGCGCAGCTTCCGGGCTATGCCGCATCGGCGTATCTGATCGAACGGTGGGGCCGACGTAGCACCCTCGCCGTGTTCCTGATCGGCTCCGCCAGTTCGGCTGCCCTGTTTGGCATCGCAACGGATACCAGCCAAGTGATCGCAGCGGGCATGTTGCTCTCGTTCTTCAACCTTGGAGCGTGGGGAGCGCTTTACGCGGTGACACCGGAGGTTTATCCCACTCGCATTCGGGCCACTGGCGCGGGGTGGGCGGCCGGCAGTGGCCGAATTGCGGCTATCCTTGCACCACTGGCCGTGCCCCTACTGCGCGAGGCCGGCGGGACGGGGCTGCTTTTCGCAGTTTTCGCGGGGTTCTTCGTGGTTGCCGCGCTCGGCACCTTCGGACTCCCTGAGAAACGAGGCCAGGCTCTGGCAGAATGATGGGCGGCGTAGCCGCGAACTGCTGTTGACACCGGTTAGAGTCGGGCGCGCCCGACTCGCGCAAAACAGTGGGCGGCCAAGCCGATGCCGATGGTCACCAAAATGATCTCGAGCTAGAGCGCGCAGCGGCGCACTGACCACAACATTGCGGGCAACTCCGGATGCCGATGCAGCGTTCACAGGGCCAATTTCGTCCCGGGCTGACGCTCGCGGGTGAAACAACCGAGTTCGATCGGGCCGAACTAGTCGTGCGGGAAGAGCAGGGGAAGTTGCAGGGTCAGCCAGGGGCTGAACGCCCAGGGGGTGGTGCGCACCGCCATCACAAGGTCGTCGCGAGGCACCCACCGCCATTCCATGACCTCGTCGGCACGGGGCTCAACCGTCGAGTACGTGACTGCCGTGAAAACCGGGCATATTTCGTTTTCCACGATTCCCGACGCGTCGACTGCACGGTACCGAAAATCGGGCAAGACCAGGGTGAGTTCGGTCAGCCCGATGCCGAGTTCATGGCTCGCCCGGCGCAGGGCAGCATCCGCCAGGGTTTCACCGGGTGCCGGGTGACCGCAGAAGGAGTTTGTCCACACGCCGGGCCAGGCCTTTTTTATCAGCGCCCGTCTGGTGACCAAAATGCGCCCGTGCTCATCGAAGACATGGCAGGAAAAAGCAAGGTGCAGGGGAGTATCGAGGTCATGCACGAGCGCTTTGTCGGCCGTACCGATGGGCGTTCCGTCCTCGGCGACCAACACCACGGTCTCGACCTCTAGAGTGTCGCGGTCGTCGGTCAAGCTATCCTTCGCCACGTCGGTCCATCCTCTGAAAGTCTCCTAGTCCAAATCTACGCCAGCGGCGCGCTCACATTTTTGTTCGATCGTTCTATCGACCCACTTCGACACCTTCATTCTCTACCTTGCGTGGAGCGAATCCGGCATCCGCCGGGCAAGCCGAAAGCAAAGACAGACCCTTCGCGGGGCCGACAGCCAAGTTGAGGGTCATGCCCCGAACGGCTGTTTCCGGTATCAACGTCAAGCTGTTTTGAGTCACTTGGTTTGATTTCTGGCGATTTTCTCGGGCAAATTGATCCCGATGACGCGAGCTCGCGCGGGTGTTTTCGGTTGTGTGCGGAATCATTCCGGGTTCTTCTGGTGGTGGGCGTGTGGGGTGAGCTCACGCTTGAGGTCGGCCTTTCGCCACGCGGTCTCGAACATGTCCACCGCTAGATGGTCGCTCTCGCTCGACCCGGAAGCCGACGATCTTGCGAGACCAGATGTCGAAGATCGAGTGGGCCTTGAATGCTTCCCTCGCCACGGAGTGCGCAGATCGGTAATGTCCCACGATTTATGCCGACGTCGGCACACCACGACCGCACGTGCATGGGTCCCGTCGCGATCAGCACCGGCTTCACTCGGGGCGTCTTGTACCCGCGACGTGTGGGCACGAAGGCAACGGTTAAACCTTTCCAGAACGACAAAACCCCCACGCCGAAGCGTGAGGGTTTTGTCGTGTGGTGTGTCGGTTAGACGAACAGGTTGGCGCGCTCAAGGTCTTCGGCGAAGTCCACCTCGACGGCGTAGAAATCGGAGATGTTCACCGGCTCCACCAGCATGCGGTTCTGCTCGATGGCCAGCTCGATGCCGCGTTCGAAGTAATCCTGGTCGGCCACCTTGCTTAGCTGGCGGATGAGGGTGGCCTTGTCGGCGCTCGACACGTAGTTGATGCCGACGGCTTCGCCGAGGCCGCCCTTGACGGTCTTGGAGAGTTCCTTGATGTAGCCTTCGGCACTCGTGGTGTACTTGACCTCTTCATCGGACACTTTGTCGGTGTTGACGGTGACGAAAGACTGGTCGCGGGCCATCATGGCGGCAGCGCGGTCGAGGATGGCCGGGTCGAAGACCACATCGCCGTTCATCCAGAGCACGCCGCCGGACTTTGAAGCCTGCAGCGCTCGCAGCAGACTCTTTGAGGTGTTGGTCTGGTCGTACTCCTCGTTGTAGACGAAAGATGCCTGCGGGAACGCTTCGATGATGTGCTCGAGCTTGTATCCAACGACGATCGTGACCTGGGCAGCGTTGCCGAAGGCATGGTCGATGTTGTCGAACTGCTGCTGCATGATCGTGCGGCCGTCGCTCAGTTCGGTGAGGGGCTTAGGCAATGAGCGCCCGAGACGGCTGCCCATGCCGGCCGCCAGAATAACCACCTGCGTCTTTATTCCGTGCGTCTTCTCCGACTGCGTCGTCACGATTATCTCCTCAAGAATGGTTGGGGTGACGCCGCAAAACCCGCTCTCGTTGCGAAGAGTTTGCTTAGGATTCACCCACATGTTCACGTAAAGACACACCGTTATGTCAGTCTCACCCTAACCTGTCGTCTCAGGATGAGGAAAGAATTGGCTCAGCACGTGTCCATTTCGTGATCCGGCACGGAGCCTACTCACAGGTAGAAACGGCCGCTGCCATCCTTGCCGCGCCCTCATGTCGGTGCTCCTTGGTAGATTGGCGGAGTGACTTTTGTGCCGCCCCACCCTGAACGAGACGACGAGCCTGTCGTGGACCATTCCGCCGACTCGACGGAACCGCTCGCCGCGGAGTCGACAGGCAGCAAGTCGACAGGCAGCAAGGCGGCGGCCAGCAAGCCGGCAGAGCCGGCAGTGCGTAAGCCAGCAGTGCGTAAGCCAGCAGTGCGTAAGCCAGCAGTGCGTAAGCCAGCAGTGCGTAAGCCAGCGGCGGTCAAGTCGGCTGACACTCCGGCAGTTGCGGACGAAGGCGCAGGTAAGCCAACTGTGGTAGAGCCGGCAGTGCGTAAGCCAGCAGTGCGCAAGCCAGCAGTGCGTAAGCCAGCGGCAGTCGAGTCGGCTGACACTCCGGCAGCTGCGGACGAGGGCGTAGGAAAGCCAGCCGTGCGTAAACCAGCTGTGCGTAAGCCAGCCACGGGTATACCAGCAGTGAGTAAACCAGCAGTGCGTAAACCAGGAGTGCGTAAGCCAGCAGTGCGCACGTCGACGACGCCGAGAAAGCTGACGGCGCCAAAATTACCGGACGTTGCCAGGTCGACCCGGGCGACTGAACAGACACTCGCCGAGAACGCAACCGACGAAACCACGCGCCCGTACGCGACCCGCGATGCGCTCGTCGCGATCGAAACGGAACAGCCACTGGGAACGCCCGTCGCGCCGCTGCCAGAACCGAGCATGGATACACGTCCCGAGGAAATGCAGGGAACTGCCACACCCCGCATCTCAGAGCCCGCCGCGAAGGCCGTCATTTCTCCGGCGGTGAAGTCGGCAAAGAAGCCCGCTGTCGTTGAAGCTCCAATAGTCATTGCAGCCCGGGGACTCGTGAAGCGATTCGGTCACAATGTTGCGGTCTCCGATCTCGACCTGACCGTACGAGCCGGTTCGTTCTATGGCATTGTCGGGCCGAACGGGGCCGGCAAGACCACGACCCTGTCGATGATCACCGGCCTGTTGCGGCCGAGCGCCGGGAACGTCACGGTGCACGGTATCGACGTCTGGGCTCGGCCGAACGAGGCCAAGCGTGTGATGGGCGTTCTGCCCGACCGGCTTCGGCTCTTCGACCGCCTCACCGGCGCACAACTCCTGTACTACGCTGGCACCCTGCGCGGCCTCGACAACGACACCGTGCGCAGCAGGTCGGCGGACCTCGCTGTGGCTTTCGGCCTCGAGGATGCCCTCAACCGTCTCGTTGCGGACTACTCCGCTGGCATGACGAAGAAGATCGCCCTGGCCTGTGCAATGATTCATTCCCCGCGGGTGCTCGTGCTCGATGAGCCGTTCGAGTCCGTCGACCCGGTTTCGGCGGTCAACGTGACCGAGATTTTGCAGAAGTATGTGGCCGCCGGTGGCACTGTCGTGCTGTCCAGCCACGGTATGGACCTGATTCAGCGCGTCTGCGATCATGTTGCCATCATCGTGCAGGGCCGGGTCCTGGCAGCGGGAACCATTGACGAGGTCCGTGGCCCGAAGTCGCTGGAAGATCGGTTCGTCGAGCTCGCCGGTGGGCGCAAGGTGGCGGAGGGCATGGAATGGTTGCACAATTTTTCGGACTGAAACTCCGGTTGCTCGCCAACCTGTTTCGTCGTAGCCCGTGGCAGGTTGTCGGCCTGGTCGTAGGACTGCTCTATGGTCTGAGCGTCTCCATCACACTTCTCGTTGCACTGATCACCCTGCGGTTCGTCGGTGACCCCACACTGATACGCGATTCGCTCACTGTGGCCGGATCGGCCGTAGCGTTGGGCTTTCTGATCATCCCGATCGTGGTCGGCATCGATGACAGCATGGACCCCCGTAAGTTTGCCTTCCTCGGAATTCCGAACCGTTCGTTGTCGCTTGGTCTGGCCGGTTCGGCGCTCATCGGCGTACCGGCGGTCACCCTGACGATCGTGCTTCTCGGCACCGTGGTCACGTGGTCGCGTGGCATCGGGCAGACTCTGCTCGCTCTCATCTCCGCCGCGCTGATCCTGGCGACCTGCATTCTGCTTTCGCGAGTGAGCGCATCCCTCGCGGCTTTTCTCCTGTCGACCAGACGCTCCCGCGAGTTCACCGGGCTGATCGGTGTCGTTGTGCTGGTGTTGATTTCTCCACTCGTTGTGGTGCTGTTCAGCACGGACTGGGACCGACATGGCCGCACCCTGCTGGCCACTCTCGCCACGATTCTGGGCTGGACGCCGTTCGGGGCAGCGTGGGCCGTTCCCGGCGACGCCTCCACCGGTGCCTGGGGTGAGGCCATCCTCAAACTGCTTATAGCCGTGGGATCCACCTACGCGCTCTGGTTGATCTGGCAGTTCGTCGTGGCTCGCATGCTGGTATCGCCCGGCCGTGAAGCAGCGGCGAAACAGTATTCCGGCCTGGGGTGGTTCGACCGGCTGCCGCACAGTTCCGTTGGCGCTATCGCTGCGCGTACCTTCACTTACTGGGCGCGCGACTCACGGTATTGGGTGTCGCTGATCATGATTCCGATTGTGCCCATCGTCGCCATCCTGCCATTGAGTGTCGTCGGCGTGCCGCTGCATTACCTCGCGCTCGTGCCGGTACCCCTCATGTGCATTTTTCTCGGGTGGACCATGCACAATGACGTTGCCTACGACAGCACCGCAATCTGGCTGCACGTGGCTTCGGGAACGCACGGCCTGGCCGACCGTATCGGCCGGATCCTTCCCGCGCTCGTCATGGGTATACCGCTCATCGGCATTGGCTCGGTCATCAGCATTTCGTTCTACGGTGACTGGTCAGTGCTGTTGTCGATGCTGGGCGTGAGCACGTGCATCCTTTTGGCCGGTTTGGGCTTCTCGAGCTACACCTCCACTCGTTTTCCCTACCCGGTCACCAAACCCGGTGACAGCCCGTTCGCCCAGCCGCAGGCTACAGAGACCGCCGCGGGACTGGTGCAGTCACTCACCTTCACGGGCTCAATCATCGTGGCGCTACCCGCGCTCATCTTCGCCTATCTCGGAATCGTTGAGGATCCGGCCTGGCATCTGCTCGCGCTTGGCACCGGCGTCGGCCTCGGACTCGTGGCTGTGGTCGTGGGAATCTGGGCCGGTTCGCGTGCCTTCGACCGGCGCGGTCCTGAGATGCTGGCTTCTGCTCAACGGGCCTGACCCGTCGCGGGCAGAGTGTTTAGACTGAGGCTATGACTGAATTTCGTGTGAGCATTGCAGAACCCGGCCAGCCCGGCGGCGGAACGTCCACGCTTGATCGTGAGCTCGAGGAACTTCTGAACCAGGAGCAGATCGAGCCCGGCGATCACGAACGTTTTTCGCACTATGTTCCCAAAGACAAGATTCTCGAGTCGGCCATTTCGGGCAAACCGGTCAAGGCCCTGTGCGGCAAGAAGTGGCTGCCGGGACGCGACCCGGAAAAATTTCCGGTGTGCCCAACGTGCAAGGCCATCTACGAGAAGATGAAGGCCAAGTAGCGCCTATTTCGCCCGGGCTTATCGATACGAGGTCGGAATAACGGGCTCGCCGCGCCCTAAACGAAAAGCCTCGATTGGTAGTTCCTGCATGACGGATGCGTTGTGCGCGCGGGCGCGCAGCGTTCCAGCCGGTCCCACGTATCGTTCGTCGACGGTGCCGTCGCTGATCAGCGGGACCAGAAGTGCGCGTTCGAGGCCGCTGCGGGAATCGAAACTGCCGCCGGGTCCGTCACCGAGCAGAATGATCTCTTCCTGAGCGGTACCGGCGGCATCCACTCGACGAAGCGCTCTCTTGCGACCACCGATAGACAGCTTAGCGGTCGACGTTTTGGCGACGGACATCCAGTCGTTGCCGTGGCCCTTATGCGCGACGAGCTTGTAGACCAGGCCGGCGGCCGGCTCTCCCGAACCGGTGACCACCGAGGTGCCGATGCCGAAAGCGTCGACCGGGCTGGCCGACAGAGCCGCGATGGCGAACTCGTCGAGGTCGCTCGTGACGGTGATTTTCGTGTTGACGGCGCCGAGAGAATCGAGTTGCGCTCGGGCCGCCGCGACGACAATGGGGAGATCGCCGGAGTCGATGCGAATCGAGCCGAGCTCGGGCCCGGCGATCTTGACCGCCAGGGCGATGCCGGCCGGCACATCGTAAGTGTCCACGAGAAGCGTTGTGGCGGTACCGAAGGCATCCACTTGCGCCTGGAACGCTTCTTCCTCGCTGTCGTGCAGCAAAATGAACGAGTGGGCCGCTGTTCCCATGGTGGGCAGGCCCCATTGGCGGCCGGCTTCGAGGTTGCTCGTCGATGCAAAGCCGGCGATATATGCAGCGCGGGCGGCAGCGACCGCCGAGTGCTCGTTGGTGCGGCGTGATCCCATCTCGGCGATCGGGCGGCCGAGGCTCACTGAGACCATGCGGGCGGCGGCGCTGGCGACCGAGATGTCGTAGTTGAGCACGCTGAGGATGAGGGTCTCCAGAATGACACCCTCGGCGAAGGTGCTCTCGACCAGCAGCAGGGGGGATCCGGGAAAGTACGCTTCGCCCTCCTGGTAACCCCAGACGTTGCCGGTGAAGGAATAGTCGGCCAGGTAGTCGAGGGTGGGAGTGCGCACGACGGCGTTGTCGGCAAGCCAGGTCAGTTCCTCAGTGGTGAAGCGGAATTGTCGAATCAGTTCGAGCAGACGGCCGGTACCGGCGACGATTCCGTAGCGCCGGCCGGTGGGCAGCCGTCGGGCGAACGCTTCGAACATGCACTCACGGTCGGCGGTCCCGCTCTGGATAGCGGCGTCGACCATCGTGAGCTCGTACCGATCGGTGCGTAAAGCCGGGGTGCGGGCGGCTGGGCCGCCGTGCGCTGGCACGGGGTACGTGGGGGACAGGGTCACCAGGCACAGCTTATCCGCTTGTCGGGCTAGGCTTGGTCTCCGTGACGGATGCACCGATTGGTATTTTTGATTCCGGAGTCGGCGGCCTGACCGTCGCCCGGGCGATCAAGGACCAGTTACCCAACGAGTCCATTCTCTACATCGGCGATACGGCCCACTCGCCGTACGGGCCCAAGAAAATAGCGGACGTACGGGGGTTCGCCCTGGACGTGCTCGATGATCTCGTGGCGCAAGACGTGAAACTGCTTGTGATCGCGTGTAACACGGCGTCGGCGGCGATGCTGCGCGACGCCCGTGAACGCTACAGCGTGCCCGTGATCGAGGTCATTCAGCCGGCCGTGCGCCGCGCCGTCGCAACCACGCGCAACCAGCGAGTGGGAGTCATCGGTACCCTCGGGACTGTCAACTCGCGTGCCTACAACGACGCCTTCGCCGCCGCACCCCAGATCACGCTGTTCAGCAAAGCCTGCCCGCGGTTCGTGGAGTTCGTCGAAGCCGGCGTCACGACCGGCGCCGAGGTGCTCGCCGTCGCCGAGGAGTACCTTGCGCCGCTGCGCGCTGCAGGCGTCGACACCCTCGTGCTCGGCTGCACCCACTATCCCTTTTTGCGCGGTGCCATCTCGTATGTGATGGGAGAGAACGTCACCCTGGTCTCGAGTGATACCGAAACAGCCAATGACGTCTACCGGGTGCTGGTGAGTCAGGGCCTGGAACGCGCACGCACGAGCCCGCCCAGCTACCGTTACGAGGCGACCGGCGACAGCGCCGAGGATTTCCTGGCCTTGGCCCATCGTCTGATCGGACCGGAGGTCAGCCGCGTCGACCTGATCGAGACCGGCACACTCAACCTTGCCGAACTGGCAGCATCCAGTCGAAGCGGACCCCCTAATTCCCCCTCCACCCGAATCACTAGGAGCACACCGTGACCGAGACCCTGCGCGCCGATGGGCGCACCAACGACGAACTTCGCCCGATCACGATCGAGCGCGGCTGGAGCGACCAGGCCGAAGGCTCGGCCCTGATCTCATACGGCCGCACCAGGGTACTCTGCACGGCGTCGTTCACTAACGGCGTTCCGCGTTGGATGAGCGGCAAGGGTAAGGGCTGGGTCACCGCCGAATATTCGATGCTGCCGCGCTCGACCAACAGCCGCATGGACCGTGAATCGGTCAAGGGCAAGATCGGCGGTCGCACCCACGAGATCAGCCGCTTGATCGGTCGCAGCCTGCGCGCGGTGGTCGATATGAAGGCGCTTGGCGAGAACACACTCGTGCTCGACTGCGACGTGCTGCAGGCCGACGGAGGAACCCGCACCGCGGCCATCACCGGCGCGTACGTCGCCCTCGCCGATGCGCTCGAGTGGGGGCGCACCAAGAAGTTCATCTCGCAGAAGGCGCAGCCACTCATCGACAGCGTCTCGGCCGTGTCTGTCGGCATTATCGGCGGAGTGCCCATGCTCGACCTCGCCTATACCGAAGACGTGCGCGCTGACACCGACATGAACGTCGTCGTGACCGGGCGCGGCAAGTTCGTCGAGGTGCAGGGCACCGCCGAAGCTGCACCGTTCGACCGCAGCGAGCTCGACGTTCTGCTCGACCTCGCCGTGAAAGGCGCTATCACCTTGACCGAATTTCAGACCAGCGCACTGGAGCGTTGAGCGGTGCAGATCGTTCTCGCAACGCACAACGCCCACAAGGTCGAGGAGTTGCGGCGCATCCTGGCCGCGCAGCTGCCTGGCATCGAGGTGCTCGCCTATGACGGCCCCGAACCGGTCGAAGACGGTGTCACTTTTACCGAGAATGCACTGATCAAAGCGCGCGCCGCTGCCGCGCACACCGGGCTCCCGGCAATCGCAGACGACTCGGGAATCTGCGTCGACATTCTTGGCGGGGCACCGGGAATCTTCTCGGCGCGTTGGTCGGGACCGGCCAAGGATGCCGGTGAGAACCTGCGTCTGCTGCTTTGGCAGCTCAGCGACGTTCCCGAGGAGCACCGCGACGCCCACTTCACGTGTGTGGCCGCTCTCGCCCTGCCCGACGGCACCGAGCGGGCCGTGACCGGCGAATGGCCGGGGCAGCTTCTGTTCCAACCGGCTGGCGTCAACGGTTTTGGATATGACCCGATATTTCTGCCCGAAGGCTATGCCATTTCGGCGGCCGAGCTTTCGGCCCATGTAAAAAACCAGGTCAGCCATCGGGCGATCGCGTTCGAGGGTCTCGTTCCGGTGCTGCGCGAGGTGCTCGGTGCCCCATGACGCCGCGTCAGATCGAGCAGCACCCGGATGCTGAGAACGGCATTCATTCCCAACTAGCCTGCGGGCTGGCGAGCGGGTGTGCGCGGCTCTAACGTTGAGCCATGGGCCACGATCACGCGCACGGCACCGACTCGAACCGGAGGCGACTGACCCTCGTCATTGGCATTGTGTCTGTCGTGCTGCTGCTCGAAGTGATCGGTGCCTGGCTGACCGGATCGCTCGCTCTCCTGGCCGACGCGGGGCACATGCTGTCCGACCTGCTTGGGCTCATCGTTGCCCTGACGGCCACCGTCATGGCGTCACGCCCGGCGACGGACCGGGCCACGTTCGGTTTTCAGCGCACCGAGGTGTTCGGCGCGCTGATCAACGGGTTGATCCTGCTTGGCGTGGCCGGCGTCGTTTCGGTCGCCGCGATCGCTCGCCTGATAACCCCGGGCGAAAGCGCTGTGCTGCCAGCTCCCATGCTCATCGTGGCCATCATCGGTCTGGCAGCGAACATCGCCGGAATACTGCTGCTTCGTCCGGCCGCTGCCGGGTCGATCAACATGCGCGGCGCCTACCTCGAGGTGCTCGGCGACGCCCTGGGATCTGTTGCCGTGATCGTGGCCGCCATCAGTATTCTGATAACCGGTTTTACCCAAGCGGATGCCGTCGCCTCGCTCGTCATTGCCGCCTTGATCGTTCCGCGCGCTTTCGTGCTGTTACGTGACGTCGTGCGTGTGTTCAGCCAGTCCACGCCGGCCGACACCGATATTTCCGAGATTCGGCGCCATCTGCTCGGCACGGATGGCGTGGTCGACGTGCACGATGTGCACGTCTGGGCCATTACCAGCGGCGCGCACGTGTTCACCGCGCATATCGTCGTGGAGGCGACCGTGCTCGCACACGGCACCGACGCTTTGCTCGATGAGCTGTCGGGATGCCTCAGCAAGCATTTCGACGTCGCTCATTCAACCTTTCAGCTGGAACCGACCGAGCACGCCGAGCATGAAGGCCACCAGCACCGCTGAACGAATCAGATGGTGACGGCCTCAGCTCTCGTGGCGGCCGGCGTGGTTGGTCTTGAACGTTTGGGGGTCGAGCAGGTGACTGCCCGTGGCTGTGGTGGGCTGGCCGCGCAGTCGGCGGGCTTTTACGATTGACTGCACGTAGTGGAACACCGTGGGAATGAGGGTGATGACCACCGCGCTGAGCAAGATCAGGTCGATGTACGTCGTGACGAATTCGGCCACCGGCGGAATATAGCCGAGAAAGTACCCGCCGAAGGTCAGGCCGGCCCCCCAGAGCAGCGCGCCGATCAGGTTGTACAGCGTGTACTTGCGGTAGTCCATATGGCCGACGCCCGCCGCGACCGGTGCGAAGGTACGCACGATCGGCACGAACCGGGCGACGATGACGGCGACACCGCCGAATCGCACGAAGAACGCATTTGTGCGGTCGACGTTCTTAATGCTGAATAGGCCGGACTCCTTGCGTTCAAAGACGCGCGGACCGAACTTATGTCCGATGAGGTAGCCGATTTCACCGCCCAGGAACGCGGCAAATCCAATGGCCAGGGCGACCCACCAGATGTCAATCCGGATGACGCCGGCGGCGGGGAACGCGAGCAGGCCGGTGATGATCAGCAGGGTATCGCCCGGAAGGAGAAACCCGACCAGCAGCCCGGTCTCGGCAAAGACGATCGCGCAGACGACGAGCAAAGCCCAGGGACCGGCCGACTCAATGATGTGCGTCGGGTCGAGCCAGGGAATCAGTGCGGTGTGAATCACGCGGGGAACTCCAGTCGGCGGAGGGCAGACGTTCGGGTAGCGACGGCGGGTGCCGAGACACAGGGTATCGCCCAATAGTGAGAGAACGCCGGGCCGCCGACCCCTGAAACAGGGGGCTCGTCAACCAGTCGTGGGGCTGGTCGAGGTCGCGGGCTGTGGCATCCGCGCAGGATACCCGTGCTGAACGCATCTGGAAAAAGCGCCGTTACGGTGAAAATCAAGCCCTCACCTGACCCGAAAGAAGTCAACGGTACCCCCGTGGGGGAGCGTGTTATTCGATGTGCTGTCGAGGGCTGAAGAATGAACCATGTGCGGGAGAGGGGACTTGAACCCCCACGCTCGAAAGCACAGGATCCTAAATCCTGCGTGTCTGCCAATTCCACCACTCCCGCTGGTGCCTTCCCAGTGTAGTTGTCCAGCTGCGCGACTGGGTCTAGTTGGCTATGTCCTTTCCTGTGATGACGTTACGGCCGAGCAGTGCCGGCGCATAGGACTCCATTTGCGCGCGGAGCGCCGCGACGAGCGCCGCGACGGCCGGCAGCCGCAATGACTCGGTGCGCAAAACCATCCAGTACGGCAGTCGTTCTTGAAAATCTTCTGGAAGAAGGCGCACCAGGTCTGCATGCTGATCGGCCATGAAGCAGGGCAGAAATCCGATTCCAGCGCCGGCCCGGGTTCCCTCGACATGCACGAACACGTTGGTGGAGCTGAGCGACTCCCGCATCTGCGGCACGAGCCGCCGGGGGGCATCGAGATCGTCGACCTGAAGCATGGAATCCACGAAATACACGAGGGGATGCTCGGTCAGCTCGGCAATGGTGGTCGGTGTGCCGTGGGCCTTGAGGTAGCGCCGTGAGGCGTACATTCCGAGGCTGTAATAACCAAGCAGAATCGACTCCGCCCGGTGCACCTGCGGCTCACCCACGACGACTTCGATGTCCAGTCCCGAACGGTGCTGCAGGGCCCGCCGGGTGACGGTGACGATTTCGACGCGCAAGAGCGGATGCCTGCGCTGCAGTACGGCCACGGCCGGGGCAGCGATGTAGGCGCTGAAGCCGTCCGTCGCCGACATGCGCACCACCCCGGAGATCTGTTGGGCTTCGGCGTCGGAACCACGCAGCAGGCTGACCGCAGATTCCACCCCCTCAGCCGCGGTGCGGGCGCGTTCTCCGAGCTCGGTCAACTCCCAGCCGCCCACGGCGCGGGCCAGGAGACGGCCGTCGAGGGCCTTTTCGAGGGCGGTGATACGCCGGGACACCGTGGTGTGGTTCAGGCCCAGGCTCTCAGCCGCGGTGGTGAATCGGCCGGTGCGTGCGACCGCGAGAAAGATGAGGAGATCAGTGGGAGTGGGAGTGGGAGTGGGAGTGGGAGTGGGAGTGGGAGCGGTGCCAGCCGGCGGAAAGGTCATACGCAATTATGCATAGGCTCCCGGCTACCGGCAGATCTCGGCGCGCAGCACCGCGGCGAGGGCGGCCCATCGGGGTCGGAAGGCGTAGAGGCAGCCCAGACGAAACCGAGCCGCAGCTTCGTATGCGTTCACGCGTTCGGGGGCGACGTGAAGCTCGTCGGCGACCGAATCGATCAAGTCCGCGGCGTGCGTGCGACGTGCGGAGCTGAGAAGCCCCTGGCGCTCGCGAAGCGCCAGGTGCGCGCGCAAATTGCCGAGGTCGAGAGCGGGCTCCGCATTCGCCGCGGTGTCGAAGTCGATCAGACCGCTACCGTGCGAGGAATCCCACAGAATCTGCTTGTCGTGCAGGTCTCGATGGGCTGGGCGCACTGCGTCGGCTGTTCCAGCGACCAGCCCGGCGGCAACTCGATCTGCGACCTGCACGAGGCGAGACGACGCGGCTGACGGGTTGAAACTGGTCAGTTTCGCCGCCCACGACCGTACGATGGCCGCTTCGGCGAACGCATCGTGCACGGGAAGTGACGGATCTGCTGGCGCGGAGCCGATCGAATCGACCCACGCGCTGCGCCAGGCAAACCAGGCGCGAATCCACTCGAGGCCAGCGGCCGGATCCGCTCCGAGATCATGCAGTGAGCGCCCGGGAACAGTGGTGCAGGTGACGACATCTCTCGTCACCGCCACGATGCGCGGCCGTAGGAAAGCGGATGCCAGCCCCTCGACGTTTTGCATTGCCGCCACTGCGGCGACCGCGCGACCCGGCCGAAAGACCTTCGCGTAATTCGAGCCATCTGCAGAACGCACGACGGCGCGACGGCCGGGACGGTGCACCACAATCCAACCCGATCGGGCGGTAGCGGCGAGGTCGGGGAGCTGGTCGTCGTGCCCGAAGCGGCCGAGGACGGCGCCGCTTGACGGTGTCCAACGGCCACCGCGTACCTGACCGTCGTGTCCGGCCCGCGCCTCGAAGGTCGCTCCGCTACGACGATCAGGCCAGGCACGTTCAATCTGCCAAGTGGTTCCGTCGTCGTCGGCGCTGGGGGGCAGCGAAAGCATCATGATTCCAGCACCTGTTCGGCGGCGGTGAGAATGCGTTCGACGTCACCGACCCAGTCTGGGGCCCGGTACCGGAACGGATCGATGGCGCGGCTGAGCAGCGAGTGAGCCAGCCAGTCGTTGATCGCATCCGGGCGCAGTTCGCCGCCCGCCCCGACATAGCCGTCAAACAGGGCCACGGCGAGGTCCGGGCTCCTGAGGATGATGGCGGCCGCGGCGAACGAACCGAGGTCGCGTTCCGGATCCGACCAGCCGACCCGATCGAAATCGATCAGGCGGATCTCGCCGGGTCTGACGAGCACCTGATCGGGCGAGAAGTCGCCGTGGGTGAGAACTGGATCGCTGGGCCGGTCCGATGCGGCACGGCGATCGTTGATGGCCTGGGCCAGTCGGTGCGCGCGTTGGGCGAATTCGGGCAGGACGACCGCAATGGCTCCCGCCGCACGCGCGGATTCGGATTCGGCCAACGTCGGGTCGGCGTTGCGGGCACCGATCGCAAACTGGCCGCGTGCCAGGCGGAGGGAATGCAGCGCTGCCAGCGCCTGCCCGGCCGCGCCCGCCGCATCCGTGCTTTGGACGGCGGCGAGGTCACCGGTACCCCACCACTGACCGGCGACGACATCACGCAGGCCTCCGGGGTGCCATAACCGAACGACCGGGATCCCCTCGGAAGTCAGGTGATCGAGAAATTCGACCTGACGGAATTGTTGGTCGACACTTGCGCGGTGGGTGCGCGGCGTGACTTTGACGACGAGATCGGTCGCCCCCAACGTGCGCAGGAGCAACCGCCGGTGCGGGTTGTGTCGGAGCAGGGTCGATGTTTCGGTCAGTTGAGGGCATGCCTGGTCGAGCCGGGCGAGAGTGCCGGTGAGCCTGCGGTCAGCTGATGCCGTGCCGTGCACGGTTCCCCGGATGCCCTCCACTCGCGCGGCAGTGGCGTTGCCGCGTCGCGCGTTCAGCAGACTCTTACTCACCTTGCTGTCGTCGACATAGCTGGCGAGCCAGCCGTGGTCACCCCACCGGTCGTGCGGTTCGGCGAAACGGTCGCTGGAGTAGGTGATCACCACGCTTGATGCCGGCTTGTAGCGGATGCGGGTGACGTGTGCTGGGCGGTTGAGTGCAGTGGACAGCTCCTCGTCGTCGTTGAAAACCAGTCGGAGCGCCGCCACGCGGGGATCCCGAGAGATCAGATCCTGCTCAGCGGCGTGAGACCTCGCCGTGACGCGGCCGTTCGGCGGCGGGCTGGTGCCGGCCGCGATCGTCATGACCGGATCCGAACGGTCGTCTCCTGCTCGGCCAGCCAGTTTGACAGCCGACTGCCGGGTGACTTGAGAAGTTCTGCCGGGGACCCATCTTCAACGATCCGACCGTCTTCAAGCCACAGCACCCGGTCCGCGCGATGCACGGCGTGGGAAGCGTGGGTGATCGTAATGACCGTTCGACCCCGAGTAAGGGTTTCCATCGAGGCTTCGACGACGCTGCGACCGCTGGGGTCGAGACCGGTCGTTGCCTCGTCGAGGATGACGATGGGGGCATCGCGCAGGACTGCACGAGCGATGGCGATGCGTTGGCGTTGGCCGCCTGACAAGGTGTTGCCCCGACCGCCGAGTATCGTCTCAAAGCCACTCGGCAGGGCGGTAATGAATTCTTCGGCATTCGCAATCCGGGCCGCATCCTCGACGTCGGCGTCGGTCGCATCCAGGCGACCGTAGCGGATGTTCTCCCGCACGGTCGTGGCGAACAGCACGGAGTCCTGCAGCAGGATCGACACCTGCCCGCGTAGGCTGCGCAGCGTCACGTCCCGTACGTCGGTGCCGTCAATGCGCACGCTGCCGGAAGACGGGTCGACCATGCGCAGGATCAGACCGACCAGGGTGGATTTGCCCGAGCCGGACGGACCGAGCAGGCACACGTTCTGCCCTGCCGGAATCTCGAGCGACAGCCCGGCGAACAACGGCCGGCCGTAGCCGTCCGGGGCGTGCACATCATGGAACGTCAACCGCCCCATGCTGCGGTCGAGTGGCCGAGCGGTCGGCGAATCGAATACCTCGATGGGTTCGTCGAGGAGTTCGGCGATGCGTTCGCCCGAGGCGGTGGCCCGCGCGATGCGCCCGGTGTACTTGGCCAGGTCGCGCAGCGGTTTCATGGCGATCTTGAGATACATCATGAACATGACCAGTTCGCCGAGAGTCATCTGCCCGTCGATGACGCGCCATCCGCCTCCGGCGAGCACGAGCGCGGTCGCGACTCCGACGATGATGTCGGTTCGGCGTTCGAGCCCGGCAGCCAGACGGCGACTTTTGATCCCCTCGCGCAGCGCGGTCTCATTGCCGCTGCGGAAGGCTCCGGAGACGGTGTGCTCTAGACCGTATGCCTGCACCACCCGGATAGCATCGAGCGTTTCGGCCGCGGTATTAGCGAGTGATCCTTCGCCCTTCCTGGTGGTGCGGGAAGCGGAGGTGATGGCACGTGAACTGCGTCGCGACGACAACAGGTACGCTACGGCCGCGCCCACAACGACGAGGGCGAGGAGCGGATCCAACACAAGCATGACGATCGCGAGGACGAAGAATGTCAGCACGTTGCCGAAAAGCGGAAGCCCGGCCGTGACGGCGACTTCCTGCAACCGGCCGATGTCTCCGACCAGGCGTTGCACCGTATCACCGGACCTGGCGGCGGCGTGGTAGCGCAGGGAGAGTACCTGAACGTGGGTGAACACCCGCGTCCGCAGGTCGGTCGCAACACGAGACCCGACGAGGGCGAACGCCACCGTGCTCAGATAGCTGCACGCGGCGCGCCCTGCCGTCAGTGCGACCAGAAGTGCTCCGCAGGCGAGCAGCAGCCCAATGGTCGCCTGCGGCGTATTTGAGCCGGGCGGAAGGGTGGCGCCGAGACTGGCCGTGACCGAATCGATCACGAATTTCACCGGCCACGGTTCGAGAACGCACAGCGCGACCTCGAGCAGCAGCGCGATGAGGCCGCCGGTGACCAGTTTCCAGTGCCGTCCGATATGGGGGCGGACGATGTGCAGGCTTTGGCGCAGGGCACTGGGCTCGCGTGAGCGCGTCATCGTCGGCCGCCGATCAGCAGCGCGGGTTGCGGCGCGAACGAGTCGGCGGCCCCGGCCTTCAGCTGCGCCTGGTCGGCCGCGCTGAGCTGGTCGAGGATCCGGCCCACTACAGTCCGCCAGTCATGCCGCTCGACGGCGAGTGCGCGTGCGGCGCGGCCTAGTCGCACTCGCAGGGCACGATCTTCGTTCACCCGGCCGAGTGCATCCGCGAGGGCTACCTCATCGCCGGGCGGTACGAGCAGCCCGGTGCAGTCGTCGACGATGACGGTGGGAATCTGGCCCACCGCCGAAGCGACCACGGGGAGTCCCGCGGAGAGGTACTCGTAGAGTTTGAGGGGGGAGAAGTACTGATCCTGGCCGGCCGGATACGGTGCGGCGGCCACGTCGAAGCCGGCCAGCAGCTCGGGCACCCGTTCCGGCGCCACGGCCCCGGTGAACTCCACGTCGAGTGGGTAATTCGAAGCCAACTGGCGCAGCGCCGCCCGTTCTGGCCCATCGCCCACGATGCGCAGGCGCCAGGGCGGTTCGGCGGCGAGCCGACCGGAATTCGCGCGTGCGGCAGATTCAGCCCGGGCGGTGGCGCGGATCAGTACATCGACGCCGTGCCACGGTTTCAAGGTGCCGATGAAGCCGACGGTGAACCCGGTCGTCACCGACGAGTGCGCGGGGGGCACGATACGCCGGGTGTTCACGCCATTCGCAACGACCGTGATACGACGAGGTGATGTCGTGAAGGGCCGGACCCAGGCGGCGACAGGCTCGGAGACGCACACGACCACGGTTGCGGCCGTCACCACCCGCGTGGTGTCGGCACGGGCGCCGGCCTCGTCGACGAGGGTACGATGCGTGCGCTGTTCATCGATGAGCGGGGCGTTGACCTCGAGGATCACGGGAGACCCCGTGGCGCGGGCGATGACGGCCGAGGCTGTGCTGAACAAGGAGTAGCGCTCGTAGACGAGGTCGCATCCGTCTTCGATCGCGGCGTCGGCAAGGCTCTGTGCGGCGCTGGCGATGGCGCGTTCCCGTTCGGCTGGTGACTCGGTGGCCGCTACCGTACGCTCGACGACGGGGAGGTCGTGCAGGTCAGCCGGTACGTCGCTGCCACGCCGGGTGCAGTACACGGTCACGGGCATATCGCGTTCCCGGAAGGCGCGCACCACTTCCTGCACGTGCACCGAGGAGCCCTTCGTGCCGAAGACGGGAACACCGGGGTCGACACACAGATAGGCGACGCGCATCAGGCCACCGCCATCGGTTCGAGTGACGCCGGTTGATTCGCCGGGTGGCTCGCATCGGAGTCGGTGTGGGCACACAACTCGCCCAGTACTCGGGCCTGACGGGCAGAATCGAACGATTCCTCGACCACCCGGCGGGCGTTTCGGGCGAGCCGACCGAGGTTCGCGGCGGGATCAGCGGCTCCGCGCATGGCAGCCACCAGGTCGTCAAGGCTGCCGGAGCGGCACAGGATTCCGGTCTCTCCCGCGCGGACGATCTCGGGGATACCCGTCACATCCGTTGAAATGCAGGGAACGCCGAGGGCCATCGCCTCGAGGATGGAGGTGGGGAGCCCGTCGGCGTTGCCATCGCTACCGACGATGCAGGGCGCTACGAACAGGTCAGCGGCGGCCAGCCGCAGGGCCACCTCGGTCTGCGACACCGGGCCGAGCAGCCGCACGGTACCGAACAGTCCGAGACGATGGATCTGTTCGCTCAAAGCCCCGGTCAGTTCGCCCCCGCCCACGATGTCCACGGTCAGCGCGACACCGCTATGGTGCAGTGCGTGCGCCGCATCGACCAGCAGGCTGAAGCCCTTTTTCTCGACCAGGCGACCAACAGCGACCACCGCGAGGGGCCCACTGGGTGGTCGGTGCTCGGTGAATGGAAAACGGGCGAGTTCCAGTCCGTTGTAGACCCGGTGCAGTCTCAAGGTCTCGGCCGGGAACCGGCGACGCAGATAATCGAAGTTGTACTCGCTCACCGTTACGGCATGATGGGCCCCGGCCAGTTTCACAGCCAGGTCCGCCGGGTCCACTGACTCGTGGAAGAGGTCTTTGGCGTGAGCCGTGAATGAGTACGGCACCCCCGTGAGCAGCGACGCCAGGCGGGCCACCGTTGTGGCGACCGAAGCGAAGTGGGCGTGCAGATGGGTGATGCCGTATTCCCTGACGGCGCGGGCCAGGCTGACCGCCTGCACCGCGTCGTCGACATCGGCCAGCAGCAGCTCGTCGAGACAGGCGGACATTGCCGATCCGACGCCGGTCTTGGCCGTGGACTGGAATTCCGCCCAGAGCAGCGAGGTTTTCCACGGCCGGTCGATGTAGACGACCGGCGCGGCCACGCGGGCCAGTTCCGCATGAAAGCGAGAATCGACCGGCGGCCGCAGGGAGAAGATGACCAGATTTTCACCGGCGGCTTCGCGGGCGAGGATTTCGGACACGACGAACGTCTCCGAGAGCCGGGGATACATTTTGAGCACGTAGCCGATTCGAGGGGATCCGGAATGGTCAGACAGCATGTTGCACCTCCGCGGGTTCGCGAACCCGCTGTTTGGAATTGAGTAGTGCCGCCGCGAGTACGGCGACTGTCTCCAGGCCGTCGAGGTTCACTGTGCTGCGCGGAACGACCCGGCCGACGTTCGCTGCGAACCAGGCCGATAGGAAGGCCGGAGTCGCGGTGTCTGCCGTCACGGTCTCGACGAGTCCGCGGCGGGCCAGTGCTGCGGCGCGAATCGACTGCTCCTGCCGTCGGGCCTCGCGCGGTACGACCAGGGTGGGCGCAGCGGTCGTCATCGCTTCGCTGATCGAGTTGTACCCGCCCATGCACACGACGGCAGCTGCCCGGCGGAGCAAGGCGAGGGCATCTGGAACCGAGCGCAGGATGCTCGTGCCCTCGCGTGCCACGGACATGATCTCGGCATGATGGGCGTCGGGCATCTGAGGGCCCGTCACGACCAAATGTCGGTACCCGGGTGGCGCGATCGCACGGGCCGCAGCCGAGGCGAGACGATGACCGTCGGAACCGCCGCCAACGGTGGTGAGTATGAAGGGTTCGCTGTCGCTCGTTGCGTGCCCGATCGGCCGTCCGTTGGCGAGGTAGCCGGTATGCACCGCGAGGTTGAGTAGCGAGGACGGGATTTCCCCAGTCTCGAATGCATTGTGCACGCGCGGGTCGCCGTACACCCAGAGCGCGTCGAACAACCGCCGGATGGCGGTGGCGCCGCCGATAGCCCGCCACTCGGCGAGGGCCACAGAGGGACGGTCGAGCACCTCACGAAGACCAAGCACGATGGCGCACTCGGGCCGGGTTGCGCGCAGGCTCACCAGGGCACTTTCGAGTTCTCGGCGAGCGCCGAGTGCGTGCCGATCAACGATCAACAGGTCAGGGGCGAACTCGCGCAGGGCGACGCGCAGAATGCCTGCGCGAATCGACGTCATCGTGTCGATTCCCAGTGTGAGATGACGCGGGCGGTAGCCGTCGACACCGGTGGTGATGCCGGGCAGCACCAACCAGTCCCAACCGGCGGGAGTGGGGAAGGACGTTGCGGCACTCTGTCCGGTGACCAGAAGTCCGCTCACCGGTTCGTGGATGATGGACGGAAGGTACAACGACAGTGCGTGCGCGATGGCGAGGTTCCGCCGTACGTGTCCCAGTCCGATCGAATCGTGCGAGTACAAAACAATCCTGGTGACCATGGCGTTCCTCCCGGGTGTCGACCCTCGTGGTCGTGAGATCAGAGTCCGGCCTGCGCGTGAGGTACGGATGAGTAAACAGTGAGTGAATTCTTAGGAAACGCATATGAACTGGCCGTGCAGCGCCTGAGCAAATTCGGGACGGGCACCCCGCCGAGCCATGATCTGCGATTATGCACATCGGCTCTGTCTTTTTGGTTCTTGTCACCCGCCCGTTGTGCGTGAATACTCAAACACGTCGTACTTTTGTGAAGGCGACCGATTCCTTACCGCACGCCGCTGCGGCCAAGTACGTGTCATCGACGACACAAAGGAGACAGACAATGAGTGTCAATCAACGCGTGGGGGCTGCCGGTTCCGGTCGGGCCGCTCGCCCAGCTGGCAGCGAAACCGAAAAATCCGGCCTCAAGAAGATCGTCGCCGCCTCTATGGTCGGAACGGTCGTGGAGTGGTACGAGTTCTTTTTATACGCCACCGCCGCGAGCCTGGTCTTTGGTACGGTCTTCTTTCCGAACGCCGGCAGCGAACTCGACGGCATCATCGCCGCCTTCCTCACCTATGCCGTGGGATTCATCGCCCGGCCGCTCGGTGGCATCGTGTTCGGCCAGATCGGCGACAAACTCGGGCGCAAGCACACCCTGCAGGTGACGATCATCATGGTGGGTGCCGCCACCTTCCTCATGGGTTGTCTGCCCGGCTTCGACACCATCGGCTACTGGGCACCCGCCCTGCTCGTGGCCCTCCGCTTCATTCAGGGGTTCGCTGTCGGTGGCGAATGGGGCGGCGCCGTTCTGCTCGTCGCCGAGCACAGCCCGAACCAGTCCCGTGGCTTCTGGTCGAGCTGGCCGCAGGCCGCCGTACCGATGGGCAACCTGCTCGCCACTGTGGTGTTGCTCACCATGACGTGGCTCCTTTCGCCCGAGCAGTTCCTCAGCTGGGGCTGGCGTGTGGCCTTCTGGCTCTCCGCGATCATCGTCGTGATCGGCTACTACATTCGCACCCACGTCAGTGAAGCTCCGATCTTTCTCGAGGCCCGCGCGCAGGTCGAAGCCGAGAAGGCCGTCAACTACGGTGTGCTCGAGGTCGTACGCAAGTACCCCAAGGGAATCCTCGGAGCCATGGGCCTGCGGTTCGCCGAAAACATCTTGTACTACATCATCGTGAGCTTCACGATCGTCTACCTGAAGACCGTGCACGAATACGACACCGGCCAGTTGCTGATCGCCCTGCTCATCGCGCACGTCGTACACTTCATCGTCATTCCCCAGGTTGGTCGTCTCTCCGACCGAGTGGGCCGCAAGCCCGTCTATCTGGCCGGCGCCGTGCTCGGTGCTTCCTGGGCGTTCTTCGCTTTCCCCCTGTTCGACACCCTCAACCCGGTGCTGATCATTCTGGCCGTCACTGTCGGGCTCTGCTTCCACGCCCTCATGTATGCGGGCCAGCCCGCCATCATGAGCGAAATGTTCCCGACCCGGATGCGCTACTCCGGGGTGTCCCTCGGTTACCAGGTCACCTCGATTCTGGCCGGCTCGATGGCGCCGATCATTGCCTCCGCGCTTTTGCAGCAATACAACAGCTGGGTTCCGGTCGCGATCTACATCATGATCGCCTGCGCCATCACGGTGGTCGCCGTGGTCACGCTCAAGGAAACCGCGGGAGCGTCGTTGCGCGAGGTCGACGCTGTCGACGCCCGCAAACACGGGCTCGAGCCGGTCACCATCGGCAACTGACCCGGCCCGAGCAATTGGGTTGGCAAACGACTGGGTCAGGAAGTAACTGGGTCAGGAAGTAACTGGGTCAGGAAGTAACTGGGTCAGGGAGGCGACGCACCGGTGGTGCCTCACCTCCCGAAGACCTGCCCATGCCGTGATCGTGCAGTGATCGCGCAACCAAAGGAACATCATGACTGATCTCACCGACGCTGACATCGACGCCGATGCCGACCGCGTCAGCGCCGCTCCCGATCGCACCAGTGCGCAGCCCCTCGCCGGGCGTCGCGCTCTCGTCACGGGTGGTGCGAGCGGCATCGGCGCCGCCGTCGTTCGGGCGCTCGCTGCCCGCGGCGCGCACGTCGTCGTCGCCGACATCGACACCGCCGGTGCCACCGCCCTGGCCGAGGAGGTCGGCGGGTCAATCTGGATCGTCAACCTCATGGATACCGCAGCCCTCACCGATGCTGCGCTCGCGTCCGCGCTCGCGGGGGTCGACATCCTGGTCAACAATGCTGGCATTCAACGCATCAACCCGATCCAGGACTTCAAGCCGGCCGACTTCCATAACATCCTCACCCTCATGCTGGAGGCGCCGTTCCTGCTGATACGAGCTGTGCTGCCTCAGATGTATGCGGCGAACTTCGGGCGCATCATCAATGTGTCGTCGGTGCACGGTATTCGCGCTTCGCCGTACAAGAGCGCCTATGTGGCGGCCAAGCACGGGCTCGAAGGCCTGTCCAAGGTGACCGCGCTCGAGGGCGGAGCGCACGGAGTCACGAGCAATTGCGTTGCTCCCGGCTATGTGCGCACGCCGCTGGTCGAGAAACAGATCACCGATCAGGCACTCGTGCACGGCATTCCGGCGTCCGAGGTGCTCAGCACGATCATGCTCACCGAGAGCGCGATCAAGCGGCTGGTGGAACCGGCCGAGGTCGGCTCGCTCGTGGCCTGGCTCGCCTCCGATGACGCCGCCATGGTCACCGGGGCGAGCTACACGATGGACGGCGGCTGGTCGGCCCGCTAAAGCGGGGTCGATCATTTTTTTGCTGTTCAGAGGAGAAAAAAACAAGCCCTGTGGAGAATCTGCACGAAGAAGTGCAAAAGAGGCCATCATGCGGGGATGACCGAAGCCGTTCGTATCATCACAGACCAGGTGCGCCAGCGAGTGCGCCGCGAGGGCGTTGACCTCGCGGCCAACAACGCGTTGGTGGAGCAGTACGTGCGCGATGAACTGCGCCGCTACAGCGAGCGGGCGCTCGGCGGGCTCGCACCGATGATCGCCGATGAGCACCAAGCCACTCGCGAGGTCGTGGCCGCGCTCACCGGGTTCGGTGTGCTGCAGCCGTTTCTCGACGATCCGGAGATCGAGGAAATCTGGATCAACGGCCCGGCCCGAGTGTTCGTAGCCCGAGACGGCGTACCCGAACTGACCTCACTGTTGCTCGGCGAGCAAGACGTGCGTGACCTGGTCGAGCGGATGCTGCAGGCGTCCGGTCGCCGCGTCGACCTCTCGTCGCCGTTCGTCGATGCCTCGCTGCCCGACGGTTCACGGCTGCACGTGGTGATTCCAGACATTACGCGCAAGCACTGGGCGGTGAACATTCGCAAGTTCACCCGCCGCATCCGCGATCTCAACCAGTTGGTCGGCCTCGGCGCGCTCACCCAGCAGGCAGCCGATTTTCTTCGGATCTGCGTGCTGGGCGGGCAGAATATTCTGGTCTCCGGCGCCACCCAGACCGGCAAAACCACAATGCTCAACGCCCTGCTCTCCTCGACCCGGCCGGGCGAACGCATCGTGACCGTGGAGGAGACCTTTGAACTCGACCTGTCGGCCCGTGATGTCGTCGCGATGCAGTGCCGGCAACCGAGTCTGGAGGGAACCGGGGAGATCACCCTGCGCCGGCTGATCAAGGAGTCGCTGCGGATGCGGCCCGACCGGCTCGTGGTGGGCGAGGTACGCGAGGCGGAAAGTCTCGACCTGCTCATCGCCCTGAACAGCGGGCTGCCCGGAATGTGCTCGATTCACGCCAACAGCGCCAGGGACGCGCTGGCGAAACTCTCAACCCTGCCGCTGCTGGCCGGCCGTAACATCGACTCCTCGTTCGTGCTGCCCACCGTTGCGGGCTGCATCGACATCGTGGTGCACTGCGAGATCGATCGCCACGGCCGCAGGCGGGTCACCGAGATCATCGCCCCGAGCGGCCAGTTAGCCGGCGCAACCATCGAGGCGAGCCCTCTCTTCCTTTCTCTGCATGGCCACCTGGAGCCGACCGGTTCGCATCCCACCAAGCTCGCCAAATTTCGCGCAGCGGGCGTCGACCCGGCGCAGGTATTGCGGCAGGGGGCCGCATGATTCTCGTACTGGGGTGCCTGCTCGGGAGCGGTCTCGTATTGGTTTTCGCACCGTTACTGTGGCCGGCTGGGTCCACGCCCCAGCGGGCCCAAGTGGGCGAGCGGATGCGGGTGCGCCTGGTTCAAAGCGGGCTGCGGTCCGTTCCGGTGCCGGTATTCCTGACGCTGTCGGTGATCGTGGGTGTGGCATCCGCTGCCCTGGTGCACGGAATCTTCGGGGTGCTCGCGCTCAGTGCTGTCGCCGGTCTGGCCGGGCTGCTGCTGCCCTGGTCGATCGTGTCGTGGCGGGCGGCGGCCAGGCGCCGGGCCAATCGCACGGTGTGGCCTGACGTCGTCGACCATCTGGTGTCGGCACTCCGTTCCGGGCTGGCGTTGCCAGACAGCGTGAGCAGCCTCGCTCAGGCCGGTCCGGTTGCGACCCGCATCGCCTTCGTCCAATTCGAGCGTGAATATCGCGCCACCGGCAATTTCAGCTACTGCGTTGACGAGCTCAAACGTTCCCTCGCCGACCCGGTTGCCGACCGCATTCTCGAGACGCTGCGGATGGCTCGCGAAGTCGGTGGCAGCGACCTCACGGTCGTACTGCGCAGCCTCTCCGCGTGGCTGCGCCAGGATGCCGCGGTGCGGCTCGAGGTGGAAGCCCGCCAGTCGTGGGTCGTGAACGCCGCCCGACTGGGCGTTGCGGCACCGTGGATCATTCTTATTCTGCTCGCCTCCCGGCCCGAAGCGGCCATTGCCTACAATTCACCCGCGGGAATCGTCGTGATCGCGAGCGGCCTCGCCCTATCGGTCATCGCGTATCGAGTGATGATCGCTCTCGGTCGACTTCCGGAGGAACGCCGATGGTTCTCGTAGTCAGCGGGTGCCGATGAGCGCCGTACTCGGCTGGGCCGTGTTGTGCGGAACGGGCCTCGGTGTGGGGTTGTGGTCGCTCGTGAGCTTGACGCCGCGGCTGACCAGGCCCCGCCTGATCGACCGTGTGGTGCCCTACATTCTTGATATTTCTCCGGAAGCGCGCCGCATCGTCGCCCGGCGAACAGTGAACCCGATTCCCGTGCTGGGAAGCCTGTTCGCACCGCTGTTCGGCGCGCTGTCACGGGGGTTGTCGAGTCTTCTCGGCGGCAGCGAGACCGTTGCGCGCCGACTGCACCAATCCGGGTCGGTGAAGACGGTCGAGGAGTTTCGTTCCGTGCAACTCGTCTGGGCCTTGCTGACGTTCGCCGTCGCAACCGTGATCACCATCGTTGTGCTGCCCGAGCTGCTATTGGCCGCCCGTCTTTCGCTGCCGTTCGTGGCAGCAATCGGCGGAGTCGTGTTGCGGGACTGGCTGCTCCACCGGGCCGCCACCGCACGACTGGCTCGTATGCGCAGCGAACTGCCGACCATTCTTGAATTTCTCACCCTGTCGCTCTCGGCTGGCGAAGGCATTCTGGATTCGATTCGACGGGTGTCGCTCACGAGCACTGGGGAGCTGTCTCGCGAATTCGCGGGCGTGGTCGCCGATGTTCATACCGGGATCCCCATCGGTTCGGCATTACAGTCGCTCTCGCGCAGCATCCAGCTGCCGGAGGTGACCCGGTTTGTCGACCAGGTCACCGGCGCGCTGGACCGTGGGTCACCGCTGGCCGAGGTGTTGCGGGCGCAGGCGCAGGATTCCCGCGACCAGACCAAGCGCACGCTGCTCGAGCTGGCAGGCAAGAAAGAAGTTGCGATGCTCGTGCCGCTGGTTTTTCTGATTCTTCCGATGACCGTTCTGTTCGCTGTTTTTCCCGGACTCGTCGTGCTGCAGACCGGGTTCTGACGCTCCACTGCACCATCCATCCCATGAGAAAAGAGAATGCCATGACCCGAATCATGCTCCGCTTCAACAGCCTGCTCCGCGATGAAACAGGAGACGTGCCCGGCTGGGTGCTGATCACCCTGATGACGGCCGGTCTGGTTTTGATCATTTGGGGGCTGGCCGGGCCCGCCCTTAGCGGTGTGTTCCAGCAGGCCATGGATCGCGTGAGCAGTTTCTGACCGGTCGACATGCCCAAATTCGGTGAGCGGATACGACGCCTCGCCTCGCTGCGCCGCACCACGTTGCGAGATGAGGCGGGTTCCGCCGTGGCCGAATTCGTCATGGTGGTGTCATTGCTGACCTTTCTGACGCTCATGGTCATGCAGCTGGCCCTCGCGCTGCACATTCGCAACACAGTGCTCGACGCCGCGGCTGAAGGCGCCCGCTACGCCGCGCTCGCCGACAGCAGTTTGCCTGCGGGCGCCCAACGCACCCGCGATCTGATCACGACAGCTATTGGAGCGACCTATGCCACCGATGTCGTGGTGCAGTACAAAGTGAGTGCCGGATATCCCACTGTCGAAGTTCGGGTGGTCGCACCGCTGCCCCTCATGGGACTGCTCGGTGTCCCGCATGGATTGGAAGTGGTTGCTCATGCTGCGGTCGAATCGTTGCGGTAGGGGGTCGGAGGCGGGTTCGGCTTCGCTCGAATTCATCACGGCGGGCATGATCCTGCTGGTGCCCCTGGTCTATCTGGTGCTTGCGCTGTCCGCCTTGCAGGGGGGTGCGCTCGCCGTCGAGGGAGCAGCCCGGCAGGCGGCCCGGGTCTATGTGCAGGCCCCCGACGAGGTCACCGCGACCGAACGGGCCCGCCGAGCCGTTGCCTTCGCGCTCGAGGATCACGGGCTCGACCCGGGCGACGCCGAAGTGCAGATCGAGTGCGCTGGCGGAACAAGCCGCTGTTTGACCAGCCAAGGGCTCGTGACGGTCACCGTGCGAATCGGCATTGCGCTGCCGTTGGTGCCCGACATGCTCGCACTGAACCAGAGCGCGAGTGTGCCGATGACCGCGGCGTCGACGCAGATGGTGTCCCGATTTGGCGGCCTCGGATGACCAGGCACCGGTCGCCCGCGTCGAACGAAGATGGTTCGACCTTGTTGCTCACTATTTTCTATGGCTTTCTGGCCCTGAGCCTCGTGCTCGTGGCCCTGTCGGCGACGTCGCTTTACCTCGAACGCAAGCGGCTGCTCAGCCTCGCTGACGGTGCAGCGCTGGCCGGGTCTGAGGCGTTCACCCTCGACACGGTGCAGGTGGGTGTGGTCGGGCCGCGGCCGCAGCTGAGGTCGGACGACGTGTCGGCTGCAGTCGGTGAGTATCTGCGCCTCGTTCCGCACGACTCATTCGAGGCGCTCACCGTGATGAGCGCGGCATCCGCTGATGGGCAGAGCGCGTCGGTGACGCTGCGCTCCTGGTGGCGTCCACCCGTGCTGACCCTCGTGGTGCCAGACGGGGTGCCACTCATGGTGACGGTGGTGTCCCGGGCGGTGTTTCATTAACGGGGGCGCACAAAGTGGCACTGGTAATTTCAGGATAGAAGCGTACGCTGCACAGATTCGTTGTCGACGTGGCAGCCTCCTATCTTGTTGGGGGCTTCAGGGTGTGTACCGCAGTCGACACCGTGCCAGCCCCGGTCCCCGGTTGGTAGTGCCGGCGATTTTGAGTCGTCGTTCAACCGGGTTGGTCGCCGCCGGTTGACGTGGCCCAACCCGGCGGCTGTGAAACACCGAGATCGGCTGTGAAATCATGGATGCATTACTGGACGAACACGTCGTGGACGAGCTCGACTTCGATGCACTCCTCCCCTGCGAGGGCGTGCACCACGATCGCGGACTCAGTGGTCACGAACCGGCCGAATCGGGGGGCTACATGGTGATTTCACCGTGCTGTGGCCCCAAGGTGATCCAGTGTGCGTCGCGGGTCGACGCCATGCGCGTATCCGGCGTGCTTTATTGCGGGTCGTGCCGACACGAGCACCTCACCAGCGAATACCAGTTCATTCCGTTGCAGGTATAGCCGGCGGCTCGCGCCCTCATTTTCAGAGCGGATGCCGCGAGCGGTACTGTCGGTAGGTGCCCTGAAGGCGCCGACAGGAGCAGCGTGCGTACCAGGCGGGACAAACTGAGCGGTGCGGGAGCTCAGCTCGCCACCGAGGTCAGTATCAACTTTGGCTCAGCACTGGCCGGACTCCTCATTCCCGTCGTCGGTTCGCCCATCGTGGTCGCGGCCCGCCAGATCGTCATGGTCGTCGTGGTACTGCCGCTCGCCCGGCCCAAGTTGAAAAACCTGACCTGGGCCCGAATCTGGCCGGCGCTGGCCCTCGGCGTCGTGCTCGCCGTCATGAACCTCACCTTCTACCAGGCCGTGAGTATTCTCGGACTCGGCATCGCAGCGACGATTGAATTCCTGGGCCCCTTCGCCTTGGCTTTGATCACGAGCCGGCGCATCCTGGACTTCGTGTGCGCTGCGGCCGCAGCCGGGGGAGTCTTCCTGCTGACCTGGTCGGATGGCACTCTCGACCTGCTTGGAATTGCGCTGGCGCTCACCGCAGCGGCCTCGTGGTTCTTCTACATCCTGCTCACCCGCCGGGTGGCGACCGAATTCGCGGGACTGGAAGGCATCTCAGTTGCGAGCATGGTCAGCCTGGTGATCGTGGTACCGATCGCACTGTTCACCCTCGATCTGTCGGCCTTCACCTGGGGCGTCGTCGGACTGCTCCTGCTCGTGGGCGTGGTCTCCTCGGCCTTTCCGTATACGCTCGACACCTACATTTTGCGGCGGATCAGCCCGCGCCTGTACGCGATCATCACAAGCTTCGGGCCGGTGATCGCTGCAGGTTTTGGCGCGCTCGTGCTGGGCGAGACCTTCACACTGCTGCAGCAGATCGCCATCGTCGTCGTCTGCGTGGCGGCCGGCGCGGCAATTGCGACCCAGCGCGATCGGCCAATGTACGACCTGGAGCTGACGGCGACCGCCATTCCCTAGGGCTGATAAATCTGCGGGGCCAGACCGTGGCATCCACTCATCGAACGGCGCTACTCGACGCGCAGGCCGAGGTACGCGGCCAACAGCGGTGCCAGCAGGCTCAGTTGAGCATCGTCGATCGTCGCTCCGCGCAGTCCCTCAAGGCCGTGCACGGCCGAGAAATCACTCGAGCGCAGGTCGACATCTTTGAGCTGCGCGCCACCGACCTCGAGGGTGCCGATGCGACAGTTCTGCAGCTCGAGTCGCTGCCCGGTGGCGCTGCCCGGTGGCGCTGCCCGGTGGCGCTGCCCGGTGGCGCTGCACGGTGGCGCTGCACGGTGGCGCTGCCGAGGTCGAGTTCCTCGATGATGCAGTTACTGAGGAGCACGTCGGTCAGGGTGGCGTTACTCAGGTCCACGAAATCGAGCTTTGAGCCGTCGATGTGCACGGGTCAGCACGATGACGGGCATGCCGCGCAGGGTTGTGCCCTCGGTACCGCCGGACTTCTCATACAGGTCGACCTGATCGCGCACCCACTGGGCGGTGCTTGGCTCGTATTCTCCGATGAGTGGCATGCGTGGGCCAACGCCCGAGCTTCCCAGACATTCCAAGGAGAATCGGCGCATAACTCCTGCAATTTGAGACCCGCCAGAAGCGGATGCCCGCAAACTCGCGGCAAAATTTTCGGCCGCGAAGAAATTGCAGGAGTTATGCGCGGGGGAAGAGGGGGAAGAGGGGGAAGAGGGGGAAGAGGGGGAAGAGGGGGAAGAGGGGGAAGAGGGGGAAGAGGGGGAAGAGGGGGAAGACGGGAAAGACGGGAAGAGGGGAGAGACGGGAGCGTACCCGGGATGACTAGAGCAGGCTGCGGGGGCGGTGGGGAGCGAAGCGGGGAATGTAGCGGCTGAGCAGTACGGCGCCGAACAGACCGAAGACCCCGACGATGCCGCTCGCGATCGACAGCGAAGCGAGCGCGGTGATGCCGGCCAGGGCGAGTGGCGCGGCGGCGCTGCCAAAGTCGGCGGTGAATCGCCAGGCTCCGAGAAACGGCGCCGGATACCGCTGCGGCGCGAGGTCAGCACCGAGCGTCATGAGCAGGCCGCTGCCGATGCCGTTGGCCAGGGAGAGAAACAGCGCGATGCCGATGAACCAGCCGACGTTGCTCGGCAGATCGTGCGTGAACGCGAGCGCGACATGGCCGACGCCGAGGCCTATCATCGAGGGTACCGCGCTCCAGATGCGACCGAAGCGATCCATGATCTGGCCGCTGGCGTAGAACAAGACGAAGTCAATGCCGCCGGCGATACCGATGATGAGCGCCGTGTCGGGCGCACTGATGCCGATGCTGACCGCCCAGAGGGGCAGCATGACGGTTCGGCTGGCGCGCATAGCGCCCACGAGGGCGGCGCCGGTGCCGAGCCGCACGAGCACGCCCCGGTGGGTTCGGATGGTCTGAAAGAGGCCCCGTGCGGCGAGTGCTGCGGCATCCGTTTCGGCGGCCCCGGGCGGTGTGACGTCGGCCGGTGTCGCCGAGGCTGGCCCTTCCGGTACAGCCTGTTCCGGTGCAGCGCGCTCCGATGCAGCGCGCTCCGGAACTGCCTGTTCCGGCACAGGGGGTTCTGGTGCAGCGCGGTCCGGCACCGCGCGGTCCGGTGCAGCGCGCTCCGGAACTGCCTGCTCCGGCACCGCGCGTTCCGACGCGTCGAGGTTACGGGTGGGGTCCGGCAGAATCACCAGCATCGCGACGGCGAGCACGCAGCAGACGATGAAGACCCAGAACGCGGCCTGGGTGCTGCCGGTGAGGTGGATCAGCGCGGCAGACAGGAACGGCCCCACGAACCAGCCGGCCCGAAACACGCCGCCGAGCGTCGACAGCGCACGGGCCCGGTAGACGAGGGGCACATAACTGGTCATGAAAGCGTGCCGGGCCAGGGCGAACACGGCCGTCGCGATGCCGATCAAAAAGATTCCCAGGCCGAGTACGAGCGGGTTGGGTGCTGTGAGGCAGATGATCACCGCGCCGATCGTGATGACGGAAGCCCAGATCATCGAGTTGCGCTCGCCGATGCGGGAGACGACCCAGCCGCTGGGAATGTCGCCGACCAGCTCGCCGAGCATGACCATGGCGGCGATCACCCCGGCGATGGCGAGCGTGGCGCCCAGGTCACTGGCGACCAGCGGAATGAGCGGAATGATCGCGCCCTCACCCACCGAGAACAGCAGGGTGGGTAGGAACGCCGTCAGGGCGATGGATCGCAGGTTGAGGGCCCGTTGCGCTTTACTCATCAGAACCGATGCTACGCCAGCCCGGTAGGCTGAGCGGAACATGATTGACTTGGATTTCTCAGTACAAATCGCCGCGCTGCGGACCACGTTTGGCGACATCCGTTCGGTGATCGACATTGATCGACTGCGCGCGGACATCGACGACCTCAGCGGTGAGGCCGGAATGCCCGATTTATGGGACGACACCGAGCACGCGCAGAAGGTGACGAGCGACCTCAGCCACCGGCAGGCGCAGCTGGCGCGCATCGAGAGCATCACGACGCGACTCGATGATCTCGAGACTCTCGTGGAGATGGCCAACGACGGCCAGGGCGACCAGGAACTGGCCGATGAAGCCACCGTCGAACTCGCCAGCCTGCAGAAACTGCTCGGTGAGCTCGAGGTGCAGACCCTGCTCAACGGCGAATTCGATGAACGTAACGCCGTCATCACCATTCGCGCCGGTGCTGGAGGAGTGGACGCCGCCGACTTCGCCGAGATGCTGCTGCGCATGTACCTGCGCTACGCCGAACAGCACGACTTTCGCACCACCGTGCTCGACATCAGCTACGCCGAAGAGGCCGGCATCAAGAGTGCCACCTTCGAGGTCGACGCCGCCTACGCCTTTGGCACGCTCAGCGTCGAGGCCGGCACCCACCGCCTGGTGCGCATGAGCCCGTTCAACTCGGCCGGCAAACGCCAGACCTCCTTCGCCGCGGTCGAGGTCGTGCCGCTGATCGAACAGACCGAGTCGATCGACGTGCCCGACGGCGACATCCGCGTCGACGTCTTTCGTTCCAGTGGCCCCGGCGGCCAGTCCGTCAACACCACCGACTCCGCCGTGCGCATCACCCACCTGCCCACTGGCACGGTGGTGAGCTGCCAGAACGAGAAAAGCCAGATTCAGAACCGTGCGGCCGCCATGCGCGTCTTGCAGTCGCGACTGTTGGTGCTCGAGCGCGAGAAAGAAGCGGCCACCAAGAAAGAACTGGCCGGCAACATCACGGCAAGCTGGGGTGACCAGATGCGCAGCTACGTGCTCGCGCCCTATCAAATGGTCAAGGACCTGCGCACCGAGTATGAGGTGAACAACCCGAGCAACGTCTTCGACGGTGACCTGGACGGATTCATTTCGGCCGGCATCCGCTGGCGCAAGAAGGCTCCTGAAGACTAAACGGATGCTGAGGCTTCGGCTTCGACGGGTATGTCGCTGTTGGGAAAACGCCCGCGGATGCCTAGGCTCTAAGAGCTATGATCCGTTTTGATCACATAACCAAGAAGTACCCCGGCACCACTCGGCCGGCACTGAACTCGATCGACGTCGAGATTTTGCGAGGCGAATTCGTCTTTCTGGTCGGCGCCTCCGGATCGGGCAAATCGAGCTGCCTGCGGCTCGTGCTCAAGGAGGAAAAGCCGACCAGCGGCAGCATCCACGTGCTCGGCCAGGACTTGCGGTCGATCTCGAACCGCAAGGTGCCTTACTTTCGCCGCAATATGGGTGTGGTTTTTCAGGACTTTCGTTTGCTGCCGAACAAGACCGTCTTCGACAACGTCGCCTTCAGCCTGCAGGTCATCGGCAAGAGCCGCGGTTTCATCCAGGAAGCCGTGCCGGACACCCTCAAGATGGTCGGCCTGGCCGAAAAATCCCAGCGCCTCCCGCACGAACTCTCCGGTGGTGAGCAGCAGCGGGTGGCCATTGCCCGCGCCATCGTGAACAAACCACAGATTCTGCTGGCCGATGAGCCCACCGGAAACCTCGACCCCACCACGAGCGCCGAGATCATGTCGTTGCTCGCGAGCATCAATGCCAGTGGCACCACCGTCATCATGGCCACCCACGAAGCCGGCATCGTCGACCAGATGCAGCGCCGGGTGATCGAGCTCGTGCACGGTGAGATCGTGCGTGACGAGCGCCAGGGCGGCTACGCCACCGCGTCCATTCCCACCATCGGGCCGGCGCCGACAACGGATACCCCCGCCAGCGAGCCGGTGCCCGTCGCCTACGCCCGGCCCGCCGCTGCGCCGGAACCATCGTTGACGCACCCTTCTGCGCCTGTTCCCGAAACCTCCGTATCGTTGCACCAAGCTGCGGCGGCGGCTGTTGCCGCAGCGTCGGCCGCGACGCCAGCGCCGATCGCTGCAGCTCCCGTTGCCGCCCGCGCTACCGACGATCCTGCTGTCGATGACCCCGCTATCGATGCCCCCGCTGTCGAGGGCGTCCTCACTACACCGGTGCCGCCGATGACACGCCCGGTGCTGCCGGCCGCCCAAAACGATGACCCGGAGCAACTCACTCTCGCCGAGAAACTCGGGCTGCGGGCGCCGGGGGAGAAACCCGATCAAACGGGCGAACAGAACGTGGGGCCGACCCGATGAGGCTCGGTCTGGTGCTGTCCGAGGCCGCGAATGGTCTTCGGCGCAATGCGTCCATGGTCGTCTCCGTCGTGCTCGTGACCTTCATCTCGCTCACCTTCGTCGGCGCGGCCATTCTCATGCAGATGCAGATCGGCCAGATGAAGAACTTCTGGTACGACAAGGCGCAGGTCGGCATCTACATGTGCTCCGATATCTCCCCGGGCGAAACCTGCACCGGCGGCGACGCGTCACCCGAGCAGATCGCCGCCGTCGAAGCCCAGCTGACCTCACCGACCCTGACGTCGTTCATCGACAACTATTACTTCGAGACGCACGAGCAGGCCTTCGAGAACTTCAAGAAGCAGTTCGCCGGCAACCCGGTCGCCGACTATGTCACGGCCGACCAGCTCAACCAGACGTTCTGGGTGAACCTGAAAGACCCGTCCCAGTCCGCGGTGCTGGTGGAGAGCCTGTCGGGGGTCGCCGGCGTTGAGAATGTCGCTGACCAGCGCAAATACCTCGACCAGATCTTCTCCGTGCTCAATGTGGCGAGCTACACGGCCATCGGCATCGCCGGGTTGATGCTGATTGCGGCGGCGCTTCTGATCGCCACCACCATCCGTTTGTCGGCGTTCTCCCGGCGACGGGAACTGGGCATCATGCGATTGGTGGGCGCGAGCAACCGGTTCATCCAGACGCCGTTCATCCTGGAAGGCGTCTTCGCGGCGCTGCTCGGCTCGCTGCTGGCCGGCGGCGCGATCGTTGCGCTCGTGTACTTCTTCGTGCAGGGCTACCTCGGCGCGAGGCTCACCGGATTCGCCCTGATCGGCATGGACGATGCCCTCGTTGTGGTGCCCATTTTGCTCGTGGTCGGTGCGGTGCTCGCCGCGTTCTCGGCCAACTTCGCCATCACTCGCTACCTCAAGGTCTAACCCATAAGCGGATGCCGGGCACGGCAGGGTTCCGCTAGACTGGTGGGCTGTCTGCCGAACGGCCGACGGCATCCGCTTGAAGAAAAGAATCGAGGTGAACACATGCCCAGGGAACGTGGAGAGAAGGTCGTGGCGACCAACCGCAAGGCCCGACATGACTACCTCATCAGTGACACCTACGAGGCCGGGATGGTCTTGAGCGGCACCGAGGTCAAGTCGCTCCGCGCCGGTCGGGCGACACTGGTCGACGGCTATGCCTTCATCGAGGGCGGCGAGGCCTGGCTTGATGCGGTGCATATTCCGGAATACTCCGGTGGATCGTGGACCAACCACCCCCCGCGTCGCAAGCGCAAACTCCTGCTGCATAAGAAGGAGATCGTGAAGATCAGCCACAAGACCAAAGAGGGCGGCTACACGCTCATTCCGCTGCGCATCTATTTTGCGGACGGTCGGGCGAAGGTCGAAATCGCGGTAGCCAAGGGCAAGAAAGAGTACGACAAGCGCCAGACCTTGCGGGAACGCACCGACAAGCGCGAATCGGATCGCGCGATGTCGGCGCAGCGCCACCTCGGCGATTAGCCAGCTTCTGTAGTAGTATGGGAGGCTGCACCGAAGCGTGCAGTTTGGTAATTCAACAGCGTGTGACACGAACCCATCGCCGGCCACGGTGTTGATTAAGACACCGGGCGCGATGCGTATGGGGATGATCGGTTTCGACATTGTTTGCGCAATTGTGAGAAGCGGGTCGAGGATGCAGGGTTATCTCGTAAACGATCTCTGCAAAAACAATAAGTGCCAAATCAAACCGCACTGACTTCGCTCTCGCTGCCTAAGCGAAAGCACTAAAGAAGTCCGCCAGACCGGGAATGCTCTCTACCCGGATCCTGACGCCATTTAGAGAGCTTGCTTCTACATTGAGCCACGGGGCGTAGAGGGACTTAAACGAAGGCTGGGCCTGTCGGAGTAGATGCCAGTGGCAAATTCCGGGGCCGAGAAAGCGATTTCACTGGATACACCCGTAGAAGGCATATGACCACAGCAATGGACCGGGGTTCAATTCCCCGCATCTCCACCATCGGTTCTGTCACACGTTGTTGAGTTTTTTCTCACAACTGGCCGCCCGACTGGGCGGCCAGTTGTGGTTAACCGGATGCGGCTGTCAGCGCAGGCGCAGGCCGATCGCGGTGCGGATGGCGTCGCGCTGGCCGCCGGAGTGCACGATGTCGTCTCCGTGAACTGTGAGCTGGCTGGCATGACAGCGCAGGGCCGCCACGACAGTGTCGCGCGAGGCGTCGAGGTCGAGCCATTCGGCATCCGCTGCGGGAGTATCGAGAATCTCGGCGTAGGGGACCGCGAGTCTGCGGCTGGCGGCGAGGGTGGCGTCGTGGACGCGCACGTGGTCGGGATGACCGTAGCCGCCGGTTGCGTCGTAGCTGATGACGAGGTCTGGTCGCAGGTGCTGCAGTACCGCGACGAGATCCTCGGTGACCTCGGCGAGCGGGGCGCGAGCGAGGGCATCCGTTTCAGAATCAGGTGCCGGTCCGGCCAGGCCCGGGCGAATCCACTGCATCCCGGAGTCGCGGTAGCGGCGAGGGGGGAGCCCGGGCGCACGCGCCGGTGCTTCGCCGAGCCAGAAGCTCTGGTCGACGCCGAGCGTGACGGCGGCGCGCGCAAGTTCGCGCTCGCGCTCCTGGGCCAGGGCTATGGTTCCGGCGAGCGGGGAAAGCGGTCCAGTGACGACCTCTCCGCGCTCACCGCGCGTTGCAGTGACCAGGCTGACTCGGATGTTGCGGCTCGTGAGATAAGCGATGAGGCCGCCGGTGCTGATGGTCTCGTCGTCGGGGTGCGCGTGCACGAACAGCACTGAGGTGACGGAGTGGAGAATGTTCATGCCTCGATCAATTTCTGGCTGGGGGAGTCCGATAGATCGGCAGGCGGGTCGGGGTCGACAAGGTCGTCGTGGTGGATGGAATCGACGAGAGTATGCAGCGGCTTTCCGCTGCCGCCCCACTGCAGCGAGATGATCTCGGCGGCGATCGAGACCGCGGTCTCTTCGGGAGTGCGCGAGCCGAGGTCGAGGCCGATCGGGCTGCGCAGCCGGGCCAGCTCGGCATCGGTCACCCCTACCGCGCGCAGGCGCTCCAGGCGGTCAGCGTGGGTACGCCGCGACCCCATCGCGCCGATGTAGGCCACTGGTGGGCCGTGCAGGGCCGCTTCGAGCAAGGGAACGTCGAATTTGGGGTCGTGGGTCAGGACGCAGATCACCGTGCGGGGATCGATGAATCCGCCGGCGATCTGTTCGCGCAGGTAGCGGTCGGGCCAGCTCACCACGACCTCGTCGACGCCGGGAAACCGGGCGGCCGTCGCGAAGACGCCGCGAGCATCGCAGACCGTGACTCGGTAGCCGAGAAAAGTGCCGAGCCGGGCGAGGGCGGTGGCGAAGTCGATCGCCCCGAAGACCAGCAGGCGCGGCCGGGGCGCGTAGCTTGCGAAGAACACCCGCAGGCCCTCGCCCCGCCGTTCGCCGTCTGGGCCGTAGGTGAGAGTGGTGTTGCGACCGGCAGCGAGCAGACCCTGGGTGTCGTCACCGACGGCGTGGTTGGCGCGGTCAGAGCCCAGGTCGCCCGCAAATCCGTGCGGCCGCACCACGAGGTGTCGGCCGATCCAGCCGGCATCCGGATGCTCGATCACGGTGGCCACGCCTACCGGGCGCCCGGCAGCCATGTCGTCGTGCACGCCATCGAGCAGGGCGAAGGTGGCGCGGGAGACGGGTTCGATGAAGACGTCGAGGATGCCGCCGCACGTGAGCCCCACGGCGAAGGCGTCGTCGTCGCTGATGCCATAGCGCACGAGCACCGGCACGCCGTCCTTGGCTACCTGGGTGGCCAGTTCATAGACGGCTCCCTCGACGCAGCCGCCCGAGACCGATCCGGCCACGGTGCCGTCGGCGCTGACCAGCATGGAGGCGCCGGGCGGGCGCGGCGCGGACTGGAAGGTTCGAACGACCGTGGCGAGGCCAGCGGTGGCACCGCTCTGCCAGCCGGTGAGGAGGGTATCCAAAACCTCGCGCATATCGGTGTTCCTTCTATTAGCGTGGCGCTCGTGGCCACACGCGCACCGACCAATTCGGTATGCGATGAACGATACCGTGGCCAGCAGGCCGAAAGTTTCAGGTGCCGTCGCAAGTCATCTCGCATGCTGCCTGAGCCAGTCATGCACCATGATGGTTTCGGGAGAGGAAAGGCATGGCTGCGAAGTGGCTGCGGAGGTGGGTGCCGGGGATCGACACGGCGCTTGGCTACCGGCGTTCCTGGCTACTGCCCGACCTGCGTGCTGGCGTCGTTCTGACCGCTCTGCTCATACCGGTCGGCATCGGCTACGCCGAGGTAGCGGGGCTACCTCCGGCATCGGGCCTGTACGCCACGATCATTCCCCTGGCCGCTTATGCCGTCTTCGGGCCGTCGCGCATTCTCGTGCTCGGCCCCGACTCGGCACTGGCGCCGATCATCGCAGCCGCGATCGTGCCTCTGGCTCTCGGCGATGATGCTCGCGCAGTCGGCCTCGCCGGGCTTTTGGCCATCATGGTCGGAGTGATTCTCGCACTTGGTGGAATTCTGCGCCTCGGTTTCGTGACCGACCTGCTCTCCAAACCCATCCGCGTTGGCTACCTCAACGCTCTCGCCCTGCTGGTCATCGTGTCGCAGCTGCCCACCCTTTTCGGCTTCTCCATCGAAGCGGACTCGGCGCTGCGCGACGCGATCGGGATCTTCGCCGGAATCACCGGCGGGCAGGTGAACCTGACTGCGACGCTCTTCGGCCTCGGTTCGCTGGCCGTCATTGTCGTCCTGTCGTGGCGCAGAACCCGGATTCCGGGTGTGCTCGCGGCTGTCGTACTCGCGACAGCAGTGACCGCGGTCTTCGGGCTGAGGGATGCCCTGCCTGTCGTCGGTGCGCTTCCCCAGGGGCTCCCCGCACCCGCGCTCGGCGGGTTGCAGTGGGCGGATGCGGCGGCTTTAGTGGCTCCGGCACTGGGTATCGCGCTCATCGCCTTCGCCGACACCGCCGTGCTTTCGCGATCGTTTGCTGCCCGCCGCGGAGAGAATGTCAACGGTAGCCAGGAAATGAGGGCGATCGGCGCATCGAACATCGCGAGCGGACTGCTCGGTGGATTTCCCGTCTCAGCGTCGTCCTCGCGCACCCCCGTCGCCGAGAAGGCGGGGGCTCGCTCCCAGCTCACCGGAGTCGTTGGTGCTGCCCTCGTTCTGGCCTTCATGCTATTCGCGCCCGGTCTCACGGATTTTCTGCCCTCGGCGGCGATCGCTGCGGTCGTCATGGTCGCCGCGGCCGGGCTCGTTGATGTGAAAGGGTTCATCGCGCTCGTGCGCATGAACAAGGTCGACGCGACGCTCTCACTCGCGGCCTTTCTCGGGGTGCTGGTGGTCGGCGTTATCGAGGGTATCGTCGTGGCAATCGTTCTCTCGCTCGGCGCATTCGTCAGCCAGGCCTGGCGGCCCTACCGGGCCGAGCTCGGTCGGATCCGCGGTCTGCGCGGCTACCACGACCTGTCGCGGCATCCGGAGGGCGAACGGCTGCCCGGCCTCGTCATCGTTCGCTTCGATGCGCCACTCTTCTTCGCCAACGGGGGGATCTTCGACGACTTTGTGCGGGCCACGGTCGCGGCTGCCGGCAGCGGGATACACACGGTCATCCTCGCGGCGGAGCCCATCACCGATATCGACACGACCGCTGTGGAGGAACTGCTCGAACTCGACAATTTTCTGGCTTCTCGCGGCATCACGCTGGTCTTTGCCGAGATGAAAGGCCCGGTGAAAGACCACCTGCGTGATTACGGATTGAGCGGGCGGTTTCCTCCGGAGCGGTTCGCGGTCACTGTCGGAGAGGCGGTCGATGCGGCTACCGGAACACTGCGCGGCGATCTCGACAGCACCCAGTGGGACACGGACGTCTGACGAGGACGTCCCGACCGCCTTAGCCACCAAAGCAGTGTCGCCCCCGGTGCATCACGCAGCGTCGCCCGGCGCGGCCCCCAGCTGTACGCGGCGCTCTGGAACTGAACGGTCAGGGGCGGTTTGTCCAGGCCTTCCAGAAGAGGGCCTCGGCATCGGCTGCTTTCTGCTGTTCCTGGGCGTGCAGGCGGCCATAACTGAAGGTGTTCTCGCCGCGAAGGTAGGCGTCGACCCCGCCGCGGCGCAGCAGGCGCTCACGGGCGATGACGCTGTCGTGCTGGTCGCCGAGCATGGTCTGCAGTTTCTGGGCGAATCCGCTCACCCGCGCGGCACGCTTCGGGTTGAGCGGATGCGCCGTCTCGGCCGCGTAGCGCAGCCTCTTGGCGCGCTTGCGCACCTCGTGCAGGGCGAGGTCACGTTCTGGCCCCGGCACGGTCTCGGCTGCGCGGTGCACGGCGCGGCGCAGCCTCTTCCACTCCTTCGCGACCAGGGCGGGCGCGACCACGCGGGCATCCTGGTCGGCCGTAGCCGTGAACGGCGGCGTGGCGACGAGGGCATCGAGGGCGTCGAGCAACCGAAAGTAGCGGTGGGTGTTGAGGGCGGTGACGAGCGTGTGCCCGGCGGTATCGGCATCCGTTTCAGAGCGCGTCTCGAGGCGCGCCCGAATCGGGCCGAGGAGCAGAACCGGGGGCTCGCGGTCGAGTAGGCCGGTGAGGCGGCGTTGCAACACCTCTTCGTCGCGGGATCCGCCGAGCACGGCAGCGAGCCAGCCGAGTTCGGAGCGGAGGTGTTGCACGACGGTCGGGTCGACGAGGGATCGATAGGTGGCCAGCACTGAACGCAGCCGGCGCACGGCGACGCGCATCGCGTGCACAGAGCCGGTCGCGTGCTGGCGAACCTGCGGGTCCTGCGCGCGAATGACGTCGATCTGCTCGCCCAGGCTGGCCACTAAGACGTTCCCGGCCGGTCCGGTGGGCGTCGGGCGCCGCTCATCCTGGGGCGGTTCCGCCGGCAATCGGTCGCCGAGGGTACGCGCTAGTTTCGACGCGTGCCGTGACACGAGGATGCCGGCGGCCGCGAGCACAGCCTGCCCCGCGTCGAGCATGTCTTCCGGCCCGTCGACAAGTTCGATCTCCCATTCGCGCCACGCCGCGCTGGCCGGTTGGTCGATCAGTCGATCGGCGCGCACCCGATCGTCGCACAGCACGGCGAGGGTTTCGCCGCCCGCACCGATCAGGGCATGCACGTCGCGGGTGGTGCGAAGGCGTGCAACGGGAACGAGCGGTGCGTCCCGCACGTAGACCCGCACGAGTTGCGCGAGCGACTCGGGTACGGCGTCCGCTTCGCCCTGCCCGTCCCCGCCGAGGGGCGCGTGAATCTCGCGGCGACGGCCAGCGGCCTCTGGCAGTTTCAGGTGCCATCCGGCGTCGTCGCCGCCGGTACGCCGGCGCAGCGTGATGTGCGCGGCGCTGAGGACTAGATCGATCGTGTCGAAATAGACGGCCTCGAGATCGAAGGTCACCGGTTGCGCGATGGCCTGCACGCCGGGCAGGTCGTTCAGCCGCGGCAACGGGGTCAGCTCGTCGACGTCGAATTTGCGTTCTATCTCGATACCACCGTTAGCGTCCACGCCTCACCCTAGCGCGGGAGTGCCGGGTCTGGCCGAATCGTGCTGCGCCCGGCAGGCCGGGTCAGGCCGAATCGTGCTGCGCCCGGCAAGCCGGGTGAGGCCGGATCAGGCGTTGGCAAGCCACAGGTCAGGGCCGAAGATCTCGTAGTGGATGCGTTCGGCCGGCACGCCGGACTGCAGCGCCTGCGCGCGCAGGCTGCGCATGAACGGGAGCGGACCGCAGAGGTAGACCGAGGCATCCTCCGGGATCGTCACGTTCTCCAGTGACATGAAGCCCTCGTGGTGGCCCGCGCTCGGGATCTCCAGCCAGAGCTCGAGTTCGGCCGCCTCCAGTAGGGCGACGTCTTCGTTCATCTGGTCGCGCAGCGCCCAGCGTTCGAGGTTGCTCTCGGCGTGGAGTACGAGCACCTCACGCTTTGAGCCCGTGTCCACCAGGGAACGCAGGATGGAAGCGCTGGGCGTGCAGCCGATGCCAGCTGAGGCCAGGATCAGCGGGCCGGTGCCCGTATCGAGGGTGATATCGCCACACGGCACAGAGAGGATGAGCGTGTCGCCGACCTGCACGTCGCGGTGCAGCACGGGGGAGACCTCGCCGTCGGCGTCGAGCTTGGTGGTGAAGACTCGCGTTGTGGCCGTGCCGGCCGAGAGGGAGTACTGGCGCACTTGGCGGATGCCGTCAGGCATGGTGGCGGTGACACTGACGTACTGGCCGGGCAGGGCGGGCGTCACGGGGGTATCGTCAGCCGGTTCGAGGGTGAACGTGACGGCGTCCGTTCCAGCCGCTTGCTTCTTCACGACGGTCCAGGGGGCGAGTGGCTTGTCGCTGGCAAGTCCGGCGTAGAGCCCCTTCTCCATCTTGATCAGCGCGTGGGCCATCAGCCAGTAGACCTCGGTCCAGGCGGCGGCGATTTCGGCCGTGATGACGTCGCTGAGTTCGTCGGCGATGCCCTCGAACAGGTACTTGTAGACGATGTCATACTGCTCGGGCTGAATATCGAGGGAGACGTGCTTGTGGGCGATGCGGGAGAGCATGGCCTCCGGAGTGATGTCGGGGTTTTGCACCATGTGGGTTGCGAAGACAGCGATGCTGCCGGCAAGGGCCTGCTGCTGCGTGCCGTTCTTCTGGTTCGAGCGGCTGAACAACCCGTCGAACAATTCGGGGTGAGCGGTGAGCATGCGCTTGTAGAAGTTTCTCGCGATCTGGGGCATCCGCTCGCCGACCAGCGGCAGGGTGGCTTCGATGAGGGGGAGGGACTGGGCCGAAAGCATGAATACTCCTTCTATATGACCGACTCCCGTTTGTGGGCGTCTCCTACAAAAGTAGCATTTGATATGCCAATTAAACGGATGGTTTCTACAAGTCGTAGAAAGAAGGGACTTTAGTCCTACCGCAGCAATCCGAGTTCGACCAAAACCGGCCCGGCAGGTTTTCCGTGCGGGAGGCTGGCGATGACGAGGTCATCCAGCTCGCGGTAGAAGGCATCCCGAGCCCGGCGGAGGGCGGCGCGCAGGCCGCATCCGCTCAATAAGGGGCAGGGTCCGTCGGGCGAGTCGCAGGCGGCGAGGTCGGTGCGCGTGTCGAGCTGCCGCAGGAGTGCCCCCACGGTGACCTCGCGGCCGAGTGGGCTGATGCGCACGCCGCCGCTCCGCCCTCGAATGGCCTCGACCAGGCCGAGCTCGCGCAGGCGCAACAGCGCCTTGGCCACGTGGTTATAGGGGGTGTCGACCTCGGCGGCGACCACTCGCGAGGTGAAGGTCACAGTCTCCGGCGCCGCGCAGAGCAGCATGACGACGCGCAGGCACACGTCCGAAAAAGCGTTGATCCTCATGCCTTAACTGTAGATGCGCCCGTCCCTTTCGCCGAGATGAGAGAGAATGGGGCAAGTGAACACTGAGTCGGAGACACTGTTTGAGGTAATCCGCTTCGTGGACCTGGCCGGTGTGCTCGCCAACGCCATTCTCGGCGGGGTCGCCGCGCGCACGGCCCGCCTCGACATCGTCGGTTTCGTGGTGCTGGCGATCATGAGCGGGCTCGGCGGCGGCATGATCCGCGACACCCTGCTGCAGCAGGGCAGCCCGGCGGCACTGCTCGACCCGGCCTATCTGATCTTTGCCATCCTCGGCGGGGTCATCGCCTTCTTCGTCACGTTCAACGGCCGGTGGACCCGACGGGTGCTGTTGCTGCTTGACGCGCTCGCCGTGGGGTGCTGGGCGGCGGTGGGTGTGCAGAAAGCGCTTGATGCCGGTCTCGGCTGGCTTCCGGCTATCCTGCTCGGTATGATCACCGCGGTCGGCGGCGGTATGGTGCGCGACATCATGCTGCTCAAGGTGCCGACGATCTTCGGCGGCAATACGCTCTATGCCACGAGTGCCCTGCTGGCGAGCGTCGAGATGGTGATTCTGAGCAAGCTCGGGTTCGTGGCGGTTGGTACCGGCGTGGCCATTCTCAGCGGCGCCGCGCTGTCGCTGCTGGCCAAACGCTACGGCTGGATTCTGCCGACCGGCTACGCGCTGCGTATTCCGGGGCCGATTCTGCTTTTGAACCCCCGCGTCTGGCGCCAGCGTCGGCTCGACGCGCGCACAGCCCGCAACGGCATCTTCCCCGACGATCCGGGTGCGTCGGCCTGACCGTCACGGTGTCTGTGAGGGTGCCCGCTCCGGGTTCAGCACCGCGAGCGTCGCCGCGTGCAGCAGTGCATTGGTGGCCAGGGCGCTGCCGTGCCAGGGGCCGGGCTGGCCATCGACCGAGGTGAACGTGCCGCCGGCCTCCTGCACGATCGGCGCGAGCGCGGCCATATCGTAGGGCTGCAGGTCGAATTCCCCGGCCACGTCGAGGTGGCCCTCGGCGAGCAGCATGTACGACCACATGTCGCCGTAGGCGCGGGTGCGCCAGACTTGGCGGGACAGCGTGACGAGCTCGTCAAGGTGCCCGGCTTGATCCCACTGCTGCAGGCTGCCGTAGCTGATGGATGCCTCGGCGAGGGTCTCGATGCCGGAGACGCGCAGGCGGGTGGGTGCGGCATCCGCCTGCGTCGTGTCGATAGACCAGGCGCCGCTGCCCACTGCCGCCCACCAGCGTTTGCCGAGTGCAGGGGCGCTGACCACGCCGAGCACGGGAACGCCGTCGATGGCGAGGGCGATGAGGGTGGCCCAGATCGGGATACCACGGAGGAACCCGGCGGTGCCGTCGATGGGGTCGATGATCCACTGGCGCGTGGTGGACCCGGCGGTACCGAACTCTTCGCCGAGGATGCCGTCGTCGGGGCGGTGTTCGGCGAGCAGGTCGCGGATGGCGCGTTCGACCGCCTGGTCGGCATCCGTTACCGGTGTGCGGTCGGGTTTGGTCGTCACGACCAGGTCGAGCGCGGTGAAGCGGGCGCTGGAGATGGCGTCGGCGGCTTCGGCGAGGTCCAGCCCGAGCTGGAGGTCGTCGGAGAGGGCGTAGATTCGCGGTTCGGTCACCCTCCCAAGGATAGTAATTTCGTGAGCGGATGCCGGTCACCGCCCCTGTGCGACCTCGATTGGCATCGAGGCCTCTTGGAGTGTTAGGGTTACACGTTGCCGCGGGTCATTCCGCTGCCTCACACGCACCTCTAGCTCAATTGGCAGAGCAACTGACTCTTAATCAGTGGGTTCCCGGTTCAAGTCCGGGGGGGTGCACACGTTTCACGTAACGCCCGGTCAGATGTCAAATCTGACCGGGCGTTTTCTTCAACCCAGCTTGTTCGCCAGCGCTTCACCAGCGGTTTCGTTTACACGTTCGGCGTGCCGGGGTTGTAGTAGCCGACAGCGACCAGAACCCCGATGCTCGACTATTCGCGCGCTGCGCGCTGCACCGACGCGTCATGTTCGGTGTGTGCCGCATGGAGAAGTTCCATCAGTCCAGCCTTGTCTTTGGCCAACTTCTGATACTTCGGCCGGAGTGCGCGCAGGGATTCTTCCTCCTGAACCAGGGCCGAGTACACGCGGATGCGCTCGGTGTGGTCCTCGGTGTAGTCGAGGTCCAAATAGTTGATTGCGTGGCGTCGGGCGTTGGCGATAATGGTCTGCGCCCGGCCGGCCGGGCTGAGCAGCGACGCGAGCACCGTGACCACGAGCACACCGATGATGACGGTCAATGAGAGAGCTGTACTGATTTCGAACACCGGTACCGGTTCACCGCCGTTGATGAAGGGCAGGTTGTTCTCGTGCAGGGCATGGAGGATGAGCTTCACGCCAATAAAGGCGAGGATTGACGCAAGACCGAAGGAGAGGTAGATCAGTCGGTCCAGCAGCCCATCGAGCAGGAAGTACAGCTGTCGAAGGCCGAGAAGTGAGAACGCGGTCGCCGTGAACACGATGTAGACGTTCTGAGTCAGGCCGAAGATGGCGGGGATCGAATCGAGAGCGAACAATAGGTCGGTACCAGCGATCGCGACCATGACGAGGAGCATCGGGGTCAGCGCTCGTTTGCCCTCATACACGGTGAAGAGCTTGTCTCCGTCGTAGTCCGGACTGGTGTGAAAGATTTTGCGAGCGATTCGCACCATGAAGTTTTCAGACGATCGGGACTCTGAACTCTCCGGTTTGAGCATGTTGCCCGCGGTCATCAACAGGATGATGCCAAAGAAATAGAACACCCAGGCGAATGAATTGATCAGCGCTGCGCCCAGGAAGATGAATCCGGTACGGGCGATAAGCGAAAAAGTGATGCCGAACAGCAACACCTTTTGTTGGTCTTCGCGCGGGACTCGAAAACTCGTCATGATGATGAGAAAGACAAAGAGATTGTCGACCGACAGCGCTTTTTCGGTGATGTAGCCAGCGAAATACTCCGCACCCGGCGTGGCACCGCCCACGATGAGAACGCCCAGCCCGAAGATGATGGCAATCCCCACGTAAAGCGAGGACCAGATCGCAGCTTCCTTCAGAGTCGGAGCATGCGCCTTCCGTACGTGAAAGACGTAGTCGAAAGCAAGGAGCGCGACGATAGCCGCGATGGTCAAGATCCAAGCGAGGGGCGAAACATCCATTTTTGCTGCTTTCAGTCAATAACGGGCCGCATTCGGACGTTCAGGGAAGACGTTCTCTTCTCTAACGGTGGTAGAGAGACTACGTGAGCCGGTCGCTCAGGGCGACAGTTCGGGGAGGTCGTGTCGGGATTCATGCCGGGCATCATCGACCGTTTCTTGAAGGGGCCGTCTAACGGGCGATTCGCTTCCTGATTGTTCATAAGCGAAAGGACGGAGCCCGGCATCAGTTTCTCGAATGCTCGCAGACCAGAAAATTCACGTCGCTAGACTGGCTCACGTTCACCCCTACTCAACCGCATCGACGCGGAAAGGTCTTCTATGCCCCGCACGGATTCGATCAACAGCATCTCGGGCGAGAGCACGAGAGTAGAGCCGGGTGTCGGCGCGGTCGCACCCCCTGATGGCGACGGCGAAGTGCTGCTGCAGCGCGATGGATCGCTCGCCCGCATCATCCTGAACCGGCCACAGGCGCTCAACGCGCTGACGCACGGCATGATCCGCGCTATCGCCAAAGCCCTCACGGAGTGGGCCGACGATCCCGCTGTGCACACCGTTTTGCTTACCGGAAGCGGAGATCGTGCTCTCTGCGCCGGCGGCGACATCGTCTCGATCTACCGTGACGCCCGCACCGCTTTCGGCGGTGACCCCCACGAGAACGATCGATTCTGGGCAGATGAGTACACGCTCAACGCGCAGATCAAGCGGTACCCCAAACCATTCGTCGCCCTGATGGACCGCATCGTGCTCGGCGGGGGAGTCGGGCTCTCCGGTCACGCCTCCTACCGCGTCGTGACCGAACGCACCCGACTCGGTATGCCCGAGACCACCATCGGCTTCGTGCCCGACGTCGGCGGAAGCTACCTCTACTCGCGCATACCCGGTGAGCTCGGCACTCACCTCGCCCTCACCGCCGCGACCATGACCGGCGCCGATGCGATCACGCTTGGCCTCGCCGACAGCTTCGTCGACTCGGCTCGGCTCGATTGTCTAGTCGACGCCCTCAAACGGATGTCCGCTGCCGACGCCATCGCCGAGCACGCCGCGACGGTCGTGCCCCCCGGGCCGCTCCTGGGCGAGAGGCCTTGGATCGACGAGTGCTACGCCGGTGACGACCTGCCCGTGATTATCGACCGGCTGCAGAAATCATCCGTGGCGGCTGCCCGCGCAGCAGCCACCGCGATTCTGGCCAAGTCGCCGACCGCCGTCACGGTCACTCTGGAGTCGCTCCGCCGCGCGCGGAACCTCGGCACCCTTGAAGAGGTGCTCGAACAGGAATACCGGGTGTCCCTGCGCATGGTGGCCGGGCACGACGTGATCGAGGGCATTCGTGCGCAGGTCATCGACAAGGACCGCACTCCCCGGTGGCAGCCGAGCACCCTGGACGCTGTCAGTGACACTGACGTGCACGCCCACTTTGCGCCGCTAGGCGACCGCGAGCTGCGCTTGCCGCGCCCGCGCGACTTCGAACCGACACCGACCACCGAATGAAAGGCCACCACGTGAGCGATAGCACCCCAACCACTGCACAATCGGATACCTACGACAACATTCTGCTCGAGCGCCACGGCCGCGTCGGCGTCATCACCCTGAACCGTCCGAAGGCGCTCAACGCCCTGGACTTCGCCACCATGCAGGACGTCGTCGGTGCCGCCACCCGGCTCGATGCCGACCCCGAGATCGGTGCGATCATCATCACCGGTTCGGAACGCGCCTTCGCAGCCGGCGCCGACATCAAGGAGATGTCGACGATGACCTATATGGATATGTATCTCGCGGACTGGTTTGCCGGCTGGGACCGACTCGCGGCCGTGCGCACGCCGGTTATCGCCGCCGTCTCCGGCCACGCCCTCGGCGGCGGCTGCGAACTGGCCCTGATCTGCGACTTCATCATCGCCTCCGACACGGCCACCTTCGGCCAGCCCGAGATCAAGCTCGGCGTCATCCCGGGCATGGGCGGGTCCCAGCGTCTCACCCGCGCAGTCGGCAAGGCCAAGGCGATGGAGATGATCCTCACCGGCCGCACCATCGGCGCGGTCGAAGCCGAACGGGCCGGCCTCGTCGCCCGCATCGTGCCGGTTGCCGACCTCATGACCGACGCACTCGCCACCGCCACCGACATCGCCGCGAAATCGGCGCCGATCGCCATGCTCGCCAAGGAGGTCGTCAACGCGGCATACGAGTCGCTGCTCAGCAACGGCGTCCACTTGGAACGTCGCCTGTTTCACTCGGTGTTCGCCACCGATGACCAGAGCGAGGGCATGGCCGCCTTCGTCGAGAAGCGGCCTGCGGTCTTCACGAACCGCTGAACGCCCGCTAACGACCCGGCTTCCAGCTGTACTCGTTCTCGGGCCGTCCCGGCGTGCCGTAACGGGGAGCGCGCAGCACCAGGCCGGAGTCAGCGAGATACTCCAGGTAGCGCCGTGCCGTCACGCGCGAGAGTCCGAGCGGCTCCATCAGCTCACTCGCCGACACGGGCCTGGCCTGCGCCTGCAGGTACCTGACCACCGGGTTCAGGGTCGATTCTGCCAGCCCCTTGGGCCGGGGAATGTCGGTCGGCGCGCGCAGGCTCGCAAAGGCGTGATCGACTGCCGACTGCGTCACGACGGATGCCTGCCCGTGCAGTTCCGCACGAAAGTCCCGGTAACTCGACAATTTCGTAGCGAAGGTCGAATAGGTGAACGGCTTGATCAGATACTGCACGACTCCGGCCGCGATGGCTCCGCGCACGTTGTCAAGGTCGCGCACCGCGGTGATGGCGATAATGTCTGTGGCGAGGCCGGCTGAACGGATGCGCCGACTCACGTCGAGCCCATGGCCGTCGGGCAGGTTCATGTCCATCAGCACAAGGTCGATCGGCGTTCCGGCCGAGGAAGCCGCTGCGACGCGACGAAACGCGTCCTGCCCGGTGCTTGCCGTGCCGGCCAGCTCGAAGCCGGCCAGTCGCCCCACATAGACGGCATGAGCCTCGGCGGCGAGCGGCTCGTCTTCGACGACGAGCACGCGAATGACCGGGAGCGCGGCCTCAGCCATGATGGATCTCCACCCGGGTCAGGTCCGAATGCGTTTCGGCCGGAATCGTCACGGTGAAGACGGCGCCCTCGCGCCGCCCGATGGTGAGCGTGCCGCCGAGGCGGGTCACCGCCTGCCGCACTAAAGCCAGGCCGAGACCACGGCCGCCGCTCGATCGGCTCGGCAGCGTGATGCCTGTTTCGTGACCGCCCGCAGCCGGCAGGTCCGCTTGCGTGAGGCCGGAATTTTTGGTGCTGAAACCGAGTCGAAGCACATCGTCGATAATGTCGGGACTCACGCCATCGCCGCTGTCGGCGACCTCGATCACGACGGCCTGCTCGGTAGATGACACCGTGACAGAGACACGACGAGGGTCCGGGCCGGCGGCCGCCGCGTCGAGGGCATTGTCGACCAGATTGCCGAGCACGGTCACCAGGTCCTGAATCGACAGCCCGGACCGGGTGAGGGTGCCGGATGCCGTGACGGTCAGGGCGATTCCCAACTCATTGGCCTGCGCCGATTTGCCCATGATCAGGGCGCTGATCACCGGTTCGTCCACCGAACCGACCATCTCATCGGCGAGCTGCTGGCTCAACTCGAGATCTTTCGTGGCGAATTCGAGAGCCTGATCGGTACGGCCGAGCTCCATCAGGGAGACGATCGTATGCAATCGATTGGAATGCTCGTGGGTCTGCGCCCGCAGCGCGTCCGAGAGTGTGCGCATTGACTGCAACTCGCTGCCGAGGTTTTGCAGGTCGGTGTGATCACGAATCGTCGCCACGAATCCCATCGGGGTTGCCCGGGGCCCAGTCGCCGAGGTTGATGAGGCTATGGCGGGTTCCTGGCTGACCACGAGCACCCGCGTGCCGGTGACATGAATCTCATCGAGCGCGGTGCGGCCGCTCCGCAGCAACTCGCCGAGGCTCGGCGGCAGACTCAATTCGGTGAGGGTGGGCGGCCGCTCGTCGCTGCCCGCAGCCGGCCGCGGCGGAATGCCGAGCAGGCGCGCGGCCTGATCGTTGTACAGAACGAGATCGCCGCGCAGGTCGACCAGCACAAGCCCCTCACGCACCGAGTGCAGTACCGAATCGTAATAGACGAAGAGTTGCGCGAGACGCTCCGGTCCCCAGCCCAGGGTCACCCGGCGCAGATAGCGCCCGATCAGCCAGGTCACCACCGAACCCGAGGCGAGCAGCCCGAGAGCCAGACCGAGCACAGAGGGCAACCGGGCGTTCACGGCGATCGTGATGTTGCTCGTCGTGGTGCCCACCGCGACGAGCGAGCGCACGGTGCCGTCGGCATCCGTTACCGGCACCACGGCACGAACGGATGGCCCGAGCGTTCCCGTACTGATTTCGGTGAAGGAGGTTCCGGACAGAGCCGGCTCGATGGCGCCGATGTATTTCTTGCCGATCTCGGTGTCGGTGGGGTGCGTCCAGCGGGTGCGGTTTGGAGCCATGATCGTGATGAAATCGAGCCCCGCGTCGGCGCTCAGCTCGAGCGCGTATGGCTGAAGCGATTCGCTCGGATCGGCCGACTCGCTGGCCGCGAGCACGAGCGGACTGTCGGCGATGGCGGTGGCGACCGCGAGCATCCGGTTGCCCGTCTCGATATAGCCGCGGTCACGCGCGTCGACGAAGAAGGCCGTTCCGACGAAGACCGTGAGCACAACGATGAACAGTGCGTGCGCGAAAAAGAGCCGCCGGGCGATGCTCCATTCCTTACGCACTGCCTGCCTCTTTCGTGAGCTCGTGAACAATATGACCGTAACCGTGCGCGAGTGCGCTGTATCGGCCAGTGTGGAACGAATTGCACCGACCGGAGCCCGTGCTGGGCCAGGTTAAGCCTAGACATAGGAGTCTGACATGGCATCGACGCCATCAACCCGAACCAAACTTAACAAATCCGGTAAGCCTAAGAAGAGAATCGACTCATCCCACTACCTCTACATGGCCGTCATCATCGCGGTTATTCTGGGTATCGTCGTCGGCTTGGTCTGGGGCGGACCGGAGGGTTTCGCGGTCTCGCTCAAGCCGCTCGGAGATCTGTTCATCGCCCTGATCAAGATGATGATCGCTCCGATCATCTTCTGCACGATCATTCTCGGCATCGGCTCGATCGCCAAGGCTGCCACCGTCGGCAAGATCGGTGGCCTGGCCCTCGGCTACTTTCTGATCATGTCCACCTTTGCACTCGGAATCGGCCTGGTCGTTGGCAACATGATTCACCCGGGCGAGGGCATCGACTTGACGGATGCCACCTACGAGGCGACCGAATCGGCCGACACCAAGTCGTTCCTGCTCGGGATCGTGCCCGCCACCCTGTTCTCGTCGCTGACCAGCGGCAACATTCTGCAGACGCTGCTCGTGGCACTTATCGCCGGCTTCGCGCTGCAGCGCATGGGCCCGGCCGGTAAACCGATTCTCGAGGGAATCGCACACGTGCAGGCCCTGGTCTTCCGCATTCTGATCATGGTCATGTGGCTTGCCCCGATCGGTGCGTTCGGTGCGATCGCCGCGGTCGTCGGTGCCACCGGTATCCAGGCCGTGATCAGCTTGTTCACGCTCATGGTCGCTTTCTACATCACCTGCATCATCTTCATCGTGGTCATCCTGGGCGGCCTGCTCAAACTGGTCACGGGTGTGAACCTGTTCAAGCTCATGCGCTACCTCGGCCGGGAATACCTGCTGATCGTGTCGACCTCGTCGTCCGAAGCCGCGCTGCCGCGACTGATCGCCAAGATGGAACACCTTGGCGTCTCCAAGCCCGTCGTCGGTGTCACCGTGCCCACCGGTTACTCGTTCAACCTCGACGGCACCGCGATCTACCTCACCATGGCGTCGCTGTTCATCGCCAACGCACTCGGCCAGCCCCTCGCCCTCGGCGAGCAGATCGGGCTGCTCGCCTTCATGATCATCGCGAGCAAGGGCGCCGCCGGAGTCTCCGGCGCCGGCCTCGCCACCCTCGCCGCTGGCCTGCAGGCCCACGCCCCGCAACTCGTCGGCGGTGTCGGCTTCATCGTTGGCATCGACCGCTTCATGTCTGAAGCTCGCGCGCTGACCAACTTCACCGGCAATGCCGTGGCAACGGTCATGATCGGTTCCTGGACCAAGGAACTCGACCGGGTGCAGCTTGACCGAGTGCTCGACAAGCTCGAACCGTTCGACGAGCGCACCATGCTCACGCACGGTCACGTGAGCGCGGCGGAGAGCCAGCGCACCACCGAGCAGGCCGCGCAGTCCAAGGTTTTGGAACGCGCTTAAGCATAAATCGCGAGTGTTCGACTCGCGCTAGGGGTGTCGTCCGGAGAAGTCCTCCCGGGCGACACCTCTCTTTTATGCAATCTTTCGGCCCACCGAAAAGTCGGTCTGTTAGGCTCATGCACGGTCTTACAACCCTTCACCAGGACGCGCACGCGTAGCCACCATTTGAGATGGAACGGTCGCATGCGTATGGTGAGGCGCCGACGGACGTGATCCCATGATCGCTCCAGCCCACGCTGATTTTCGCGTCCGGGCCGCTCAGTGCCTACCCGTCCGACACGAAAGCACAGCGCTGCGTAGACCGTGAGATCGGCTACGGGGGCGTGCACCGGAGAACGCGTGACCGACAGTATTCCTCGTCCAGAATCCATAGCCGTCAAAGCAGATCGCCTTTACAAAGCCTTCGGGCGCCGCCCGCACGAAATCGTCAAGAAGCTCAAAGCCGGAAAGAGCCGCGCAGAAATCTCGTCTCTCGGCGTGGCCGCCGTCATCGACGCCTCCTTCGAGGTTAGAACAGGCGAAATCTTCGTCGTCATGGGCCTGTCCGGGTCGGGTAAGTCGACCCTCATTCGCATGCTCAACGGCCTGTGGGAGACCACCTCTGGCGCCGTCACCGTCGGTGGCACCGACATCACGCGCGTGTCCGCCAAGGAACTGCGCGACGTGCGCCGCAAGAACATCTCCATGGTGTTCCAACATTTCGCCCTGCTGCCGCACCGTACCGTCATCGACAACGTCGCCTACGGCCTTGAAATCCAGGGTATGGGTCGCACGGAACGCCTCGCCAAGGCCCAAACGATCATCGACCTGGTCGGCCTCGCCGGCTGGGCCGACAACCTGCCCTCCGAGTTGTCCGGTGGAATGCAGCAGCGGGTGGGCCTCGGTCGTGCCCTTGCGGCAGACACCGACGTGCTGCTCATGGACGAGGCCTTCTCGGCCCTCGACCCGCTCATTCGCCGCGAAATGCAGGAGCAGCTCATCGAGCTGCAGGCCGCCCTCGGCAAGACGATCATTTTCATCACCCACGACCTGAACGAGGCCATGTTTCTCGGCGATCGTATCGCCGTCATGCGCGATGGTCGCATCGTGCAGATCGGCACGCCCGAGGAGATCCTCACCGACCCGGCCAACGACTACGTCGCCCAGTTCGTGCAGGATGTCGACCGAGCGCGAGTTCTCACCGCCGCGAGCGTGATGGAACCGGTGCGTGCCGTCGTCACCAAGACGGCCGGCCCCCGGGCGGCGCTGCGTACGATGCGTGACCTGCAGACATCCGTCACCTTCGTGCTCAACCGGGACCGCAGCTTCGCCGGAATCGTGCGCGACCGCGACGTCCTCAAAATGGTCAAGGCCGGGGAAGCCGACCTGCGAACAATCATTCGCGACGATGCAACCACCGTTGCGCCCGACACTGCTCTGGTCGATCTCGTCGAGCCTTCCGTCGGCAGCGACCTGCCCATTGCGGTCATCGACTCGAAGAATCGCCTGCTCGGCGTCATTCCGCGCGTGACCCTGCTCGCGGCAATTGGCAACGTCACCACGAGCACCGGCGAACTGCCGGTGATCCACCCACCGGCGACTATTCCGGTCAATGTTATTACCGATATTTTGCGCGACACCGCGCTGGACGGAGCCGAAGCGTGAACGACTTCCGTATTCCCCTTGGCGCCGTGATCGAATCCTTTATCGACTGGATCACGGTTACTTTCGGGTTTGTTTTTGATTTCATTCGCCTGATTGTTGACGGTGCCTTCGAAGGCGTCGTGTTCGTGCTCGTCGCGCCGCCATTTTATGTGATCATCGCGATTGCGGCGGCCATCGGCTTTGCCGTTCGCGGCTGGAAGTTTGCCGTGGGAACCGTGATCGGCCTCGGGCTCATTCTCGGCGTCAATCAGTGGGAGAACGCGATGGCCACCCTCGCGCTCGTTCTCGTGGCCAGCATCATCGCCATCGGGCTGAGTGTTCCGCTCGGTGTTCTCGCCGCCAAGTCTTCTGTCGCCTCGAGTGCCATCCGGCCGATGCTGGACTTTCTGCAGACTATGCCGGCGTTCGTCTACCTGGTTCCGGCCCTCATCCTGTTTCGGGTCGGCGAGGTTCCCGGCATCGTGGCTACGATCATCTTTGCCATGGCGCCCGGTGTGCGGCTTACCGAACTCGGAATCCGCGGCGTCGACAAAGAGGTAGTCGAGGCCGGCCAGGCCTTCGGCGCGAGCCCGTGGCGTATCCTCAGGCAGATTCAGTTGCCGTTGGCAACGCCGACGATCATGGCCGGCATCAACCAGGTCATCATGCTGGCGCTCTCTATGGTCGTCATAGCCGGCATGGTCGGCGCCGGTGCTCTCGGTGGTGAGATTGTGGCCGCCCTGTCGCGCCTCGACGTCGCCCTCGGTTTTGAAGCCGGTTTCGCCGTGGTCATCCTGGCGATCTTCCTGGACCGTGTCACCGCCGCGCTCGGCAATGGCAGCACCCCGCTCGGACGCATGCTCGCTGCCCGCAAGGCCAGTCGCGCGGCTGCGAACTCTGCAGCACAGCCGGCAAAAGTACCAGCATCGGCTCTCGTCTGACCTGGTCATTCCGAGCCCCTCCTCCCAACGGATGCCCGGCATTCGTTCCATGTGTGCCGGCTCCACGTGAGCTGGCGCACGCACCACGAGTCAATCCCCAGTCACCCGCAGCGGGTGGCACGAAAGGAAGACGCATGAAAATTCGTTCAACACCCCTTATTGCCCTTGGAGCGGTTTCGCTCCTCGCCCTAGCGGGCTGTGCCGCCGAAACCGAGGTCGACACGGTCGGCAACGGCAACGACGACCAGAAGAACGTCACCCTCGCCGTGTTCAACGGCTGGGATGAAGGCGTCGCGGTCTCCGAGCTGTGGAAAGCCATTCTCGACGAGAAGGGTTACAACGTCGAACTCGAGTACGCCGGCGTCGCTCCCGTCTACGAGGGCCTCTCCACTGGTGACTACGACCTCACCATGGATATCTGGCTGCCCGACACGCACGGCGAGTACCTGGAGACCTATGGCGACGAGATCACTGACCTGGGCGCCTGGAACAACGAATCCAAGCTCACCATCGCGGTGAACGCGGACGCCCCGATCGACTCGCTCGCCGAGCTGGCCGAGAACGCTGACCTGTTCGGCAACCAGATCGTGGGCATCGAAGCCGGCGCCGGCCTGACCGCCGCGACCGAAGACCGCGTTATTCCCAGCTACGGCCTTGAGGGCATGGAATTCACCACGTCGTCGACGGCGGCCATGCTGACCGAACTCAAGGCAGCAACGGATGCCGGCGAGAACGTCGTCGTGACCCTCTGGGAGCCGCACTGGGCTTACGGTTCGTTCCCGATCAAGAACCTCGAAGACCCCGAGGGCACCCTCGAGTCCGTCGAGAGCCTGCACTCCTTCGGCAGCGCCGACTTCTCGGAGAAGTTCCCCCAAGCCAGCGGCTGGATCGAAGGCTTCGAGATGGACCTCGAAACTCTGTACACCCTCGAAGAAGCCATGTTCGTCGACTACGAGGGCTCGGACTATGCCCCGATCGTCGCCCAGTGGATCGAAGACAACCAGGAGTACGTGGACGGCCTCACCAGCTAGTCACGGGTTCTATACGCAGAACGGCCCGCGTCCTGGGACGCGGGCCGTTCTGCGTATTGTCGTGGAGTAGAACTGTCGATAGGTACATGATTTTGATGTAACGTCGCCGTGGTCAGCCATCAGGTTTTCATGGAGTTCACCGGAGCGACTATCGGTACAGCGGAGGTGGTGTCAGCCACGCCGGGTGCGGAATCCCCAACGTTTGTCGCCTAAGCGGAGTCGCGCCAGACAATAGGTGTCTCGAGAAGGATGCCGTCGGCCGGTTGCTCTTCACCGCGCAGCTGGCCGAGCACGCACTCGGCTGCTCGCTCGCCCAGGCCGAAGGCTGGCTGGTGCACGGTCGAAAGGTGTGGCTGGGTGCGCAGCGCCCAGGAACTGTCGTCAAATCCGACGATGCCGACGTCACCGGGCACGCTGCGCCCGGCCTGGCGGAGCGCTTCGAGGGCTCCGGCAGCCACGGCGTCAGAAGCCGCGAACACCCCGTCAATCAGTGGGTCGCGTTCGAGCAGTGCGCGCATGCCCTGCACCCCATCGGTAAAGGTGTAAAGCGGTACGCGGGCAACGAGAGCCGGGTCGAAACGGTCGCCCAGGGCATCCGTAAAGCCGGCCAGGCGGTCCGCGCCGGAATCGCGATCGAGTGCGGCGGCAACCATGCCGATGTGCTGGCGTCCGGTCTGCATGAGGCGTTCGGTGATCGCGCGCGCCGATGCCCGGTTGTCGATTCCGACGAACGGCAGAGGGCTCTGCTCTGGCGGATGTCCCACGAAAGCGGCCGGAAGGCGCAGCTTCTCGATGACTCGGGTGATGGGGTCTTCTTGGCGGGCGGATACGATGATGACCCCGTCGACGAAACCACCGCTGAGGTAGCGGGCGACGCGGTCGGTGTCGCGCTGGGAGTCGATGACGAGGCTGACCATCTGGTAGTCCGAGCGGGAGAGCACGGTGTTGGCCCCGAGCAGGATGCCGCCGATGTTGGGGTCATCCAGAAATAGCGAGTGTGGCTCGTGCACGATGAAGCCGACCGCTTCCGAGCGCTGCATGACCAGGCTGCGCGCGGCGTTGTTCGGTACATAGCCGACCTTCTCGATGGCGGCTTCGATGGCGGTCCGGGATGAAGCCGAGACGTAGGGCTCGTTGTTCACGACCCGGCTGACCGTGCCGCGGGACACGCCGGCCTCCACAGCGACATCGTGGATCGTCGCGCGTTTGCGTCGAGATGGGATTGTCACCATCTGATAACCATAACGCTCCCGAACGAACGCCGCGCTTGACAGGACCGGCGGAAGATACTTAGTCTGTGTACGTTCACAGAGCAGTCAACAGTGTGTCGCCAATACGGCTTGCACGCCACAGTCAGGGAGCGCATGAACTCGCGAGTAGCCACTTCGAACGAGACGGCCACGGTCACCCCGTTCGTGCACGAGGGCATCGCCTACGGCTGCGACTACAATCCCGAGCAGTGGGGTCCCGAGACGTGGACCGACGACGTGCGCCTGATGCGCGAGGCCGGCGTTGACCTCGTCGCCATCAACATCTTTGGCTGGTCCCACCTCGAACCGCGGGCGGGCGAATACGACTTTGCCACCCTCGACACGATCCTCGACCTCTTGCACGCCAATGGCATCCGGGTCAATCTCGGCACCGGCACCTCTTCGCCGCCGCCGTGGCTGACCACGCTCCACCCCGAGATGCTCCCGGTCACCGCAGACGGCACCACCCGCTTCCCGGGCGGCCGCCAGGCCTGGTGTCCGAGTTCGGCCGTGTTTCGTGAGCACGCGCTTGCCCTGGTGGAGAAGGTCGCCGAGCGGTACGGCCACCACCCGGCCGTCGCCCTCTGGCACGTGTCCAACGAACTGGGCTGCCACAACGCGCTGTGCTACTGCGATGACACCGCGGCTGCGTTTCGCCGTTGGCTGCAGGCGCGCTACGGCACGATTGACGCTCTCAACGCCGCCTGGGGTACGTCGTTCTGGAGCCAGCGCTACGGCCAGTGGGCCGAGATCCTTACCCCGCGGCTCACGCTGTCCAGCAGGAACCCCGGCCAGGTGCTCGACTTCCACCGGTTCAGCTCGGCCGAATTGCTCGACTACTACCGCCTTGAGGCCGAGGTGCTGCGCCGCCACTCGAACGTGGCTGTGACCACCAATTTCATGGTCACCGCGCACATCCGCAACCTCGACTACTGGTCTTGGGCCGGCGATATGGACATCATCGCCAATGACCACTACCTCGACCATCGCCTCGCCGATCCAGCCCTCGAACTCGCTTTCGCCGCTGACCTCACCCGTGGGCTCGCCCAGGGGGAGCCCTGGCTGCTCATGGAACAGGCCACCGGCGCCGTCAACTGGCAGCCGCATAACCTGGCCAAGGTGCCCGGCGAGATGACTCGCAATTCCCTCGCCCACGTCGCCCGCGGCGCGGACGGCATCTGCTTCTTCCAGTGGCGCGCCTCCCTGCAGGGGTCGGAGAAGTTCCACTCCGCCCTGGTACCCCACGCCGGTACCGACACCGTGCTCTGGCGCGAGGTCGTAGCCCTGGGGGCGACCCTTGATCGTCTCGCCGAGGTCGCCGGCAGCCGGGTCGTCGCGGATGCCGCGATCATCTTCAGCTGGGAAGCCTGGTGGGCCGGCGACGGAGAATCCCGTCCCTCCCACGCGGTGCGCTATCTCGACCAGGTGCACGCCGCCTACACGGCCCTGCACCAACTCGGCGTCACGGTCGACATCGTCTCGCCAGACGCCGACCTCTCCGCGTACCGCCTCGTCGTCGCCCCGTGCCTCTACCTGGTCTCTGACGCGCAGGCCCAAAACCTGGGTTCCTATGTCGCCGCCGGCGGCCACGCCCTGATCACTTTTTTCAGCGGCATCGTCGACGAAGACGACCGGGTGCGCACCGGAGGCTACCCCGGCGCGTTCCGCGAGATCCTCGGCATCACGGTGGAAGAATTTGCCCCGCTGCTGCCCGGCCACGTTCTGACCCTCGACTCCGGCGCGTGCGCGAGCCTCTGGAGCGAACGCCTGCGGGTCGACACCGCCGAGGTGATGGCGCGCTATGTTGACGGGCCGCTGCCCGGCATCCCTGCCATCACCCGCAACGGGCACGGAGGCGGCACCGCCTGGTACGTTGCGACCGCGCTGGAGGCCGGTGCCCTGAGGGACCTCGTGCGCACGATTGCCGAGGAGGCACGCGTCACCGCGGTTGGCCCGGAGAGCGCGGGAACCATCGAGGTCGTTCGCCGAGTGAACTCCACCGGCAGCTACCTGTTCATCATCAATCACGGTCACGGCGACGTTGAGCTTCCGGCCTCCGGCCACGAACTCGTCACCGACGCACCCGTCGGTCGAATCGTGCACGTGCCGGCCGGAGCCGTCCGCGTGATCAGAGAGGACCCCGCATCATGAGCGCACCTGTCGTTCCTTTGACGGATACCCCGGGCAGCGCCGCCCGAAAGCCCCGTGCCACTCAGCCCGCCAAGGCCGCCGGAGCGAAGCCCCGCGTGCAGCACAAAGGAGCGATCCTCGCGTTCGTGCTCCCGTTCGGCGCGCTGTTCGCCTTGTTCTACCTGGTGCCGATCGGTTATGCGATCTACCAGTCACTGCTCGTGATCGAGCGTGAGGGCACCTTCGGCCAAGCCACCCAGGTCTTCGGCGGACTTACCCAGTACATCCTGGTCTTCCAGAACGGGCCGTTCTGGGCGTCGATTGGCCGGGTGCTCGCCTTCGGCGCCGTGCAGGTGCCGATCATGCTCGGACTCGCGCTGCTGTTCGCCCTGCTGCTGGACTCGCCGCTCGTGCGCGGCAAGAAGTTCTTTCGGCTGGCTTTCTTTGTTCCCTACGCGGTGCCCGGCGTCATCGCCGCGATCATGTGGGGCTACCTCTACTCACCCAACCTGTCACCGTTCAGTGCCGTCACCGAGAACATCAACTTTCTCTCGGCGGACCTCGTGCTCTGGGCCATCGCCAACGTCGTCACCTGGGTATTCGTGGGCTACAACATGCTCATCATCTACTCGGCACTGCTGGCAATCCCGGCTGAACTCTACGAAGCCGCCCGCCTCGACGGCGCCGGCCAGCTCCGCATCGCCTGGTCGGTGAAGATCCCGCTGATCATGCCGGCCATCATCCTGACCGCGATCTTCTCGATCATCGGCACCCTGCAACTGCTGGCCGAACCCCAGGTATTCCGCAGCTTCAGCTCGGCCGTCACCAGCACGTTCACCCCGAACCTGACGGTCTACTCCACCTCATCTATCCCAAACTTCAACCTGGCCGCGGCGTTCTCCGTAGTGCTGGCCCTTGCGACGTTCATCCTGTCGTTCACATTCCTGAAGTTCACCCAACGGAAGGAAGCCAAGTGAGCACCCTGAGCACCACCACTGACGGCAAGCCGGCACGCGGCATCCGTTCCCTGGAGGGTAAAACGCCGCGCGCGCAGCGCGAGAGCCCGTTCGCCCGGGTCAGCGCCATGGTCGTCATGGGCGTGTTCACGCTCTACTTTCTGGTTCCGATCTGGTGGCTGCTGGTCGCGGCCTCGAAGAACCGCTCCCAGTTCAACAGCACGAACCCGCTCTGGTTCGCCGACTTCTCCCTGTTCGAGAACATGGCAAACCTGGTGGCCTACCGTGACGGCGTCTACCTCAAGTGGATGCTCAACAGCGCGCTATACGCCGGTGGCGGCGCCCTCGTGGGTACGCTCATCGCCGGTATGTGCGGGTACGCCCTGGCCAAGTACAATTTTCCGGGCCGTGAACTGATCTTCAACGTCGTGCTCGGCGGGGTTCTCGTGCCCGCGACGGCGCTGGCGTTGCCGCTGTTCCTGATCTTCAGCCAGATCAGCCTGACGAACACGTTCTGGTCGGTGTTCCTGCCCAGCCTGGTCAGCCCGTTCGGGGTCTACCTCGCCCGCATCTACGCTTCGGCCAGCGTGCCCGACGAACTGATCGAGGCCGCCCGCCTCGACGGCGCCGGCGAATTGCGTACCTTTTTCACCGTCTCGGTGCGGATGATGGTGCCCGCCCTGGTCACGGTCTTCCTCTTCCAGTTCGTCGCCATCTGGAACAACTTCTTCCTGCCGCTGATCATGCTGCGCGACGAAACCCTGTTCCCGGTCACGCTCGGCCTCTACGCCTGGAACTCGCAGGTCAACCAGATCCCCGTGCTGCGCGACTACGTGCTGATCGGCGCGCTGCTGTCGATCATCCCGCTGATCATCATCTTCCTGCTGCTCCAGCGCTTTTGGCGCAGCGGCCTCAGCGCCGGTTCCGTGAAATAACCACCCCAGCCACACCACCCCGGCCGGATATTCCAGTCGGCTCATTCCCTCCACCAAGAGAAAAGAAGGACAATGCGTATCACGAAGAGAGCAGTCACCGTCGCTTTGCTCACCGCAGCCACGGTCGTGCTGGCCGGCTGCGCGTCAGGCTCGACCACACAGGACGGCGGCGACGCCGCACCCTGTGCACCCTCGGACGGCAAGGTCGACCTGACTTTTACGACCTGGATACCGGGGATCGAGGAAGTCGTCAAGATCTGGAACGATGAAAACCCCGACATTCAGGTGAAGGTGCAGACCGGCCCGAACGGAAACGGTGGCACCTACCAGAACTTTTTCAACCAGCTCAAGGCCGGCAACGCGCCCGACCTCGGCCAGATCGAATACGACGCCCTCCCCAACTTCCGCGTGCAGGACGGCCTGACCAACCTCGCTTCCTGCGCGGGTGTCCTCGCTGCCCAGGACGACTTCGTGGACTGGACCTGGGGTCAAGTCAACTTCGGCGAAGCGGACGCCGTCTATGCGGTCCCGCAGGATGCCGGCCCCATGGCGATGTTCTACCGCGCCGATCTCTTCGCGGCCAACAACATTGCGATCCCCACCACGTGGGAAGAGTTCGCCGTTGCAGCGGAGGCCGTGCGCGCCACCGGCGGGTACATCACCAACTTCTCGCAGAGCGACATCAACCAGTTTGCCGGATTCGTCTGGCAGGCCGGCGGAACCTGGTTCGAGAACGACGGTGACAACTGGACCATCGACCTGACCAGCCCGGAGTCGGTCAAGGTTGCCGACTACTGGCAGGACCTGATCGACCGCGATCTCGTTTCGACCAACCCGCCGTGGACCGATGAGTGGAATAACGCCTACAACACCGGATCCAACTGGACCTGGAACTCGGCGGCCTGGGGTGCGAACTCCATCGCCAGCGGTGCTCCAGACACCGCCGGCAACTGGTCCGTAGCACTCTCCCCGCAATGGGCCGATGGCGAGAGCGCCGCTGGTAACTGGGGTGGCTCGTCCACCGCGGTGTTCAAAGGCTCCGAGCACCCCTACGAGGCTGCACAGTTCGCGCTCTGGCTGAACACCTCTGATGAGGCGCTCACGATGCTGAACAAATCGGCCAACCTATACCCGGCCGCCAAGAGTGGCCTGGAACTGCCGGTTTTGAAGGAAGGTGTCGAATTCTATGGCGGCCAGGCCATCTACGATGTGTTCGCCGAGGCGTCCGCCCAGGTATCGCCCGACTTCATCTGGGGCCCGACCATGACGCAGGTCTATAACGACACCTCCGACGGTTTCAAGGGTGCAGTCACCGGCAACGGCACGCTGGTGAGTGCTCTCACGAGCGCCCAGCAGAGCACGATCGACGCCCTCCAGGCACAGTCGATCCCGGTCAACAAGTAGCATCAGCTCCACTGTGTCGATTCCCTACCTCCGTGCCGCGGGCACCAGCCTGGTGCTGGATGCCCGCGGCACGGGCGTGCCCGTCATCGTGCACTGGGGTGCCGACCTGGGCGATTTGACCGACGCCATGCTGACCACGTTGGCCGACGCATCCGTGCCGTCGATCGCGCCAAGCTCGATTGACGTACCCCTGCGGCTCACCCTGTTGCCCACCCTCGCGCAGGGGTGGAGCGGGCGACCGGGAATCAGCGGTTTCCGGCCCGGCCGGGGCGGCTCGGCCATTGATCTACGCCTGGTAGGCGTTCGGTCGGGCGAGCGCCCCACGGGGCGCTTCGCATTGCCAGGAACCCAGACCCTGACGCTCCTGCTGGCGGATGCCGCGGCCCAGATTTCCGTGCGCACCGACCTTGAAATCTCGGTTCAGGGGGTGCTTCGGCTGCGTCACACCGTGACCAACACGAGTACCACCGCCGGCGACGCAGCCTTCGAACTGGGTTCGCTCGACGTCATACTGCCGGTACCCGGTCGGGCCGGGGAACTGCTTGACTTCACCGGGCTATGGACTCACGAGCGTCGGCCGCAGCGCAGCACGCTCGGCCACGGCGTGTGGAGCCGCGAGTCTCGACACGGCCGCCCCGGGCATGACGACTCTTATCTCATGGTGGCCGGTACGCCCGGATTCGGTTTTCGTTCGGGTGAAGTGTGGTGCACTCACCTTGCCTGGAGCGGTGACAAGCGCGCCTGGGCTGAGAACAGCCCCCTCGGCTTTTCGGTGCTCGGAAGCGGTGAATTGCTGGCTCCCGGCGAGCTGGGTGTGGCCGCCGGTGCAAGCTACAGCACCCCGTGGACCGTGGCCGTGTACTCGGATGCCGGGCTCGACGGGCTGTCGGCGCGCCTGCATCCGTGGATCCGCTCGTGGTCGACCATTCGGACGCCGCGCCCGGTCGTGCTGAACACTTGGGAGGCCGTGTATTTTGAGCATGACCTGCCTACCCTGGCGCGCCTTGCAGATGCCGGGGCGCAGACCGGCGTGGAACGTTTCGTCCTCGATGACGGCTGGTTCACGGGCCGTAGGGATGATCGCCGTGCCCTCGGCGACTGGTTCGTCGACCCCGTGACGTGGCCCAGTGGCCTGCATCCGCTGATCGAACACGTGCACGCGGCCGGCCTGGATTTCGGCCTCTGGGTCGAACCAGAGATGGTGAGTCTCGACTCGGAGGTTGCCCGTGCGCACCCGGAGTGGGTGCTCGGCGGCGTCCCGGAACCCTCGGCCACCGAAACACCGGCGCTGACCTGGCGGTTCCAGCGTGTGCTCGATCTGAGCCACCCGGAAGCTTTTGCCTGGGTATTCGCCCGCCTCACCGCTTTGCTCACGGAGTACCCGATCGCGTACCTGAAGTGGGACCACAATCGCGACCTGCTGGCTGGCTCCGCCCACCGGCAGACGGCGGCGCTATACAGTCTGATCGATGCGGTGCGCGCGACACACCCGGGCATCGAGATCGAGTCCTGTGCGTCGGGGGGAGCCCGGATCGACCTGGGAATCCTCGAGCGCGTCGATCGGGTCTGGACCAGCGATACCAACGACCCACTCGAGCGACAGCAGATCCAACGATATACGGGCGTGCTCGTGCCGCCGGAATACCTCGGCGGGCATCTCGGCGCGGCCACGGCGCACACCACCGGACGCACCTCTGAGCTCAGTTTTCGGCTGGCGACCGCCCTGTTCGGTGCGGCCGGCATTGAGTGGAATCTCGTTAGTGCGAGCGCCGAGGAGCTCGGGCAGATTACCGAGTGGATCACGCACTACAAACGGCTGCGCCCTCTGCTGCACTCCGGTGTTGTCGTGCGGGCCGACCCGAGCGACCCCGCTCTTGTGCTGCACGGCGTCGTCTCACGCGACCAGGATTCGGCCCTCTTCGCCCAGGTGGCCCTCGCAGCCCCGCGTGACGCCGTTCCGGAGCGGATGCGATTTCCCGGCCTCGCGCCCGAGCGGCGCTATCGAGTGACGCCCCTGCTACTCGGCGGCTCTCCGCGCACAATCCAGGACACACCGCCAGCGTGGCATGCCGCGTTGGGAGGCCTGACTGCAGCTTCCACCACCGTCGCCGATGCTGCCAGTGGCGGTGGCGCGGTGACGCTGACCGGGGCGGTGCTCGCTCTCGTGGGGCTACCCGCGCCGCTGCTTGCCCCGGAGCAGGCCGCCCTCTTCGCGGTCGACGCGGTCGACTGAGCGATTGTCACCCCTGGGAGCTACGCGGCTTCGAGCTCGCGTACCTGCCGCAGCCAACCGTCGAACAGGTCGCTGTCGAAGTCGTCGACGCTTTTCAGCTTGAACTCGCTCATCTCCGCCGACCCGCTCGCGTTGAGCTTGCCCGAGTCATCGGTGATGGCCTGGCCGCGCCAGAACAACACGGTCACAAAGGTCGGGTAGGCCTTGAATCCGGCGACCGGCACGTCGTCGTCGAGCCAGACCGGATGCCCGTGCCACAGTTCCGTTGCGGTTTCCGGTAGTCCCAGATCGAACGTGGCCCGCAGCAGGTCAACAACGCTGGCGAGCGGCTCGGCGGGAACGGCAACGTACTCGTCAATATTCGACGGCTTGGTCGTTGGCTTGATCGTGATAGTGGGGGCGGGTGTGGATGCCAGGTGGATAGCCTCTTTCGATGGGATAGATCACGCCCGACACGTTGCCGGGCAGTTGGTTCCGTATCTCCACACTCTCACGTCAACTCCCGGCGCGGCTGGGTAGACACTCAGGAACGGCTCGTCAGTAGACGAAAAAACGCCGCCCACCAACCGAAAGGTCGATGGGCGGCGCGCCGGGCGTCCGCGTTAGGCGGCGGGAGTCGCTGCAGTGCCCACAATGTCGACGACGAACACGAGGGTATCTGTTCCGCTGATACCAGCCTGATCGTTGCCCGCTTCGCCATAGCCTTCGGCCGGTGGCAAGACCGCCAACACCTGGGATCCGACGGTCTGGCCGACGAGCGCGGCGCCGAAGCCTGGAACGACCCGGTTGGTGGCGAAGGTTGCCGGTCCGACCGTGGTCCACGAGGAGTCGAAGGTTTTGCCGCCGGCCCAGATCACACCGGTGTATTCGACCGATACGGTGTCGCCATCGGCGACCACGGCTCCGTCACCCAGCTTCAAGGGTGCGATCTTCAGTTCGGTTGGCGCATCCGCGTCGGGGATGGTGATGGTTGGGGCTCCATCCTTGGCGAGTGTGACGGTGGGAAGACCGTCGACGGCGGGCTGGTCGACACCGTCGGCACGGTCGGCGAGGTTGGTAACCGAGATGACGTCGATGACGAAGACAACCGAGTCACCGGCTGCGATTCCGATCTCGGATGCGCCCGTGGTGCCGAAGGCGTCTTCGGTCGTACTGACCGTCACGATGCGGTCGCCTTCAACGGCACAGTTGACGGCCCGCACGAGTCCCGGCAGGAAGGTATCACCGACGGTGATGGTTTCACTGGACCCGTCGGTCGGGTACTTCGTTTCCTGCACGACGGCGCCGGTGGTTCCGTTGTACACCGAGAGTGAGGCAGCTACCAAGGAACCGCCGCCAGCCTCGGTGGTGCCGGTTCCCTTGATCGCCACCGTGCGCTGGGTGGACGAGGGGTCAAGCGGCTCGGCGAAGTCCACGGTGGGAACGCCGCCGAAGTCGCCGGTCACATCGACGGCGTCCGAGATCTTGCCCGGGGAGGTGCATTCGGCAAAGGCAGCATCGGCCGCGGGAGCGGCATCCGTTGGCTGGGGCGTATCGCTGCTTCCGCAAGCGGTCAGCGCGAGCGTCAGGCCAACGATGGCGAGCAGGGCGGGAATCTTCGACACGGGGCCTCTTTCGAGAACGTGGCTGCAGACAGGCAGGCACGGATCGGGTGAATGTCTGGGTGGCGCGAACGCCCAAAATCCTACTCTGCCACGCTTCGCTTCAGAACGGGCTGAGTGGAGGCCTCGGCGTGGCGACCGAACAGGCGAGAGTCAGTCGTCGAGACCGCGGGCGATCAGGGCCTCACCCAGGGCATCCGCTGCGTAGAGCGAGCGCACCACCACCGGAACGGCGATCGACAGGAGCGATCCCCGCGTACCGCGGGCCGTGCGGGCCTCGAGCACCTCGCGCACGATGTCGCTCACCAACGGAATGCAGCGAATGGTGAGCGCGACGAGCAACCCCACCCGGTCGGCGTCGATGAACCGGCGGAACGGTCGCAGCAGGGCCTGGAACGCTTCGAGCACGGCGGTGACCGTCGTGGTCATCGTGAACAGGGCGGCGAGGGCCACTGCCACGAGCAGACGGCCAGCCATCAGAGCGGCGACCATCCAGCCGGAGAGCAATCCCTGGATGGGGACCGCGACCAGCAGGATCAGCAGAATCGGGGCGATCTGGGCTATGGCCGCTCGCACCGGAACCTGCGCCATCACAAACAAAAGCACGACGCCGGCCGCCGCGCCGCCGACGACCCACGGATTGGGCGAGATTCCGATCAGAACGACGCAGAGCGAGAGCAGAAACAGCTTGAGCAGGGTGGGCGCCCGGTGAATGAGCGAGGTGCCGGGGCTGTACAGGCCGATCATGTGCCGCTGCTCACTGCAGCAGGGCGCGGTACGCCGCCAGGGACTGCTCGGGCGCGCCGTCAGCGACGACCGTGCCGTCCTCGATCACGATCACGCGGTCGAATTCTTCGACCAGGTGGAGGTGGTGGGTGACGACGATGACCTGCTGGGGAAGCGTGTGCAGTAGCTCTCCGATGCGCCGGGCATTTCGGGCATCGAGCAGGGTCGTCGGTTCGTCGGCAACGATCGTGGCTGGACGTGCCACCAAAACGGCGGCGAGGGCGAGCAGTTGCTTCTGCCCGCCGGAGAGGCGGTGCGCCGGTTGCTCGGCGTGCTCGCTCAAACCGAACTGTTCCAGGGTGGCCGCCGTGCGCTCGGCGATCTCGGCGGGGGAGAGACCGCGTCGACGCAGGGTGAACGCCACGTCTTCCTGCACGGTGGGCATCACGATCTGGTTGTCGGGATTCGTGAAAATGAACCCCACCTTGCGGCGTACGTCGCGAGCATGGCGGGCCACGTCGAGCCCGTCCACCGTCACGGTGCCGCTCGTTGGAGTGACGAGTCCATTGATCATGCGCACGAGCGTGGATTTACCCGAGCCGTTCGCGCCGACGATACCGATGCGGTGCTCGGTCAGGCTGAGATTCACGTTGCGCAGCACCCTGCGCTCACCGAATGACTGCCCGACCTGGTCGAAGCGTATGGTGCTCACGCTACCGGCCGGCGACCCTTCGCGATGAGGCCAGGGTAGGCCTTGTGCACCTGGCGGGCGACCAGCACGGTCACGATGACCTTGATCAGGTCTCCGGGTATGAACGCGAGGTTCAGGCCGATCGTGGTCACGAGTGGCAGGCCGAGGTTGAGGGCCATGACGGGAATACCAACCATGTAGACGGCGACGATGCCGCCGAGAATCGTGGCGCCGAGAGCGGGCCAAAACGGGTATTTCGGCAGCAGGCGGGCGGTGAGGTATCCGGTGACGAAGGCACCGAGCAGCCAGCCGTACAGGTAGCCAGCGGCCGGACTGACTGTGAAGACGCCGATGCCGCCGCGAGCGCCGGCGAGCAGGGGGAGACCCACCGCCGTCAGAACGAGAAACAACAGCACGGCGAGGGTTCCCTTGCGCGGGCCGAGAATAGCGCCGGCAAGCATCACGCCGAGGGTCTGCATGGTGATCGGCACCGGCCCGATGTTGAGGGGTCCCGGCAGGCCGAGCGCCGCGATGAGGGCGGCGAAGATAGCGATCTGGGCAAGATCACGGGCGGGCATGATGCGCTTTGTCGGGGCGCTCGAACGTGCGGTGTCGGTCATGGTTTTAAATCTAGAATTCGGCGTCCACCCGCCGCTGAAGAATATCTACAACAAAACACCGCGAACTGTAGAGGTCGTGATCGGGATCACGAGCCAGCAGCCTCAATCGCATCCGCTGCCCGCACCAGTGCCAGGTGTGAGAGCGCTTGCGGGGTGTTGCCCATCTGGTGCCCGCTGGTCACGTCGTACTCCTCGGAGAGCAGTCCGACATCGTTCACGAAGCCGAGCAGTCGATTCATGAGCGCATTGGCGTCTTCACGTCGTCCCGACTTGGCGTATTGCTCGACCAGCCAGAAGGAACAGGCCAGAAACGGATGCTCACCCGGCGGCAATCCGTCCACCGCGGCGTGGGTGCGGTAGCGCATCAGCAGCCCATCTCGCATGAGGTCTGCCTCGATCGCAGCCACCGTGCCGAGCATGCGTGGATCGGTGGGCGCACAAAAGCCGACCTGCGGGAGTACGAGGAGCGAGGCATCCACTTCGGTGCTGCCGCAGTACTGCACATAGCTATTTCGATTCGCGTCAAAAGCGCGAGTCTCGATGTCGGTGCGCACCTCGTCGCGCAGGGTCCTCCAACGGTCGAGCGGACCGTCGAGGCCGTACTCTTCGATGCCGCGCACGGCGCGGTCGAAGGCGGCCCAGACCATCACCCGCGAGTGGGTGAATTCGCGCGCTTGGCCGCGTACTTCCCAGATGCCCTGGTCGGCGCGGCGCCAGTTCTTCTCGAGAAAGCTCATGAGGGCGCGCTGCAGCGGCCAGGAGAACTCGTTCTCGCGCACGCCCGCAGCGCGGGCTGCATGCAGGGCCACCATGACCTCGCCGATCACGTCGGATTGGAACTGGCCGACCGCGCCGTTACCCGCGCGCGCGGGGGAGGAGCCCTGGTAGCCGGGCAGGGCGGTCAGTTCGTGTTCGGGCAGGTAGCGCTCGCCGGAGAGCCCGTACATGATCTGCACGTCGCCCGGGTCGCCGGCAATGGCGCGAAGCAGCCAGGCCCGCCAGCCGTCGGCCTCCACCTCGTAGCCGTGGCTGAGTAAAACCTCGAGCGTGAGCGAGGCGTCGCGGAGCCAGACATAGCGATAGTCCCAGTTGCGGGTGCCCCCGATCTGCTCGGGCAGAGAGGTAGTCGCGGCTGCCACAATGCCGCCGGTTCGCTCATGCGTCAGCGCCCGCAGCACGAGCAGGGAACGAACCACCTGGGCGCGTAAGGGGCCCTCGTGGCTGCAACTCGACGCCCATTTCTGCCACCAGGCGCAGGTCGCGGCATGGACGGCATCGATGTCGATGGCGGGTGGAGTATCGCGGTGCGAGGGATACCAGGTCAGATGGGCGTCGACCGTGTCGCCAGCGGTGACGGCGAAATGGGACACGTGGCGGTGGTCGGAGGCGCGCAGGGCAGGGCCGCGCACCACGATCGCGTCGGGCCCGGCGATCGCCACGAGGCCGTGCACCGACTCGCCCTTGAGCTGGCGCACCCACGGGATCGTCGTGGCATAGCCAAAGCGGATGCGGAAATCCTGGGTCATGTGCACCGTGCCGCTGATACCGCGCACCCGGCGCACCAGATCGGCCCGGCCATTGCCGTGCGGCATGAAGTCGAGTACCTCGACCTGGCCTGTTTTCGTGGTCCACACGGTCGACAGCACGAAGGTGTCACCCTGATAGCTGCGGGCTGCGGTGGCGTCCTCGTCGGCCGGTGCCAGCAGCCATCGGCCGTGGTTCTCGTCGCCGAGAAGGGCTCCGAACATCGAAGCGGAATCGTAGCGTGGCAGGCAGAGCCAGTCGATGCTGCCGTCCCGACCTACAAGGGCCGCCGAATGGCAATCGCTGATGAGCGCGTAGTCCTCGATATTGAGTGCCATCAGGCCATCCTGTCAGCAACAGGGTGAGAATTCGCCGACGATCGGGCATCATCGATTGTTGCTGATGCGGTTAGACGACGAGGCGGGCCGATGCGAGCGTTGCGGAGGCCTTGTCAATCCAGGCAGCGGAGGCCGCAGCCAGGTCGTCGTCGTTCGGTTCAACCGACGTGGCTTCAGCGAGCAGGGCGTCCACCGAGGCAGTGTCGGCGAAGGCAGTGCTGACCGAGGCCGCGCTGGCCAGGGCAGCGTTGGTTGGTGCAGCGTTGATTGGTGCAGCGCCCCGTGCCGGGGCCTGGCTCGCGGCTGGTTCGCTCCAGGTCGTGATTGGCGCGGGAGACCAGGTCAGGGCGGTCGGCTCACCGCTGCTTTCGCCGCGCAGGACGGCTTGTTGGGTGGTGATCGCGTCGGTCAGCTCGGTCGCGATCGCCCTGGCTTTCAACCCGTGAAAAATGACCTCGGTGTCGTCCGCGCTGCGGGCCACCAGCGTCCAGGCGCCGTGCTCACCGACCAACGCCGTGAGCTTGTCGTGCAGCAGTTCGAAAATCTGTTCGTCGCGCAGCACCGGGGTGGAGGCGACGCTCAGCGCCGCACTTGCGGCCAAACGTCGGCGTCGACGACCAAACATGACAAGCCCCTTTCTGGTGCGCGTGTGCAGCTGAAATGAGCCACTCTACATTTTCGGTGAAAAGTCGTCGACTTACCGGGGGACACGCCGCCGAACACGCCGATTGGGAGCTGAATTCAGCTCTCGACCTGACGTTTATTCGCGTCTTCGATGACCGTGCCGATGGCGACGGCGGCGCTCAGGCCCCAACCGAGCCACAGCATCACGAGACGCCAGTCCCGCGGGCCGTGCCGCGTGGCCTGGACGGTGTTCCAACCACCGGCGATAACGCCGATCATTGCACTGCTGAACAAGAATTTTCGCATGTGTTCCTCCGGCATCAGGTTACCCGGGAATAGGCGTGGTCCGACTGGTAACCTTGGGGCTGCAACAGAGGTGTGCACCTCGGGTGTGCCCGGAACGGATGATCCATTACAACTTCAGCCGAGCCCACACGGTCCCTGGTCGACCCGCCCCCCGTAGCGCCCGAGCCTGCCCCCGCTGGCACGTACACGTTCGTCGTCGTCTCCAACCGGCTACCGGTAGATTACGAAGAGGCCGAGGATGGCGCCATCACCTGGCGCACGTCGCCCGGAGGGCTGGTCACCGCGCTTGAACCGCTGATGCGTTCCTCGCATGGAGCCTGGGTCGGCTGGCCGGGTGTCGCCGCCCGCGATTTCGAACCGTTCGAAAATGACGGGATCTCGCTCGTGCCGGTGCGGCTCGATGAAGCCGACATCGAAGATTACTATGAGGGCTTTTCCAACGACACGCTCTGGCCGCTGTACCACGACGTTATCGCTCCGCCGAGCTTTCACCGCGAAACGTGGGAAGCGTACATCACCGTCAACCGCCGATTCGCAGCGGCGGCTGCTGCAGTTGCTGCCCCGGGTGCAACGGTCTGGGTACACGACTACCAGCTGCAGCTTGTGCCGCGCATGCTGCGCGAAGCCCGCCCCGACCTCGTCATCGGTTTCTTCAATCACATTCCCTTTCCGCCATATGGAATCTATGCGCAGTTGCCCTGGCGCAAACAGATTCTGCACGGGCTGCTCGGCGCTGACGTGATCGGCTTCCAGCGCAGTGCTGACGCCGGTAACTTCTCCCAAGCGGTACGTCGTCTTTACGGCTACCCCACCCGCGGCGTCGTCATCGACGTGCCGACCAGTGAGACCGGCCAGAATGGGGACTCCCGCCGCGTCATCGCCAAACACTTTCCCATCTCGATCGACTCGGCCGGCTACGAAGAACTCGCCCGGCGCCCCGACATTCAAGCCAGGGCTCGCCAAATTCGCGAAGATCTCGGCAACCCCAAAACACTGATGCTCGGCGTCGACCGGCTCGATTACACCAAGGGCATCGGCCACCGCATCAAGGCCTTTGGTGAGCTGCTCGCCGACGGCCGGTTGAGCGTTGAAGACGTCACCCTGGTGCAGGTTGCCAGCCCATCACGCGAACGCGTCAGTACCTATATGGCCCTGCGCGACGAGATCGAGCTCGCTGTTGGCCGGCTCAACGGCGATTTCTCCACTATCAGTCACATCGCTATCAGCTACCACCACCACAGTTATCCGCGCGAAGAGATGGTCGCGATGTACCTCGCCGCCGATGTCATGCTCGTCACCGCCTTGCGCGATGGCATGAACCTGGTCGCCAAAGAGTATGTGGCCGCGCGTTTCGACGTTGACGGAGTGCTTGTGTTGAGCGAGTTCGCCGGCGCCGCCGATGAACTCAAACAGGCTATTCTCATCAATCCGCACGACATTGACGGTACCAAGGATGCCATCGTGCGGGCGATCGAGATGCCCAAACGGGAGCGTACGCGCCGCATGCGGTCGTTGCGACGCAAAGTCGCCGAGAACGATGTCGCCGTCTGGTCGGCTTCCTTCTTGAGAGCGCTCACCGGCGGCGCCGCCGTGCCCGCCGGAATCCCCGACGACCTCGACCTGGCACTGCAGAGCATTGCCGGCGCCGAGAACCTGCTCATCGCCCTCGACTTCGACGGCACCCTGGCGCCCCACGTCGACCATCCCGAAGACGCCCGTGCCATCGCCGGCAACCGGGAAGCCGTGCAGGCCCTGCTCGACCTGCCGGGGGTGCGAGTCGCCCTCGTCTCCGGACGAGCCCTGGTGAGCCTGCAACACGTTGCCCAGCCGCAGAGTTCGGTGCTGCTCACTGGCTCGCACGGCATCGAGGTGCAGCTGGACACCCCCGAGATCGAGCTCAACCTGCTTTCCACCGAGCTCGAGCAACTCGATACCCTCGCCCGGGTGCTCGAGAGTATCTCTGGCGGGATCGCTGGCACCACAATCGAGCGCAAGCCCGCTGGCATGGCCCTGCACACTCGCCTCGCAACCGACGAAGACGGCGAGAGAGCCGAACGTCAAGCCCGCGAGCAACTGGGCGATCAGCTGCCCGGGCTGACCGTTCGAGAAGGTAAGAACGTGCTCGAATTCTCGGTGCGGTCGAGCACCAAGGGCGACGCACTGAAGAAGCTGCGCGACTACACCGGCGCCGACCGTGTGTTCTACGCCGGTGATGACGTGACCGACGAGGATGCCTTCGGCGCTTTGCGTGACGACGACCTTGGGCTCAAAATCGGGCAGGGTGCCACCCTCGCGAATTACCGGGTGCGCAGCCCGCACGAGGTTACCCAAGTGCTGGTGCGTATCGCGGAGCTTCGGGCTGCCCAGGCGGGTTAACCCGGCTCGGCAAGGTTCTAGACTCGGAAGTATGTCTGAGATCGATGTGAAACCCCGTAGCCGCGACGTCACCGATGGGATCGAGGCCACCACATCTCGTGGAATGCTCCGTGCAGTCGGGATGGGCGATGCGGACTGGGACAAGCCCCAGATCGGTATTGCGAGCTCGTGGAACGAGATCACACCGTGCAACCTCTCGCTCGACCGCCTGGCGCAGGCGGCGAAGGAGGGCGTGCACTCCGGCGGCGGCTACCCGCTGCAGTTCGGTACCATCTCGGTCTCCGACGGCATATCGATGGGTCACGAAGGCATGCACTTCTCCCTCGTCTCCCGGGAAGTCATCGCTGACTCGGTCGAGGTCGTCATGCAGGCCGAACGTCTCGATGGCAGCGTACTGCTCGCCGGCTGCGACAAATCGCTGCCCGGCATGCTCATGGCCGCCGCTCGACTCGACCTCGCAAGCGTGTTCCTCTACGCCGGATCGATTGCGCCGGGCTGGGTCAAACTCTCCGACGGCACCGAAAAAGACATCACCATCATCGACTCGTTCGAAGCCGTCGGCGCGGTGAAAGCGGGACGCATGAGCGAAGCGGATGCCAAGCGCATCGAGTGCGCGTTTGCTCCCGGCGAGGGTGCCTGCGGCGGCATGTACACCGCGAACACCATGGCCAGCGTCGCAGAAGCCCTCGGGATGAGCCTGCCCGGCTCGGCGAGCCCGGCATCCGCTGACCGTCGTCGCGACTATTTCGCCCGCCGCTCGGGCGAAGCCGTCGTCAACATGCTGCGCCTCGGCATCACCGCTCGCGATATTCTCACCCGCAAGGCGTTTGAGAACGCCATCGCCGTGGCCATGGCTTTCGGTGGCTCGACCAACGTCGTACTGCACCTGCTCGCCATCGCCCGTGAGGCCGAGGTCGAGCTCACCCTCGACGACTTCAACCGCATCGGCGACCAGGTTCCGCACATTGGCGACCTCAAGCCCTTCGGCAAGTACGTCATGAACGATGTCGACCGTCAGGGCGGCGTTCCCGTCGTCATGCGCGCGCTGCTCGAGGCCGGCCTCATTCACGGCGACGCGCTCACCGTGACCGGCAAGACCGTGGCCGAGAACCTCGCCGAGATCGACCCGCCCGACCTCGACGGGGAGGTGCTGCGAACGCTCGACAACCCCATTCACAAGAGCGGTGGCATCACCATCCTCAAGGGCACCTTTGCGCCGGAGGGTGCCGTGGTCAAGACCGCTGGATTCGATGCCGCCGTCTTCGAGGGACCGGCACGGGTCTTCGAGCGGGAGCGCGCGGCGATGGATGCCCTGACCGAAGGCAAGATCTACAAGGGTGACGTTGTCATCATCCGCTATGAAGGCCCGAAGGGCGGGCCGGGAATGCGCGAGATGCTCTCGATTACCGCCGCCATCAAGGGCGCAGGGCTCGGCTCCGATGTACTACTATTAACGGACGGTCGATTCTCAGGCGGCACAACCGGACTGTGCATCGGCCACATAGCACCCGAAGCGGTGGACGCAGGTCCAATCGCCTTCGTGCGCGATGGGGATCTGATACGGGTCGATATCGCAGCTCGCACGCTTGACCTACTGGTCGCACCTGCTGAGTTGGCCGCCCGCCGAGAAGGCTGGGCGCCGCTTCCCCCGCGTTATACCCGTGGCGTCCTCGCCAAATACGCCAAGCTCGTGCACTCAGCCGCCGAAGGCGCCATCACTGGGTGATCTCGCGCACGGGTAAGCCCAAACCCATCGATTCGAAGTAGGGACTCAACGACCATGACCACGGAAACCACTCCCGTGCCTTCAGCTCCGGCGTCTGCCGAGCCGGAAATGCTCACCGGCTCGGGTGCAATCATTCGCACGCTCGAGCTACTCGGCGTCACCGACGTCTTCGGCATTCCCGGCGGCGCCGTCATTCCGCTGTACGACGAGCTTATGACGCAAACCAAGATTCGCCACATTCTGGTACGCCACGAACAGGGCGCCGGCCACGCGGCCGAGGGCTACGCCTCTGCCACCGGTCGCGTCGGCGTCGCAATTGCCACCAGCGGCCCGGGTGCCACCAACCTCGTCACCGCCATAGCGGACGCCTACATGGACTCGGTTCCGTTGCTCGCGATCACCGGCCAGGTATTCTCCACTTCGATGGGAACGGACGCCTTCCAGGAAGCCGACATTATCGGTATCACCATGCCGATCACGAAGCATTCCTTTCTCGCTCGCCGCGCCGAAGAGATTCCGGCTGCGATCGCGTCGGCGTACCACATCGCTTCTACCGGCCGTCCAGGCCCGGTGCTCGTGGACATCACCAAGGACGCGCAGCAGAACCTGGCGCCGTTCATCTGGCCGCCCAAGCTCGACCTGCCCGGCTACCGGCCGATCGTCAAGGCCCATGGCAAGCAGGTGCAGGCCGCGGCCCAGCTGCTGCTGGCCGCGAAGAAGCCCGTGCTGTATGTGGGCGGCGGTGTTATTCGCGCCCACGCATCCGCTGAACTGCTTGCCCTGGCCGAGGCGACCGGTGCGCCCGTCGTGACCACGCTCATGGCCCGCGGAGCCTTTCCCGACTCGCACCCCCAGCACCTCGGTATGCCGGGCATGCACGGCACGGTTTCGGCCGTTCTCGCGCTGCAGGAGAGCGACCTCATCATTTCGTTCGGGGCCCGCTTCGACGACCGGGTGACCGGGAAAATCAGCGAATTCGCCCCTAGTGCGAAGATCGTGCACGTTGACGTCGACCCCGCTGAGATTTCCAAGATTCGCTTTGCCGATGTACCCATCGTCGGTGACGCCAAAGACGTCATTGCCGACCTGATCATCGCCTGGACGGAAGTCGCCCAGGCTGGCGGGTCCGACATAGCCGAGTGGTGGACCTACCTGCACGGACTGAAGGAGGAGTTTCCGCTCGGTTTCACCGAGCCGACCGATGGGCTGCTCGCTCCGCAGTATGTGATCCAGCGCATCGGTGAACTCACCGGACCCGAAGCGGTCTACGCGGCCGGCGTCGGCCAGCACCAGATGTGGGCGGCGCAGTTCATCAAGTACGAACGCCCCAACTCGTGGCTCAACTCCGGCGGCGCCGGCACCATGGGCTACTCCGTTCCGGCTGCCATGGGCGCCAAGGTCGCCGAACCCGACCGGGTCGTCTGGTCGATCGATGGCGACGGCTGCTTCCAGATGACCAATCAGGAACTCGCCACCTGCACGATCAACAAGATCCCGATCAAGGTCGCGATCATCAACAACTCCTCGCTCGGCATGGTGCGCCAGTGGCAGTCGCTGTTCTACGACGGACGCCACTCTTTCACAGACCTCAACACCGGTCACGGTACCGCCATGGTTCCCGACTTCGTCAAGATGGCGGACGCCTATGGCGCGCTCGGAATTCGGGTGACCAGCAAGGACCAGGTGGATGACGCCATCAAACTGGCCCTCGCCACCAACGACCGCCCGGTCGTGATCGACTTCATCGTGAGCCCCGGCGCCATGGTCTGGCCGATGGTTCCGCAGGGAGTCAGCAACAGTTTCGTTCAATACGCCAAAGACCACGCACCAACCTGGGGAGACGAATAACCGTGACGAGCCACGTTCTGAGTCTGCTCGTCGAGGACAAGCCCGGCCTGCTCACGCGCGTCGCCGGCCTGTTCGCGCGTCGCGGGTTCAACATTGAGAGCCTCGCCGTGGGCCACAGCGAGATCCCCGGCTTGTCGCGCATCACAATCCTGGTCGATGTCGACGACGTCCCGCTCGAGCAGGTGACCAAACAGCTCAACAAGCTCATCAACGTCATCAAGATCGTCGAGCTCGACGTGTCGCAGTCGGTGCAGCGCGAACACCTGCTGATCAAGGTCAAGGTCGACAGCACGACCCGATCGCAGGTGCTCGAAGCGGTCAACCTGTTCCGTGCCCGCGTCGTCGACGTGGCCACCGACGCCGTCGTGATCGAGGTCACCGGCGACAACGGCAAGACCCAGGCGCTGCTGCGGGTGCTCGAACCGTTCGGCATTCGGGAACTGGCCCAGTCGGGTCTGCTGGCCATCGGCCGCGGATCGAAGTCGATCACCGAGCGCGTCTTCAGAAACTAACGTTTTCAGTTTTCCAACCATCAATTCACGAGGAGAGAAACATATTGTCTGAGATTTTCTACGACAAAGACGCCGACCTGACGATCATCCAGGGCAAGAAGGTGGCCGTCATCGGCTACGGCTCGCAGGGTCACGCCCATGCGCAGAACCTGCGCGACTCCGGAGTTGAGGTCAAGATCGGCCTGAAAGCCGGCTCCAAGAGCACGGCCAAGGCCGAAGAAGCCGGCTTCACCGTACTGACCACAGCGGATGCCGCGGCCTGGGCCGACGTCATCGTCATTCTCGCTCCCGACCAGGTGCAGCGTCACCTGTACAAGGACGACGTGCTGCCGAACCTCGCCGTCGGCAAGGTCCTCGTCTTTGGACACGGCTTCAACATCCGTTTCGGCTATATCACCGCTCCGGACGGCGTCGATGTCGTCATGGTCGCTCCCAAGGGACCCGGCCACACCGTGCGCCGCGAATTCGAAGCCGGCCGTGGCGTTCCCGTGATCGTCGCCGTTGAGAAGGACGCCTCGGGTAACGCGTGGCCGATCACCCTCAGCTACGCCAAGGCGATCGGTGGCCTGCGCGCCGCCGGCATCAAGACCACCTTCACCGAAGAGACCGAAACCGACCTGTTCGGTGAGCAGGCCGTGCTCTGCGGTGGTACCTCTCAGCTCATCCAGTACGGCTTCGAGGTTCTCACCGAGGCCGGCTACCAGCCGCAGGTTGCCTACTTCGAGGTGCTGCACGAGCTCAAGCTCATCGTCGACCTCATGTGGGAGGGCGGCATCGCGAAGCAGCGTTGGAGCGTCTCCGACACCGCGGAATACGGCGACTACGTCTCGGGTCCGCGCGTCATCGACCCGAGCGTCAAGGAGAACATGAAAGCCGTTCTGGCCGACATCCAGAGCGGCGCGTTCGCCGAGCGCTTCATCGCCGATCAGGACAACGGCGGAGTCGAGTTCCTCGCCCTGCGCAAGAAGGGCGAAGAGCACCCGATCGAAGCAACCGGCCGCAGCCTGCGCAAGCTCTTCGCGTGGAACGCGTCGACCGACGACGACTACGTCGACGGCGAAGCCGCCCGCTAGATCCCCGCTCGCCCCACCCACCCCGCCCTTCTCCTCCGCGAAACTGCAATTGCGGGGCTGCAGAACGCGGTTCAAACCTGACAACTGCCGTTTCGCGGGGGGTGGGGGAGGGGCGTGACCGGAAGGGGGACCGTGGGCCTTCGACGCGTGAGCGCGTCCGCGGGGATGCTCGGCGTGCTCGGCTATGTCGCCGTCGACGTCGTGCTGCAGCTGCTGCCGCCGCACTACAGCCCGATCAGCGAGGCCGAAAGCAACCTCGCCGTCGGTCCCTTCGGCTGGGTCATGAGCGTCAACTTCCTTGGCCGGGCTGCCACCACACTGTGTGCGCTGGTCGCGATCGGGCAGCTGGGCACGGTATCTGCGCTGCACCGAATCGGCCTGCTCCTGCTCGGGGTCGCCGGGCTCTGCTCGGGGGTGCTCGCGTTCTTTCCGACCGATATCCCCGCGGCGGGAGCCGGGCTCGTTGCCGAAACTGCCGCGGGACTCGTGCACCTGGTCTTCGCAACCCTCGGCTTTCTGACGGCCTTCGCCGCGATCGTGCTCCTGACCCGTAGCTTGCACCGAAACGCGCTACTACCGGAAAGCCACCGGGCAGCCCTGATTTTCACCGCCATCGCCATGGCGGGGTTGCTGTTCCTGCTGCTCACCGTGACCGTGGCCCCCGGCCTGCTGGGCCTTGCCGAGCGGATATGCCTGCTCGGCATCCTCGGCTGGGTCTTCTTCGTCTGTGCCGGCATGCTCCGGCTGAACGCGCGCGTCCTTGCCCCGAGCCCGCCGTGAACAGTGCGTGAACATCCCGCTCTCGGTTGTGGCGTCAGCTCGCCCGCGCCGCAAGCTGGAGGGATGACATCCCTTTCTCGACGTGAATTGTTCTCCGCCGGCGTCTTCGTGGTCGCCGGTGCCGCCGCCGCGACCGTCGGCGGCGAACCTGCCCAGGCAGCCGCCCCCAAGGGCGCCCTCCCGGGCACGACCTTCGCACACGGCGTGGCCTCGGGAGACCCGCTGCCCGACGGCATCCTGCTCTGGACCCGGGTCACCCCCGTGAAAACCGCCGTGCCCGGCTCCGGCCTCGGCGCAGACGTCTCCGTGACCTGGGAGCTCGCCGAAGACTCCGGCTTTCGGCGGGTGGCCGCGAAGGGCACCGTCGTCACCGGGGCCGCCCGCGACCACACGGTCAAGGTCGCCCCCAGCGGGCTGCGCGCGGGCACGGCCTATTGGTACCGCTTCAGTTCCGGCGGCGTCACCTCGCCTGTCGGGCGTACGAAAACGGCCCCGGCGGCCGGAGAGGCCCTCGACCGGCTGCGCCTCGGGGTGGTGTCCTGCGCGAACCTGCAGGCCGGCTACTTCACCGCCTATCGCCACCTCGCCGACCGCGGTGATCTCGACGTCGTGCTTCACCTCGGTGACTACCTCTACGAATACGGTGTCGGCGAGTACCAGGCCCGCGATGTGGTCGTGCGTCCGCACGACCCAACCACGGAAATGACCACCCTCGAGCACTACCGCCGCCGGCACGCCCAATATAAGACCGATGTCGACCTGCAGGCCCTGCACGCGGTCGTGCCCTTTATCGTCACCTGGGATGACCATGAATCCGCCAACGATGCCTGGTCCGGCGGCGCCGAGAACCACACGGAGGGTTCCGAGGGCACGTGGAACGTGCGCAAGGCCGCCTCCAAGCAGGCGTACGCCGAGTGGATGCCGGTGCGGTACGACGCGGGCGGTCAGCTGTACCGCCGCTTCAGCTTCGGCGACCTCGCGAGCGTGTCGATGCTCGACCTGCGCAGCTATCGCAGCCAGCAGGCGTCCACCATCGTCAGCCCGGAGATCTCCAGCCCCGAGCGCACCCTCACCGGCGCCGCGCAAATGAACTGGCTGCTCGACGGCTTGACGCAGGCCAGCACCCAGTGGAAACTCATCGGCAACCCGGTGATGATCGCCCCGGTACGGTTCCCCTCCACCCTCTCCACCGCCGAGATCGGGGGAGTGCAGACCCTGCTCGGGTCCACGACGATCGACGGCGTGCCCTACAACGTCGACCAGTGGGACGGCTACACCGCCGATCGCAGCCGCGTGATCAGTCATCTGCGCGACAATGCGATCACGGATGCCGTCTTCCTCACCGGCGACATTCACTCCGGTTGGGCCTGCGACGTGCCCGCCGACCCGCTCACCTACCCAAGCACCGGGACATCCGTTGCCGCGGAACTCGTCTGCACCTCGGTCACGAGCGACAACCTCGACGACATTCTCGGGGTGCCGCCACGCAGCGGTTCGATCGCCGTCGAAGACGCCTTCAAGGCGGCGAACCCGCACGTGAAATACCTCGACTTCGACTCACACGGCTTCTCGGTGCTCGAGGTGACTCCCGCGGCGGTGCGGATGGACTGGTACGTGCTCTCCGACCGCACCAGCCCCACGTCCACGAGTTCACGGTCGGTGTCCTACCAAGTCGCCGCCGGCACCCATAAGGTCACGGCCCTCGCATGAACGGCCCCGCCTCGATCGCCGCAGACCGCCGCCAGTTCCTGAAGATCGCCGTCGGCGCCAGCGCCACCGTCGTGCTCTCGACCGCTCCCGGAACCGCGTGGGCCAAGCCCCCGAGCATCGCGGTGCCGCCCGCCGCCCGCACCCGCGTCTACGTGCTCGTGGTCGACGGATGCCGTCCAGACGAGATCACCGCGCAGCTCACCCCCCGGCTGCACGCCCTGCGCAGCCAGGGCGTCAACTTTCCGACGGCCCGGTCGCTTCCGGTCATGGAAACCATCCCCAACCACGTGATGATGATGACCGGCGTGCGGCCCGACCGCTCCGGCGTTCCCGCGAATTCGATCTACGACCGGGCCGAAGCCGTGGTCCGCGACCTCGACCGACCGAGCGACCTGCGCTTTCCGACCCTGCTCGAGCGGCTGCAGGAGAAAAATCTGACCACCGGCTCGGTGCTGAGCAAGGAGTACCTGTTCGGAATCTTCGGTGAGCGGGCGACCTACCGGTGGGAGCCGGCGCCGCTGGTACCCCTCACTAACCACGCGCCGGACCGGTTCACCATGGACGCGCTCATCGCCATGGTCACGATATCCGACCCTGACCTGATCTTCGCCAATTTCGGTGACATTGACCGGGTTGGGCACTCCGACGAGACCGGTACCTCGATCAAAGCTGCTCGCACGGCAGCGCTCGCCTCGAGCGACTTCCAGATCGGCCGTTTCGTCGACCACCTCGTCTCGGCCGGACTCTGGGAGAACAGCGTGCTCGTGGTGCTGGCCGACCACTCGATGGACTGGTCGATCCCCTCCAACGTCATCTCGGTGGACCTGATCCTCCGTGACCACCCGGCGCTGCGCGAGCAGATCGTCATCGGCCAAAACGGCGGCGCCGACCTGCTCTACTGGGTGGGCAGCGTCGCCGGTCGCACCGCCGGACTCGCCGAGATACGCGCGCTTGTGACCGCCCATGAGGGCGTGCTCTCGGTGTCCGAACCGACCGCACTCCGCCTCGGCGCCGAGGCCGGCGACCTCGTCGCCTTCTGCCGGGCCGGCTGGCGCTTCTCCGACCCGACGATCGCGTCCAATCCGATTCCCGGCAACCACGGGCATCCGACGACCGAACCGATTCCCTTCTTCATTTCCGGCGGCAGCCCGCGCGTTCGCCGGGAAATCACCCTGTCGGACCCCGCCCGAACCGTGGACGTCGCGCCCACGATCGGCGCCCTGTTGGGCCTGCCGGCGCCAGCCGGCGGCTACGACGGCACGGCGAGAAGCGCGGCGTTCACCGCGTAGCCCGCGACCGGCCCGATGCCCTCACCTTGATCATCTCCTTCTTCGTGCCCTGACCCGTCAGCGCCCAAATGGAAAATCGTCGGCCCGGTCTCGCCGTCATTGCCGTCCCCAACGTTCCCGCCATAGTCGCGGCCTCGTACCGATTATTCCCGAGGGCGGAGTACTACACCCTCGCTCTAACCGGCATCGTCGGCGGCAACCGGATACTCTATAAAAATGAACCCGAGACGTGACGACGACGCACTGAACTGGGCCGGTGACGACGACCCAACGCTGCAAGACGGGAGCACCGATCGGGCGAGGCCGGCGTCTGGTGGTGTGCCCGAAGGGTGGAGCATCCCTCGGGTTTCAGCGGACTCCGAGGTCGCTACCGACACTACGACGCAGGCTGATAACCCTGAACCGAGCGGTGCCCAGACACCCGACAACACCCAGCCTTCCGCCTCAGCACCGAGCTCTGTTGCCCTGATCGGCATGGGCATCCTGGCCGGCATGTACCTGTTGTACACGATCGGCTGGTTCATCGGTGTCGCGCGGATCGAAAAATCCATCACCGACCCGGTCACCGAATTCATGTTCTCGCTCGGCGCCTGGCTGGCGGTAGCCGCGCCACTCGCGTGGTTCGGTGCGACCTACTGGCTCACCATGAGCCGACCGCGTGCCCGACTGATCTGGCTGCTGATCGGCGTCGTCGTGCTCGCCCCCTTGCCCTTCATTATCGGTTCGGGAGCGGGCTCATGAGCGTTGCAGATGGCAATGTCTCGGACGACACCACCGCCACCCGTCGACGTCCACCACCACGGTGGGCGTTGCTGAGCATTGCACTATTCTTCGGATTGTTCTATGCCTACGACGTGTGGGAAGCCGTCGGCAACCTGGTCGGGCTGAACCTTCAGGCGCAGTCACTCGCGACCCAGCTGAGCGGCTTCGGCTGGGCCGTGCTCATCTTCGCGGTGCTGCTGCCGGTGTTGGTCTACGCCCTGGCCTACTGGCTGGGACGCAACCGGGCTTTCGGAGTGCAGGCCCTGACCCTTCTCGTGGGGTTGTGTGCGGTGGCCGCCGTGTCGCTTGACATTGCCGCTGTGTTCAGCCTGGGTCGATTGATCGTCTAGCTAGAGCACCGCGACGATGATGAGGGCCATCAATATGAGCTGCGCGATGAGCCGGGGAACCAAGGGGATCGCCACCCGCCCAAACCGCTTCGGGTGCCGCGCAGCATAGGCATTGGCCGGAAATACCGCCGCCAGAAACACCGCGAGCGCGACGGCTGCGACCACCATGGTCGGTGGATAAAGCAATCCCAGCCCGCCAGCAATCTCGCACACCCCGGTGAACAACACCAGGTTCACCGGGTTGGCCCGACCGCTCCGCCGCAGCCGCGGCGGAATTATCGCCGCCATCGTGCGCTGCACCGCCGGCTGAAAATGAGTGATCCCGGCGCCAATGAAAACCAGAGCCAGAAGCACGCGCAGAACCAGTTGGAGACCGTCTATTACGTCGCTGCTCATTCGTCTATTGTGCAGCCGGTAGGGTTGGAATCCGAGTAGCGCCCCTTGTCGCGCCACCGACAAATGCAATCTAAGGATCCGATTTTAGTGTCGAAGCCCGTCGTCCTGATCGCCGAAGAACTTTCCCCCGCCACCGTCGATGCCCTCGGGCCCGACTTTGACATTCACCACGTCGACGGCACGGATCGCTCCGCCCTGTTCGCTGAGCTCGCCACGGCGCAGGCCGTCTTGGTGCGGTCCGCCACCAAAATGGATGCCGAAGCCATCAAGGCCGCGCCGCTGTTGAAGGTCATCGCCCGTGCAGGCGTCGGCCTCGACAACGTCGACATCAAGGCCGCTACCGCGGCCGGAGTCATGGTCGTCAACGCCCCCACTTCCAACATCATCTCGGCCGCCGAGCTGACCGTTGGGCACATCCTGAGCCTGGCCCGTCACATTCCGGCCGCCTCCGGCGCCCTCGCCGACGGGCAGTGGAAGCGCTCCAAGTACACCGGTGTCGAGCTCTACGAAAAGACCATCGGCATCATCGGCCTCGGCCGGATCGGCGCGCTCATCACGGCCCGCCTGCAGGCGTTCGGCACCAACGTCATCGCATACGACCCGTACATCACGTCGGCGCGCGCACAGCAGCTCGGCGTGACCCCGGTCACCCTCGACGAGCTGCTCGCGCAGTCCGACTTCGTCACTATTCACATGCCGAAGACCCCCGAGACCACCGGCATGATCGGTGCAGCCCAGCTCAAGCTGATGAAGCCGACCGCGTTCGTCGTGAACGTCGCCCGCGGCGGACTCATTGACGAAGAGGCGCTGCACGAGGCCCTCCTCGCCGGCACCATCGCCGGCGCCGGCCTCGACGTGTTCGTCAGCGAACCGCCCACCGGCTCTCCGTTGCTCGGACTCGACAACATCATCACCACCCCGCACCTCGGCGCCTCGACCGACGAAGCCCAGGAGAAGGCAGGCGTCTCCGTTGCCAAGTCCGTACGCCTCGCGCTTTCCGGCGAGCTCGTGCCCGACGCGGTCAACGTAGCCGGCGGCGTCATCGATCCCTACGTGCGCCCCGGCATCCCGCTGGTCGAAAAGCTCGGCCAGGTATTCTCCGGCCTGGCCGCGCACAGCCCGCTCACCAGCGTGGACATCGAGGTGCGTGGTGAACTCGTCGAATACGACGTCAGCGTACTCAAACTCGCCGCACTCAAGGGCATCTTCACCAACGTGGTCAGCGAAACCGTGTCCTACGTCAACGCGCCGCTGTTGGCCGAGCAGCGCGGTGTCACCGTGCGCCTGCTCACCGACGCCGAATCGCCCGAGTACCGCAACGTCATCACCCTGCGCGGCGCCCTCGCCGACGGTTCGCAGGTCTCCGTTTCTGGCACCCTCACCGGCACCAAGCAGATCGAGAAGATCGTCGAAATCAACGGCTACGACGTTGAGGTTCCGTTCGCCAAGAACCTTATTGTGATGCTCTACGCCGACCGCCCCGGAATCGTCGCCGTTTACGGCCGCGAATTCGGCGAGGCCAACATCAACATCGCGGGCATGCAGATCGCCCGCCACGTGGCCGGCGGCAAGGCGCTGAGCGTACTGACCGTCGACTCCGAGGTTCCGGCCGGGCTGCTCACCGCGGTGCGAACGGCGATCGACGCCGAGATCATGGTGGAGATCGACCTCACCGAATAGCGCCCTTCGCCCGTGAATGGGGGCGGTAGAACGGATACGAGTGGGCGCCTGCCCGGTGGGCGCCCACTTTCTGTTCCGAGGTTCGGCTCGGAGGTATCCGGCCTGGATGACTACTTGGAGCGCGGCAGGAGCCGGCCGATCAGGGTGATCAGCCGCGTCATGGATTCGTCGGTGTGGCTCGGTGGTGTGAGTTCGTACGCGGCAAGCGACGAGTTGACGTAGAGTCCGTCGCTGATCAGCATGATCGCCTGGGCTGTATCCGGGTCATGTACGGCGTCTTCAATGACCGAGAGCCAGCGTCGACGAATCTCGCTGAGCACCTGCATGGCCCGGGGATCCCGGCCTTGGGCGAGGCGGGAACCGGCGATGTAAGCGCGGTCAAGCGGACTGCCGGTGTGCACCGAGGTGCGAATAAGGTAGTCGACGGGTCCGGCCGGGGCGGTGCGGATGTTATCGGCGTCCTCGCGCGCGAGCGCGTCGAGGCGGGCCAACAGGCCGTCGACGAGGGCGTCCTTCGAGGCGAAGTGATAGAGCAAGCCACCCTTGGACACCGCGGCTGCCGCCGCCACAGAGTCGAGTGTGGCGGACCGTTCGCCGCCCTCGACCAGTAGCTCCTCAAAGGCGTCGAGCAGTCGATCCCGCGTGGGAGCGGACGGCGCGGGGGCATTTTTCGACATAGGGGCCATGGTAACGAACACGCAGACTGTGGGTTGGACACAAGTAACGGACTAGACAACTATACCGTCTAGCCGGTACAGTCAAAGGTGATGTTCCGCCGATAACGTTCGAAAAAAGTACCCAGAAAGTGAACGAGATCGTGTCTGCCCCCGCTGGTCCCACCAATCCCACCGTGCTGCCCACCGAGGCCTGCGTCGCCGAGACTCGTGCTGCTGGGGGCAGTGCTGTTGAGGGTAGCGTTGTTGAAGCCAGCGGTGTTAAGGGCAGCGCTGTTAAAGCCAGCGGTGTTGAGGGCAGCGCGTCCCGAACCCGTGACGCCGATGACACCGCTCTTACAGCCAGCGCCGGGGCCCCCGGGGGAGCGGCATCCGCTCTGCCCGTGCGGCACGACCGTCGCCGCTGGTGGGCGCTGGCCGTGTTGATGTTGCCGGTGCTGCTCGTGTCGATCGACAACACCGTGCTTAATTTTGCGTTGCCGGCGATCTCTACGGCCACGCTGCCGACCGGTGTGCAGCTGCTCTGGATGGTGGATATCTACCCGCTCGTGCTCGCCGGGCTGCTCGTGGCCATGGGGAGCCTGGGCGACCGCATCGGGCGGCGTCGCTTGCTGCTCATCGGCTCCGCCGGGTTTGGCGTGGTCTCGGTGTTCGCGGCGTTCGCCCCGAGCATCGAAGGCCTGATCATTGCCCGGGCAGCGCTCGGATTCTTCGGCGCGATGCTCATGCCCTCAACCCTGTCCCTGCTGCGAAGCACCTTTGTGGACCGTGACCAACGCCGCCTCGCCATCGCCATCTGGGCTACGGGCTTCGCGGCCGGCAGCGCGCTCGGTCCGGTCATCGGTGGCATCCTGCTCGAGCACTTCGCCTGGGGCTCAGTGTTCTTGATCGCCGTTCCCGTGCTGCTGCCGCTGTTCGTGCTAGCACCGATCCTGGTGACCGAATCGCGCGACCCGCACCCCGGGCGCATCGATTTTCTCAGCATCACCCTGTCGCTTGGCACCATGCTGCCGATCGTTTATGGCATCAAAACCATCGCCGAGCACGGGGCGACCTGGTTCACGTTCGCTCCGATTGCGCTCGGACTATTGCTCGGCGTGTGGTTCGTGCGTCGCCAGTTGCGCCTGCCGAACCCTATGCTCGACATGGGCCTGTTTCGGCGCGGCGCGTTCAGCGGCGCCGTCGGCGTCAACCTGCTTAGCGTCACAGCGCTCGTCGGCTGTCTGTTCTTCATCTCGCAGCACCTGCAACTCGTGCTCGGACTCTCACCGCTCTCGGCCGGCCTTGTGCTGGTGCCCGGCCTGGCCGCGATGATCGTGGCTGGACTGCTGATCGTGCCGATCGCCCGCCGGGTACGCCCGTCGCGAGTGGTGCCGGTGGCACTGCTGGTGTCGGTCGCCGGGTTCGCGTCGATCGCGTTGCGTGGCGGGCAGATTGATGCTTTCTCCATCGGCGTGGCTTTCGTGCTGCTCGGCATCGGAATCGGAGCGGCCGAGACCGTGTCGAACGAGCTGATCGTGGCCACGGCGCCAGCCGATAAGGCGGGGGCGGCCTCCGCCGTGTCCGAAACCGCCTACGAGCTGGGAGCTGTGCTCGGCACAGCTGTGCTCGGCACCATTCTGACCGTGTCGTATCGCGCGGCAGTGCTGCTGCCCGAAGGCCTGAGTGCGGCTGAACGGGTTGCCGCCGGCGAAACGCTTGGTGGAGCCGTGGCCGTCGCCGGGCAGCTACCCGCCGGGGTGGCGCAGCAGCTGCTCAATTCAGCTCGGCACGCTTTCGACAGCGGTGTCGGCCTCACCGCCTGGATCGGTGTTGCGCTCGTGCTCGGTGCGGCCGGCGTCGCGCTTGTCGCGCTGCGCAGGGCGCGCTAGCTACAGGTCGTCGATCGAGTTCTCGCGGCGTGTGACCTGCTCGCCATTCGCCGGGTCGGCGATGGTTCGGGTGGTGCTCACGCTGTTGCGGCGACGCGTCATCAGCACGATGCCGAGGATCGTCACGAGCACGCCGGCCGCGAGCAAAATGTAGCCGACAAGCTGCAGGTCGATTCCGGTGACGGTCACGTCGAGGGCCCACACCAGTATGGCGCCGACGACCAGCAGAAAAATTCCTAGTCCGATACTCATGATTACCCACTTTCAATTGGTAGTGCGCTTCGCTCCAGCCTAGGCACTTCGGCGAGAAAGGTAAGGTTTGACTAGAAGCAATTCAGGTGAACGTTGACCGGTTCGGAGCCGCATGTCTCGTACTATCAAACTCGCTGTCATTCCTGGAGACGGGATTGGGCCGGAAGTTGTCGCCGAGGCCGTCAAGGTGCTCGGCGCTGTCACCGCCCGCGACGACGTCACGATTGACACGAGCATGTTCCACCTGGGCGCAGCGCGGTTCCTCGAAACCGGTGATGTGCTCACCGACGCCGACCTCGCGTCCATCCAGGAGCACGACGCCATTCTTCTCGGCGCGGTCGGCGGCGTTCCCGGTGACCCGCGCCTGAAAAACGCCAATATCGAGCGCGGACTGCTGCTCGGCCTGCGCTTTGCCCTCGACCACTATGTCAACCTGCGGCCCTGCACGATCTACCCCGGCGTCACAAGCCCGCTCGCCGCCCCCGGCGTGGTCGACTTCGTTGTTGTGCGCGAGGGCACGGAGGGCCCCTATGTCGGCAACGGCGGCGCGATCCGCCGCGGCACAGCCCAGGAGGTCGCCAACGAGGTCTCCGTGAACACCGCCTACGGGGTTGAACGCGTTGTGCGGTACGCCTTCGAAGTGGCCCAGAGCCGCGAGCGTAAACGCCTCACCCTCGTGCACAAGACCAACGTGCTCGTCTTCGCCGGCAGCTTATGGCAGCGCATCGTGAACGAGGTGGCCGTCGAGTACCCCCGCGTTGCGGTCGATTATCTGCACGTCGACGCGGCGACGATTTTCTTCGTCACGAATCCGAGTAGATTTGATGTACTCGTCACCGACAACCTCTTTGGCGACATACTCACCGACCTGGCAGCGGCAATCAGCGGCGGCATCGGCCTGGCGGCCTCCGGCAATATCAACCCGACGGGCCATTTTCCCAGCATGTTCGAGCCGGTCCACGGCTCGGCTCCCGATATCGCCGGCCAACAACTCGCCGACCCGACCGCAGCCATCCTGTCGGTAGCGCTTCTGCTCGACCACCTCGGTCTACCGGATGCCGCGGCTCGCGTGAACGTAGCGGTGGCCGACGACCTACGGCGGCGCAGCACCCTGGAGCGACGCAGCACCGCTGAGGTGGGAGATGCCATCGTGACCCTTTTGACAGACAAGGTACTTAAATGAGCAAGACCACAATCCTTCCCATGAGTTTCGCCCTCACGCCGTCGACGAACGCGCGCGCCGAGGCCGAACGCGAAGAGATACTTGCCGATCCGGGCTTCGGCAAACACTTCACCGACCACATGGTCACCATCGATTGGTCGATCGAGGCCGGTTGGCACGACGCCCGCGTCACACCCTACGGTCCGTTGCTGCTCGATCCTGCCTCGTCGGTGCTGCACTACGGCCAGGAGATCTTCGAGGGCCTCAAGGCCTACCGGCACGCCGACAACTCGATCTGGACCTTCCGGCCCGAGAAGAACGCCGAGCGGCTGCAACGCTCGGCGCAGCGCCTCGCGCTGCCCGAACTCTCGACCCCGGACTTCATCGAGTCGGTCAGGCAGATGATCGCGATTGACGGCGACTGGGTGCCGTCCGCGCCCGAGACCAGCCTGTACCTGCGCCCGTTCATGATCGCTAACGAGAGCTTTCTCGGGGTGCGCGCCGCCCACAAAGTGAGTTTCTACGTGATCGCGAGCCCGGCCGGTGCCTACTTCGCCGACGGCGTGGCCCCGGTGAAAATCTGGCTGTCGACCGATTATTCCCGCGCCGGTCGCGGTGGTACCGGCGCAGCGAAGTGCGGCGGTAACTATGCCGCGTCGCTGCTGCCCCAGATGGAGGCGTACGAGAATGGTTGCGCCCAGGTGCTCTTTCTCGACGGGGAGACCGGAACGAACGTCGATGAACTCGGCGGCATGAACGTGTTCTTCGTGCACGGCACGGACACGATTATCACGCCTCGCCTGACCGGGTCCATTCTCGAGGGCGTCACCCGCGACAGCATCATGCAGCTGGCCCGCGACCGCGGTATGACCGTGGAAGAGCGCGAGGTGACGCTGGCGGAGTGGCGCGACGGCGTCGCATCCGGTGCCATCACCGAGGTTTTCGCCTGTGGAACCGCCGCCGTCGTCACCCCGATCGGCCAGCTCAAAGCCAAGGACTTCACCATCGGTGAAGCGGATGCCCCGGCCGGCGAGGTCACCCTGTCGCTGCGCCAGGAACTCACCGACATTCAGTATGGGCGCGTGCCTGACCGTCACGGTTGGCTCACCCGCCTCGACTAAACTGAACCTTTTGAGCGGAAACGAGACACGTGAAGATCGCACGCTACAGCTACCAGGGCGCCATCGCGTTCGGTATCGTTGACGACGACGAACTGGTCGTGCTCACGAGCGACCCGATGTTCGCCGGCTTCGACACGACCGGCGATCGGGTGGCCCTGGCCGACGTGAAGCTGCTCGCGCCGGTGATTCCACGCTCGAAGATCGTCGCGGTGGTGTCTTCTGAGGCATTCGTGCTGCGGCCGAACACCGCTGTCGTCGGCCCCGGCGACGCCATCGTGCTGCCCTCCGCCTCCGATCGGGTCGAGGTCGACGGCCAGCTCGCCATCATCATCGGCAAGATCGCCAAGAACGTCTCAGTGGCGCATGCCCCCGGCCGCGTTTTCGGCTACACCGTAGCGACGGTCGTCACCGCGGCCGACCTTACAGAGGTGTCGGCCACCCGCGCCGGGGCTTTCGACACGTTCCTCCCGCTCGGACCGATCATTGAGACGGAGTTCGACGAGGCAGCCACGCCGCTGCGCGGATTGATCAACGATGAGGAGTTTCAGGCGGTCGACCTCGGCGACGACGATCGGACCACCGAGGAGACCGTATCTGCGCTCGTGGCATTCGCCTCGAGCGTGTTCACGCTGCTGCCCGGCGACGTGATTCTGGCCGGACCGCTCGACACGCCGGCAGCCGTCGTCGACGGCGACACGGTCACGGTGTCGATCGCTGGCATCGGAGCACTCGTGAACCCCGTGGTGCGCCCGGCCTGACGTTCTGCTCCGGTGCAACGGTTGACCTGCGCGCCGTCGCCGACGAGAACTGGGTGGCCGGCTGCCCGCGCTCGTCGCCATTGCATCGCCCTGGTTCACCCTCTGAGCGCAGGCCCGGTTGAGAAACTGGGCCGATTTTTCGGGCCCGGGCTCGACGTGAGGCAGCAGGGCTCGCGCAACTAGAATCATGAGTAATGTCTGACACCACTGCACACCCGTTTTCTACCGCCACCGGAACCGACGTTCGCGTGCGGTTCTGCCCCTCGCCAACCGGAACGCCCCACGTGGGCCTGGTTCGCACCGCCATGTTCAACTGGGCCTACGCGCGGCACACCGGCGGAAAAATGATCTTCCGTATCGAAGACACCGACGCTGCCCGCGACAGTGAAGAGAGCTTTCTGCAGCTCGTCGAGGCCATGCGCTGGCTCAAGTTGGACTGGGACGAAGGCGTCGACGTCGGTGGGCCCCAGGCGCCGTATCGTCAAAGCGAGCGCTACGACATCTACCGTGGAGTCATCGAGCAGCTCAAAACCAGCGGTCACATCTACGAGAGCTTCGTCACCGGCGAAGAGATCGAGGCGCGTAACCGCGACCTCGGCCGCGACCCGAAAATGGGCTATGACAACTTCGAGCGTGACTTGACCTCGGAGCAGAAGGCCGCCTATCGTGCCGAGGGCCGGTCCCCGGCGCTGCGCCTGCGCGTGCCAGACACCGAGCTCTCCTTCGACGACCTCGTGCGCGGCGAGATCACGTTCCCGGCCGGCTCGTTCAGTGACTTTGTCGTGGTGCGCCCCAACGGGCATCCGCTCTACCCCTTCGTGAACCCGGTCGATGACGCGCTCATGGGCGTCACCCATGTGCTGCGCGGCGAAGACCTGCTCTCGTCGACGCCCCGTCAGATCGCGCTGTACCACGCGCTCATCGACATTGGCGTGACCACCTTCGTGCCCCGTTTCGGTCACCTGCCCTACGTCATGGGAGACAAGAACAAGAAGCTCTCCAAACGCGACGCTGAAGCGAACCTGTTTCTGCACCGCGACCGCGGGTTCATTCCCGAAGGACTGCTCAACTACCTCGCGCTGCTCGGCTGGTCACTCACCCACGACCGCGATGTGTTCTCGATCGACGAGTTCACGGCCGCGTTCGACGTCGTGAACGTCAACCCCAACCCGGCCCGCTTCGACTTGAAGAAAGCTGAGTCGATCAACGGCGACCACATTCGCCAGCTTGAGGCGTCAGACTTCGCCGCCCGGCTAGTGCCCTACCTGGTGACTGCCGGAGTGCTCGAGGAGACCCCGACCGAGGCAGATCTGGCCCTGCTTGCCCAAGGAGCGCCCCTCATTCAGGAGCGCATCGCACTCCTCGGCGAAGCGCCAGCCATGCTGGGATTTCTGTTTGTTTCCGGCGCCGATCTGATTCTCGAAGCGGATGCCCTCGCCTCGCTCCCGCAGAACGCCGCCGACATTCTCGGCGCGTCTCGCACGGCCCTCGAAAGTATTCCTTCAGCGGAATGGAGCACCGAGCGAGTGCATGAGCTGCTCGCCGAAACTCTTATCGAGGGGCTGGGCCTCAAGCCGCGCGTGGCCTTCGGACCGCTGCGCGTCGCGCTGTCGGGCCGTAAGATCTCGCCGCCGCTCTTTGAGTCGATGGAAATCCTCGGTCAGGCGGAAACCCTCGGACGCCTGGATCGGGCCCTCACGGTGACGACGACGGCCTGATGCGGGGCTGGTGAGGCTTCGACTCGCCGGGGAACACCCCGGTTTGGCCTCTCCAGCCCGAGTGGGCTAGGCTACTACTCGGCCCGGTCTTCGGATTAGGCATTGGGGTATGGTGTAATTGGCAACACGGATGATTCTGGTTCATTTGTTCTTGGTTCGAGTCCAGGTACCCCAGCCAGATGGTTCTTACTCAAACCATGGTCAAAAGAACCAGTACAAGATTTTTCGATAACTGAACTCCCCGCCTGGCCGCGGGGAGTTTTTGTTTTGATCGGGACACGCTGCGTGTCCGCGATCGTCGTCATTGTGTGAAATTCTCGAATGGCTGTGTTGACCTCGTTGCGGTCGCTCTCGACGCGGATGTGATCGTCCTCGACGTAGACGATGAGGCGGTTGAAGAATGCGGCCAGCAGATCCCGGCGCACTGTGTCGGGTGCGCCGCGGTACAACTCGCCGGGGTCGCGGAGTAGTTCGAGGTAGGCGAATGCTTTCTCGGCCCCATACTTCAGACGTTCAGTCGTGAGCTCGAGCTTCTCCTTGACGACTTCCTTTTGGAGGGTGGTCTGCTCGATCTTGGCGCGGAGTTTCGGCACGGCAATGGCGCCGCTGGCGGCGAGGTCGATCAGGCGCTCTTCCTGCGCTTCGAGTTTGGCCAGCTGGTTGCGTAGTTGTGCCTTGACGTCCCGGTCGGCGGCGAGAAGGTCGTGGACTGCCTCGTTGATGAGTGCGGTCATGTCGTCGATTGCCTCGGCGTTGAACCGTTCGGCGGCCACGGTCTGCACGATGTGTGCTTCGACTTGCTCGACTCGGATCGCTGGTGTCGAGCAGAGTCGGCGCTGTTTGGCCGTGCAGATGAAGTACTCGTACATGCCGCCGTTTCCGGTGTTCTGGCTGTACAGCAAGCGACTGCGCCGACCAGCCTGAAGGCATTCACCGCAGTACAAGACACCTTTTAAGTAGTGGAAGTGGACGATGTCGCGGTCGCCCTGTCGGTTCCGCTGGTCAAGGATCTCCTGCACCTTCAGGAACGTCTCCTTCGAGATCAATGCCTCGTGCCGCCCGACGTAGAGCTTCCCCTTGTAGCGGTTCACCCCGGTGTAGTACGGGTCGCGCAGGACACCGGCCAGTCGGCTGTTGCTGACTGGCCGTTCCGACCGCGCCGGCGATGCCCGAGTGGTGAGTCCCTGCTCCTCCATCAGACCGCAGAGCTGGCTGATGGAATACTGCCCTGTGGCGTACTGCTCGAAAGCCCACGCAACGAGCTGGCCGCGTTCCGGGTCGACGTCGATGGTGTTGACAAGGCGTCCGCTGAAATCCTTGCGAACGTTGAGGTAGCCGAGCTTGGCCCGGCCGACGGAGCCGCCCTGCTCGACCTTGTGCGCCATCTTGACTTTGACGTCCTCGCCGTTCATTCGGACTTGGACTTCGTTCATGATGTCGGTGATAGCTTCCATTGCGTCCGCCATGTACCCGTCGCCAAATTCCTCCTTGGCGGACATCAGCCGCACACCTTTCTCGAGGAGTTCGCGCTTCGTGATCGCCGCATCGGTGAAGTTACGGAAGACGCGCGAGCGCATGTAGATCACGACGTACTTCACCTCGGGGTGTTCGTCGAGGTAGCGCAGCATCTTCTTGAACTCGGCGCGTTTCGCGATGGTCTGCGCGGACTGACCCGGCTCGACGAACTCGCGCACCACTGTTGCCTGGAGTGTGTGAGCTTTACGAAGTGCCTCGACGCGCTGGGTGGCGATGCTGTTGCCGTCTTCGTCAAGGTCGGCGGCGGTGTGGAGCTGGCGTGGTGTCGAAACACGTAGGTAGATGACCGCCTGCGCGACGGCCGTTTCCGCGTCTCCCTCTTCCGGGTTTTGTGGCGTCTCGAACAGACGTTCAAGGCCGTCGAGCGAGTTGCTGTTCTGCCACGTAGCAACTGCGGGGTTTGCTGGGTTCATATTCGGGGTCCCTCCGTTTAGGTCCTCCGAATTAACCCTCTCTTTGCCCTGGAAGTCCAGTCCATGGGCGGGGTTTCGGCCGCCCTCGGGCGAAGGTGCCGGGGGTCGGACGCTGTTGTAGAAATCGCCTCGGTTGTCATGGTCTGTCATGGCGTCCTCCGTGCTGTCGTGCGCGTGTGAGTGTGCGGTGTTGCATTACCCCGCCGCGCCGCCAGGGCCGCCACGTGCGGCTGGTTCGGGGGATTCGGCCGGCTGCCCCGTTTCTGCGACCGAATGGGCGCTGCCCGGCGAGCAGGGGCGGACAGAGGGCTCTGTGGCGGGGGGAGGCGAAGTCAGGAACCCTAGACGTACGGCGTACTGGGCATCGTATTCGGCTTGGGCGAGCCGAAGGAGTGCCCGCGCCAGTTTGCGGTGGTCTACCACGTCTCGTCGGTCAGGGTCGATGCGTACCCGACGCCGAGCTCGCGGTCGTCCGAGCTGACCTGGAGCACGACCGTCCGACGCGGGAGTCCTACTTGATGAAGGCATGGAACACCCCCCTCCACTGCACGAGGTCATAAACGTCACGGAGCCGCTGAACTAACGGATCAAGGTTCCATTGCAGGGCTCTGTGCTCGACGCCCTGTTCGATGACCCACTCGGCGAGGTCGCTCTCCCACTCTTCGAGTGGGCTGAGTGCACGGAGGGCAGCTTCTGTGTTGCGGTATGTTCCGGCGAATGCTTCATGGAAGCTCTCCATGATGTTGCCACTCATCGCGTTCACGTCCGGCAGCGATAGAAATGCTTGGAGCCCCGGATCCTCGTCGAGGGACAACTCCTTGAGTGTCTCTGCGAGGTCGGTGATATCGGCTTCGCCGTAGCTGGCGGGCAGATGCACGGTGAACTGCTCCCCACCGACGGTGACCTCGGTGCGGACAAGGAGACGGGCGAGCTTGGGTGAGAGGTGTTCGTTCATGAACTGACGCCCGCTGCCCGTGTTTTCTCGTTGCACCAGGTAGGTACCGAACCAGTCGATCCAGGTGCGAACTTGACCTGGGGTGGTCGGGTCGTTGTAGACCTCGAGGTACTCCTCGTTGAGGGTCGCGTTGCTTCCCGAGCCGGTGCGGGCGAACTCGTCGAGGGCTCGACCGTTATCGCCGAGCGCGTTAGCTATCGCCCGAGCAATGGCGCGAGCCGTGTGTTCGGTGACGTCGCTACTACGTGCGCGGGCATCATCGATCCCACCTTCGATAGTTTGAAGAAGCGCGTCGCCGTTCTCCGGCCTGTCGGTTTCGAGGTTCGGTTTGTCGGCGTCCGGCAGCTCAGCTTTGTGCTTGCCGAATGGGTTTGATTCAGGTGACAGATCAGTCATGACGATCGCCTCCCGCTGTCGTCATGAAGTCGGTGAAGGCCTTACGCCATGTCTGTGGAAGGTCTGACGCCATGTCTGTGGAAGGTCTGACGATGGGACTGCTCCCAACTCCGCGAGTGCCGCATTCTTGCGGACGACGCCAGTTGCGGCGAAGGTGCAAAGCGCAGTGCCATACCCGCCGTGCACGGTAGCGGCGATGATCCGCGCCGTCGCAGGATCGATCAGCTTGACGCCGGATTCGGCGAGGGCGGCGTTGATATGTTGTCGTGCTCGGATGGATTGGTCTGGCGCTGTTCGCGCCGCTGTGGTGGTGCTTGGTTGGTAGTTCATGGGTGATTCGTCCTTTCGGTTACTGGTTGTTCGTCACTCGATCCGTCTCTGGGCGTCAGCATGGCGACGGCATTCTGGGTGCTGGTGACTCGGAAGAGCGTGGCGGTCAGGGCCGGGTCGCCGCGGATGCTGGTACGGAGTTTGGCCGCTCGTTGTTCGCTGGGCACGACCCAGACGATGGCCGGGAAGACGCCCTGCCGGTGCTGCTCGTTGCCGGTCTGGAAATAGCGCAGGTAGACGGCGCACTTGCGCAGGATCGCCGGCATGTGCTCGGTTCCCCGGTCAACTTCGACAAAGGCATGTTCCTCGACCACCGCGTTGGCTGTGACCACATACAGGTCCGGTTTCAGCCAGAGCGGCCCGCCGTGGCTGGCGGTGAATCCTCGCCAGCACTCGGGTTCGGCGTCGAGCTCGAGTAAATCGAAGCGTCTGTCGCGTGCCGCCTCGCGGAGCCGCACGGCAAGGTCGGCGACCTCAAGGGTGTGATCGGTGAACGGCGCACCGGGTTCTACGAAGCGCCGTCTGGCTCCATCGCCTCGCAGTGCACGAAGGAGCCGTTCGCCGGTGGCCGAGAGTTGCCAGACGTTGCCCGATGAGCCGTGCTTGATGCCGCCGATGCGACGTTTTAGCCGGACAAGGAAGCCGCGTTCTTCCAGACGCCCGAGTACTCGGACCGTGCCGCGGGTCGCTGCCGAGATGGTCGCGTGCCCGACGCCGAAATGCAGTCGTTGAATCTGGCGTGTGCTCAGCAGTCGGAACTGCTCAATGTCCTGCAGCAATGCCAGATCTCTCACGGTGAGCAGTTGAAGGTACATCTCGATCTTGTAGGGAGTCCAGGAGCTAATCATGACGACCTCCAGACCAGTTGAGGTTGGCCTCCGCACGGGTGGGAAAGTGATCCCTGGAAACAGGGAGAGTCCCATCCCAATTCGACCCTTGAGCCGCACGGTTTCGCCCCTGCCTGGCGGTGTTCATCGTCGTGAGCGGAACAGCGACAGGACAGGCGACCGGACACGTGGCAACAGTGGTCAGGCAGGCGTTTCGGGCAATGACGGCTCTCATGATCGCCTCGCCTTGCGACTCGCGACGGGAGCGGGCTCGCTGAGTGCGTCGCCCAATTCGGGCGTGTCAACGGTGTCGGGTCTTTCCACTTGGCCCCACTGGTCGCGGCTCTTTTGGCGAACAATGTCTCCGTCGTGCAGGGCGGCTGTCGGGGCGAGGGTGCGGGCCGAGAACCAGCCTGCTGGTGCGCCGTCGTCCACAACGTTCGCGTACACGTCGTAGGGTTTCAGCGCCATGAAGTCCTCGGCCACCAACCTGGTCGCCATCCTCGCGAGGTCGCGGGCATCGTCCGGCCCAAGGCCGAACACGACCTTGTTCCGCGCATTCGTATCAAAGGCTGCGCGCATCTGCGCAGGTAATTGGTCACGGAACTGGTGCGCCAGATTCCAGCTCACCCCATACGAACGCGAGGTGGCCAACGCATCGGCGATAGAAGTCGGCAGGTGCAGGAACTGTTGCACCTCGTCGATGTAGATCGCGGCGGGGCGATCCAGCGGACGGGCCTCTGCTGCCCGTTCTAAAGTGGCCATCCATAGCTCGGCCACAACGAGGCTCCCGAGAAGCTGCGCCGCGCCCGGTCCGAGCAGCGAGTCGTTCAGGGGGACTAACACGGCTTTGCCGCCCAAGAAGATATCGCGCAATCTGAACCGTGGACGAGGCTGTCCAAGTACTGCGGCCAAATTCTTGCGCAGCACGAACTTGCGCAGCTTGTTCATCGGCGCAGCAATGATCTGCGCTCTCGCTCCCGGCGAGAGCTCTTCAAAGACCGCCCAAAATGAGGCCAGCGTTTGATCGCCGGATATGGCCCCGATCACCTCGCGGCGGAATGGGGAGTCGGTCAGTAACCGTGGTAGATCCAGCAGTGTGTAGGGGGCGCCGCGTACTTCACCTGCTATGGCAAGCGACAGGAGCCCCGCGTGCATCAGGTCTTCGGTGCGTGGCCCCCATCCATCTTCGAAGACGGCTTTGAAAGCGCTGAGAATGCCATCGACGACAACGTCCTTGTTGCGACCGTCAGTGTCGAGTGGATTGAAGCCGACAGGGTTCACATCCGCCGCGTCGATAATCACGACTCGTTCGGCCAAATCAACGGGTACCCGCTCGGAGATGAAGTCAACGAGCTGGCGCTTTGGGTCGACCAACACAAGTGGCCGTCCCGCAGCGATGTCCTGCGCAATGAGCGAGGCGAACACCATCGACTTGCCAGACCCGGTCGGTCCGGTAACGACGAGGTGCTGCATTCGCCCGGGCGTTCGGATACCCACGAGACGTGAGTCGCCCGGGGCGTTCGCGGTAGCGAAGACGTTCTCCGTAGTCGAGAGAGACGCCGGTACTGGTACGAGTCGTGGGTGGTGGGCGGGGAGCCCGGGAAGTTCTTGATCTCCGATAGGCCACGCAATCAGGGGAAGAAGTTCTGCAACGGATAAACGTATCGGCCAGCGTGACGGGATGACTGCTGCATTGAGCCTCTGGATGTCTTCGCGCCCAAGCTGCAATCGGACACCCGGGCTTTGCGCGGTCGCCATCGCGCCGACAAGCTCAACAACGAGGCGTTTGCGCCTCTCGGGTGTTGACGCGCTTGCGCCGATCCGGATGCCCACGTCGAGGTTTGCTTGCTCGGCCGTCGTCTTCATTCGGGAGCGCATCTCGGCAGGTGCGAGTTGTGTGCCGTGGCTCAGCGACTTCCAGAGCGACGCGCTTGGGTCGGTGATTTTCGTCGGCAGAGCGCGTGGTGCGTGGCCGAGCCCGATGATCACTTGGACAACAACTGTTTCGCCTGGGCGGCGAGCGCCGAACGCGGAGTAGATCGCGCGGATGGTCGTCTCGGCACCGTCGACGCGGAGAGGCAGGCCAGGCGGATGGGTGCTGATGTGACCGCCGGCCTCGATGGGAGCTCGATCGCTTGGCCGCGTCGCCATGCTGCGGATGCCGGGCACAAGGTCCCTGAGAAGACGTACGAGGTGCTCGGCGGCGGAGGGATGAACGCCGAGGAGATAGGAGATTCCGTCATCGGTCGCGCGTGTTTCGAGGATGAGCGGAATCGGTGCATCCGGCTGGGCAAGCCTTGCGAGCAGTTCGGCAACGCTGTCGGCGTTCAACGGCGACGGCAGATGCAGCCGCAGGAACGTCGGTGTGATCTTCGCATTACGAGGAGGCGTCATGGTCTACCTCCTTTACGTCCCGAGCGACGACTTGGTGCTCTTCGCGTGCCTCGATCTCCAGCTGTGCTTGTTCAAACGAGTGCTGGATCAGCGCGTCATTGAGGAGGTGCTGATCGGGGCTTTCGCGTAGCTCGCTGAAGACCCACACTCTGCGGTCTTCGCGTTTTCTGTATCGATGATTAGTTCGACTCATGGTGTTCGGCCTCCTTTCGGATTTGCTCCTGGCGATGTTCTTTTCGCTCGGTCGGGAGCGGTCGTACTGGCACCCCTTGGCGGGGAAGGCTGGTTATGAACTGATTGGAACGAAATGTCAAGCGTTGTTGTCGATTCCGCAACGACTTATCAGAGGTGAATATGCTCATGCTTCTCACCACCGGTTCCGTCTGGCTCGCAGGACCTGGACCAGTGCCCAGATCGCGGTCACGAGCACGGCGATCAGGGCGATCCAGCCCCAGAATTGAGCTAAGAATTGCAGTGCTACCCAGAGCGCGATAATGCCTCCGAGCAGCAACAGGCAGAGGTCGAAGAAGCGTTGTGCGAGGTTCTTCGGGGTGGGTCCTTTGTCGGGCATGGGTCATCGCTCCTGTTCTCCGGTGTGGGTGAAGTCGCTGGGTACGGGGTAGCCCGGGATCGTGATGTCTGACTCGATCTCGTTGCCCCAGACACTCCAGTCACCGTGGCTGTTTGGCCGTTCGCGGGCGAACAGCTCCAGGTACGGGCCGTCGAGGACACGCTCGATGAGCGGGATCATCTCTTGAGGTTTCCGGCTGTGCTGCTGCCGTGGAAAGTGCAACGTCGAGCGTTGACCGTGGAACTTGAAGGGTGCCTTGCCTCGTACGCCGTGCAACAGCAGTTCGTGCGAGCCCCTAAAAAACTGGCCAAGTCCCATGTAGTACTTATCCCAGGCGGCATTCGTTTTGTACTCGAAGCCCCAGGCCTTCATGACCTCAAGGCCGGCCGGAAGGGCGGCGTTGGTGACCCAGAGCAGCAGTGTCGCGTTGTCGTCCGCGAGGTCGACGACAGGCATATTTTTGATGCGTTCGAGGGTCATCAGGTCGTAATGCTTGGCCGCCCCGCGGGCACCTTTCTGCTGAATGTCCCATGGCGGGTCCGCGTAACAGACCGCAAATTTTTTGCTGGGCTTGGTCGGCTCATGGCCGGTGTCGTTGGTGTTCATTGGTTTGTTCCTCCTTTCAATTCCGGGCTCATGTGGACGCGATGCGCGTGCTGCCGGGGTGGACGTATGGTTATGGGCTCTCGACGCTTTTCGCGCAATGTTCCGATCGCTCCGGCTGCGAAGCGACGCGACAGGTGATCGGAATACCGGCCAACAGAGGTGACGGCGTCGTGGCCGTCATGGTCGGTGGCGGCGATTCTTGATGTTGTGGAATTGGCAACGGCGTTCACTCTGTTGCCTCCCTTGTGGTGGCATCGTTGACGGTCGTCTCGATGAAGCGGCGTCCACGACGACCGACCGTTAGCTCGCCGAACAGCGCACGAGCGACCGCACCAGGAGGGTCGTCGTGACCGATCCGGAGGCCGACAATGTCGTCGCTGTCGACTGGCGGCGGAGGGTCAGCGTTCAGCCCTATGGCGAGCACGGTTCCCGCGAAGCTGTTCGAGGATGTTATCGATGTCGAACAGTTGCCAGTCCGTCAGCACGACAAGTCTGACCTCATGCTTCGGGAAGTTCGCCGCGATCTGCTCCGCCCGGATGAGACTGGGACCGAGGATGCTTGAACCAGCCGCGAAACGCGGTATTTGTAAGCCCCGGGCGAGGTGTCGTTGGAACGTGGGGCTGCGCAGCTTGCCCGGGTTCACATCCCCGCTCGGAGTGTCGAAGTGCAGCACTCCGGCCAGGCATTTCCCGCAGGAACACCATTTCTGGAGTGCTTCGAATGCGAGCTGTGCCTCCTCGTATCGGTTGCCCACCGAGTCGCCTCCGCCGGGCACCGATACCGATCCGGAGTCGTCGAAGATCGGCAGCACCAGCCGGGGCTGGCGTGGGCAGAACCCGGGCCAGCCCAGCTTTATCGTCTCCTTCTTCTTCGGCTTCCCTGTTCGAGGCATCTCGCCCACGAGAGCACTTGGTTGCAGATTTGGTGTGAGGTTCATACTCCGCTCCCGTCCGCGCGAGCCCGACGACCGACCACTGGCTCGGGTGCGTGAGCGGGGCTGTGGCCTGCAACACCCGGGTTTCGGCGTAGCACGCGGTGTTTCAGCCCTTCATAGGTGAGGAGCGCCGCTTGGCCGCGCACCTCGTACTCGCGGCGGATCGACTCGTCCTCGGCGATCTTCTCCAGCGCCGTTTTCAACGGTGCGCTGGCAGCGAGGTTCGTCTGGCGTTTGATCGTGCGTTCGTAGTCCTTCTCGGCGGTATCGATTGCGTCCGCGATCTCGTCGGTGACGATGTAGCTGGAGATGAAGCTGGCCGCCGCGATGCCCGCAGCTAGCGCCCCATAAACGAGGCCGGAGAGTGGCCCGTCGATGGTTGAGCGCAGTGCGAGGATCCCGGTCGAGATCAGCACACCCACGGTTGCGCCGGTGTAGACGAGCGCCTTGACGATGTGTGTGCCGTCATCTGTCCCGTCGAACAGGTGGGCGAAGGGCTCCTGCTGTTTAGTCAGGTTGGCGCGCTCGGTCTTCCGCTTGCCTGCCATGCGCAGGTCTTTGATCTCACCTCCGACCAGCCCTGCGGTGACGACCGCGACACCGGCAGCCAGCGCCTGGATGAGCGCGAGCTCGGGAATCTCGCCGTAGTAGATCTGCGCGCCCGCCTGCCCTGCGACATCGCCGAGCAGCAGCAGCCCTGTGCGCACCATGAACCATGCCTTCTGACCTTTCTTGCGGCGCACGAACGGACTCAGCGCTGCGAGCGTGCGTTCCAGACGGCGCTGGGCACGTTTGACCAGTCGGCGATGCCGGCGGCTGAGGTACTCTGCCGTCTCGACCTGCACTTTCAGCCCCGAGTGGGTGATCAGCGCTGGGCGGGATTGCAGGATTCCCTCTGCCTTCCACAGTGGTTCCTGCTCCCGCCCGAAGGTATCAAGCTCATTCTCAACATGAAGCGGCGGCCCGGTGATGCCATCGATGCGGTGGGCTTCGTCGACCTGCTGGAGGCTGAGGTTGCTGTACTCCTCGACGCGGTCGGCAGTCGGGTCGTCAGAGCCGCTGCCGTTTTTGATGCGTGCCATGACGTCACCGCCCCGCCGTGTAGTCGGTCACGGAGACGCAAGCCTTCGCACCGGTCTTCACGCACAGCGCGTTGTAGAACGCCACCAACCCCTCCACCAGCGCGGACGGTGCCGCGTCACCGTCGATACGACCAAGACCCGCCACGGTGATCGACGAACCAGGCAAGGCTGGAACGCTGACCGTAGTGGCCAGATCCGTTGCTTGCTCGGGGGAGAGCACCTGCGATGTGAGGTCGGTGCCGATGTTGTTCAGACCGTCCGTCAGTACGTATAGGTGCAGCTGGTATCCGTCACCAAGCTGAGTGGCGTACTCGCCGGCCAGTCGGTAGACAGAGGTGATATCTGAGCCGCCGCCAGGGAGAGTAGCGATGGCGTCGCCGTACTTGGCGGTGATCTCGGCTATGACCTTCTCGACGAGCGCGTTCACCCGGCGCAGGCGTGCATTGTCGGTGGCTCCGGGCAGGGCCAGGTCGCCGTCATAGATGGTGACCGTCGCGCCGCTGGAGGCGGAGAAAGCGCGAACCCGAAGGTGGCCACTGCAGATCGCCGTGCGGCGCACCACGTCCGCGATGGTCGCCAACCGCTCGGTTGTGATGGTGTCGCTAGAGCTCGAGCCGCTGCCGTCGATCTCAATGTCGGCAGCGACCTGCTTGTCAGCCATACACGCGGCGAGAATTGTCTGGTCAGGGGAAGTGGTCGCGTTTAAGGATGAGCATGCGCTGAGCGTGAGCGCTGCGCTGATAGCGCAGACAGCCACGCCGACGCGCAGTACGGTAAAGGTGGTCAATGGGTTCTCTCTTTCGTTCTTTCACAGGGACAGGGAGGGGGATTGGTTCGACCAGGGAGCGATGCAATTGACGTTGCATCGCTCCCGCTTGCGACATATGAAGTTGTTGACTCCAGTCTGATTCGCGTCGCAGTCTGTGTCACTGACACGAAACTGACACCACCGGAAGGAGCCGACCTGTGAAGAACGACCCGACCAGACTCAGGCTCCGTGACGAACTGCGTCAGCTTCGACGTGGAAACGGCAATCTGTCCGCCGACCGCATCGCCGTCTCCGAGGAACTCGTCAACGTCATCGGCATGGGCAGTGCCGAGCAGGCATACGCGACGTTCATCGACATGCTCAAGCGTTATGCCATCGAACCCGAGGGCGACATCCGGGCGTACTTGGAGACCTGTGGTGTCGGCCTTGACGGCGACACCCTGAACGAACGGCTTGATGCCTACGCGGCAGTCCACTTCGTCGACCCGCGCACGGCGCTCCGGCGCAGCGACCGTGGTGCCGACAAGTTGGCCACGATCTTCCGCGATGAGATCCTGTTCAACCGTCCATGGGGAAACATCGTCCTGTACCAGTTCGGTGACTTGGTGAACGTTAGTATTGCGCTGCATATCGACCCACACGCCGAGTACAAGCCACCGGTCGTGTGGATCAATGACGCAGAGCTAGAAGGTCTCGCGTTCGAGTTCAAGGACACCGGTGCTCCGACCGGATACCGCCGTGCGCTCGAGCACATCGACGGGCACGAACTTCGACGCGACAAGCAATGGCTCTTCAAGATCGACGTCAACTGGCGCATGCCCGTTTGGCCGCAATGGGTACTCGGTGCACAACTGGCCGACAACCGCCTCGTAGTAAAGCTCCAAACACAGCGCAACTTCATGACCGAAGCCACCATCAGCTGGGGCGGCGCGGTTGAGGCGACGATGCCCGCGGTAGGCGAATCGTTCAGAAGCTTTACGACGAATGGAGGTGGCGACCAGTGAGGGACGATCCTCTGCGGCTCGATCTCCTTGAAGATCTGCGGCTCATCAGGCTTGGCACCGGCGAGTTCTCGATCGAGCGCTTGACGTTCGCCGCATCCTTGACCGACTTCCTCGGGCGCGGCAGCGTCGAGCAAGCCTTCACGTCGCTGCTGGACTACCTAGTTCAACACGGCAGCCACCGCGAAGGAGACGTTCGCGCCTACTTCGAGACCTGCGGGGTTGGTATGTCTCTGGACAATCTCGACCTGCGGCTCAAGGAGTATGCCACCGAGCATCGGGTCGATCAGCGCACCGCACTGCGGCGGAGCGATCGCGGAGCCGTTCGCCTGAGCTACATCATTCGCGACTCGTACCTCTACGAGCGACCGATGGGAAACCTCGTCGCCTTCCAGCACGGAGCGATGATCAACGTGAACGTGTCGATCGAGGTGATCGAGCAGTCGCAGTACCGGCGGCCGCAGGCGTACATCAATGACGTGCTCCAGGATGGTTTGGAGTTCGCCCTTCATGAATCCGAGACCCACCCCATGCTCCTCGAGGGCAAACAGTCATTCTGGGATATCCCACTCAATATCGACGCCAGTGAAGACGATCCGCTCGCGACCATTCACATCGCGTGGGTCATGCCGGTGTGGCCAACATGGTCGCTCGGAGCAACCTTTCTTGACAGTCGCCTTTACGCCAAGCTCAGCGTCAGCCGCAACAACTTCGTCGAGATGGACATCCACTGGGCCAATGAAGCAAGCGCGAGTTCACGCGATCGGCCGCTCCTCGATCGGGGCGATTCAACGCCGTAGCCGGTACGAGATAGCGACCACTTGACTCCATCCCGCTCATGCTCCATAATCACCACCAGAAACGAGGACACTTTTTATTACGCACCATTCCCTGATCAAGCCACAACGAGGCTTCACCATCGTCGAGCTCCTCATCGTGATCGTGGTCATCGGCATTCTCGCCGCCATCACCATCGTTGCTTTCAACGGCGTCCAGAACAAAGCCAAGGTCAGTGCGGCCCAATCGGCCGCCACTCAAGCGGCGAAGAAAGTCACCGTCTACGCCGTCTCGAACAGCGATCAGCTGCCAGCTACCTTGACCGCCGCTGGTGTGGCCGACTCCGCAGGCACAACCTACCAGTACACCCCTAATACGACTGTCACACCGCAGAACTTTTGCCTCACCGCCACTAATGGCGGTGTTGCCGTACACGCTGCAGCAGGTGGGCCAGTAACAACTGGCCCGTGCTCTGGGCACTCAGGAACGAGCCCGACAACTCTCGCCGACGGCAGTAGCTGTCCGGCAGGCTACCTCGTCGTTCCCGGCAGTTCGATCTTCGGCACCGACGCCTTCTGCGTCATGAAGTACGAAGCCAAGAATGTCGGCGGTGTTGCGACATCCCAGGCCAGTGGTACTCCCTGGGTCAGCATCTCGCAAACAAACGCTATGACAACTTCATCTGCAGCCTGTGACGGGTGCCACCTGATCTCCGAAGCCGAATGGCTGACCATTGCCCACAACGCCCTCAGCGTCCCCAGTAACTGGAGCGGTGGAGCAGTCGGTAATGGCTATATCTACTCTGGGCATAATGACAATAGTCCTGCCAATTCACTTGCCGCAGGGAGCGACAGTGATGGCTACTCCGGTACCGGCAACACCACCCCCAGTAACCAACGCCGCGGACTGACCTTGACCAACGGTGAAGTTATCTGGGACCTGGCAGGCAACGTCTGGGAGTGGACCTCCGGCCAAACCAGCGGTGACCAGCCTGGTGCCAGCGGCTACGGCTGGCGACAGTGGAATATCATTGCCGGAACAGGCAGTCTTTCGCCGAATCCACACCCAAGTTACGGAACGCCGGCCGCCACCAACTGGACAACTTCCCACGGTATTGGTCAGAGCTATAGCAGCTCGACCGAGACAGGCCTGCGTGGTTTCCGTCGCGGTGGCGATTGGAACAATGGCGGCAACGCCGGGGCGCTGACGTTGGGTTTGGACTACTCGCCGAGCTACACGAACAGCACCGTCGGGTTCCGAGTGGCCAGGTGATACGGACCTTATCTCTTCAATCTTGGACTCTTAGCTCTTAGGGCGGACCAGGAGCGAAGCAACGCGATTTGTGGTGCACTCGAGCGCCGGAACACCCACCTCTCTTGATGGTTCGCCCGTGAAAAGTTAGAGCCCCTATATCTATACGACATAGGGGCTTTTGGGGGTTACGCGGCGACGATTCGCACGTCGCACACTTGTCTCCAGCGTTCAAGAAGATTGAGTGCGTAGGTCGTGGTCTCGAAGTAGTTGTCGAACTCGCGCTGGTTCGAATACCAGTTCTTGGGCTTGTCAGCGGTTCGCACTTCGATCTTGTAGCTCGGAGTTTCCAAGAGCAGCTCAATGAAGTCGGCTGGAAGGCTGGTTGTTGAACCAGCGCCACCTCGTGATCCAATGAGAGCCACGTCACCGACAAGGATGTCGTGGCCGCGCACACGGGGGCTGTGAAGCCACCAGAGGCACGTCGCTCGACGATTGATCGGGAGTTTCTGCACCTTGCCCTCTTCGTTGGCGAAGATGGTAATTCTTGGATTCTCGATGTACACCGGCTCGATGTATCCACCAACTGCCGCTTGGTAGCTGGCGAGATCGCTGAACTCGATCGGGAAGATTTTAGGCCCAGTTTCGTGCGGGATGACAATGCCTGTGACCATGGTGATCACGTTCCTTTCGTAGGGGTTGACTCCAGCCGGACGGCTGGAGATTCATCCCCGCGAACGAAGTGGCGAGTCAGGGTTGTGGCGAGAGCCCTGGTGGCGAAGCTGTGAAAGCCTCCAGCCGACCAGGGTCTCGTCTTTTCGCTCAGCTACCTGGAATCTTGTCCTTGGCGGCGTCGCGAGTCGGGGGAGTCGCCTTCTTGGCGGGCTCCTTAGCGAAGATTGCCTCGATCGCGTTGCGCTTGGTTTGCGCGTCGCGCTCGATATCCGCCCGAACCGTCTCGGCGCGTGCCAGAACTTTCGGATCGGCCTTGCTGCGCTCGATCCAGTCCTCCAGGGCGAGACGAATTTCTTCAGTGACGCTGCGGTCGTTGAGCTGGGCGATGACGTCCAACTGCGCTCGCAGGTCATCGGTGATGCGAACCGCGAGGGTTCGCATCTGACTCGTGCCTCCCGCGTACTGCGGGAGTCTGGATGTCTCACTCATGTGAGCCACCTCCTCATTCTTGATGCGGCCGACGAACCGGGTGGTTCCTCTGCAAGCCGCACAGCAATGAGGAGCGGACTTCAAATTATGCTCCGATGCCCGCAGAGTTCAATCTTCCGATCGGGAACTTGCGTTGTAGAAATTGCAACCGATGTCCGTCAGCATTCTCGCGATCCGCGCTCACCGGGGTTTAACGAATATGCCGTTCGTGTTATAAATAGAGCAGATTAAAGCGATCGGTTCGAGTCAATCTCCCGATACGCGGATCGCCCGAAGTGTCAGATCACACGCGGTGTCAGTCCTCGCCGATACTCTGGGAACAAGCTTTGGGGAAAATTAACGCACGCCCGAGGGTGTGGAGGAGACGACGCGCAGCATGACCTATCTAGCGATGATCGAAACAGAGGCGACAAGTGCGCCCATCAGCGTGGAGCAGTGGTGATGGCTCCTACGACTAGGGAAGCTCAGCGCGCACAGTTGCACAAGACGATCTGGCGGATCGCGAACGACCTGCGCGGCAGCGTCGATGGGTGGGACTTCAAGAGCTACGTGCTTGGCATGCTCTTCTATCGGTTCATCTCGGAGAACCTCAGTGCGTACATCAACGCGGGCGAGCACGATGCTGGCTCCCACTTGGACTACTCAACGCTCAACGATGCGGACGCCGAGCCCGCACGTGCTGAGGTCGTTCGGGAGAAGGGCTTCTTCATCCTCCCGAGTGAGCTGTTTACAAATGTTCGCAAGCGCGCCGCACTGGACGAGAACCTCAATGAGACGCTGGAGCATGTCTTCAAGAACATCGAGGGTTCTGCGGTTGGTGCGGACAGCGAAGGCGATATCAAGGGTCTATTCGACGACCTCGAAGTCAACAGTACGAAGCTCGGGAGCACCGTCGCCAAGCGCAACGAGAAGCTCGTCAAGCTGCTCGACGCGATCGGTGAATTGCCCCTGGGTAACTTCGAGGACAACTCGATCGATCTGTTCGGCGACGCCTATGAATACTTGATGCAGATGTATGCTTCGAGCGCTGGCAAGTCAGGTGGCGAGTACTACACGCCGCAGGAAGTCTCAGAGCTCCTCGCGCGTATTACGGTGGTTGGCAAGACCTCGGTGAACAAGGTCTACGACCCGGCAGTCGGCTCTGGGTCGTTGCTGTTGAAGTTTGCGAAGGTGCTTGGCAAAGAAAACGTGCGTCAAGGTTTCTACGGTCAGGAAATCAACCTGACCACGTACAACCTTGCACGGATCAACATGTTCCTGCACGACGTGAATTATGCCGACTTCAATCTTGCCTACGGCGACACTCTGATCGATCCCGCACACTGGGACGATGAACCGTTCGAGGCGATTGTCTCCAACCCGCCCGACTCAATCAAGTGGGACGGCGACGCCAACCCACTACTGATTAACGACCCTCGGTTCGCGCCAGCCGGTGTACTCGCACCGAAGTCGAAGGCCGACCTTGCCTTCACGATGCACATCCTCTCGTGGCTTGCCGTCAACGGCACCGCCGCAATCGTCGAGTTCCCCGGCGTTCTCTACCGCAGCGGTGCGGAGCAGAAGATCCGCAAGTACCTCGTCGACAACAACTACGTCGATGCCGTTATCCAGCTCCCACCGGATTTGTTCTTCGGGACAACGATCGCAACCTGCATCATCGTTCTAAAGAAGTCCAAGAACGACAACGCAGTTCTCTTTATCGACGCCTCCGCCGAATTCAAGCGTGGTGGGAACAAGAACAAGCTCACCGATAAGCATCAGAAGAGAATTCTCGACGCCTTCACTATCCGCGGGAACACCGATCACTTCGCGCGGCTCATGCCGAACGAAGACATCGCAGCAAATGACTACAACATCGCTGTGTCCTCCTACGTTGAGGAGGAAGACACTCGGGAAGTCATCGACATTGCTGGGCTGAACGCTGAAATCGCCAGTATCGTGGACCGGCAGGCCGATCTTCGTATCTCTATTGACGCAATCGTCGCCGACTTGGAAGGCGTGTCGTGAGTCGGATCGATGATCTGATTGGAGAATATTGCCCTAACGGAGTGGAGGTCAAGTCGCTCAGCGACGTGGCCGAGACTGTATCGGGACTGTCCGGAAAGGCAAAGGCGGACTTCTCGGATGGGAACGCTCGTTTCGTTTCGTACAAGAACGCATTCGCCAACCTCGCCGTAGATCTTGAGGCACCCGACTTTGTGAAGGTCGGCCTAAACGAGAAACAGAATCGCCTTCAGAAGGGCGATGTTGTGGTCACTGGATCATCGGAAAACTTCGACGAGGTGGGCATGTCCTCTGTCGTAGTCAGGGAGCCAGACGAGGTGCTGTACCTCAATAGCTTTTGTTTTGCGCTCCGCTTTCACGACTCTGCCCTCTTCTTACCCGACTTCAGCAAATACCTATTTCGCAGCGAATCAGTGCGATCCCAGATTCGACGCGCGGCGAGTGGCGTGACGAGAATCAACGTCTCTAAACCTCGGTTCATGAGAATACGAATTCCCGTGCCGCCTCGCGAGGTTCAGTGCGAAATCGTGAGAATATTGGATCAGTTCACTCAGCTGGAGGCGGAGTTGGAGGCGGAGTTGGAGGCTCGGCGCCGCCAATATGCGTCTTACCGTGACTCCTTGGTAACAACCGTTGATGGGCCGCGCGTCCCCATGGGCGAGCTAGGGACTTTCATGCGAGGTCGTCGGTTCACGAAGAGCGACGTCGTGGAGTCCGGCATCCCGAGCATCCATTACGGGGAGATCTACACCGACTATGGCGTGTCGGCATCGAGTGCCAATCGCGAGGTGAACTCGGACTTGGTCGAGCAGTTGCGGTTCGCGCAGCCTCGCGATGTGATATTTGCGGGTGTAGGCGAAACTGTCCTGGATGTCGGCAAGGCCGTTGCTTGGCTCGGAGATGGGCCTGTCGCGGTGCACGATGATACTTTCTCGTTCACTTCAGGTCTCGATCCGAAGTACGTTGCATACGCAGTCCAGACCGACGACTTCCATGCGCAGAAGTCGAACCATGTCGCGCGTGGCAAGGTCAAGCGCCTTTCGTCGGCGGGCCTATCGAAGATCAGAATTCCGGTTCCGAGCGCTGAGGAGCAAGCGCGAATCGTATCGATCCTCGACAACTTCGATTCCCTCGTGAACGACCTGAGCATTGGTCTTCCTGCCGAGCTCAACGCTCGCCGGAAACAGTACGAGTACTACCGCGACAAACTCCTCACTTTCAAGGAGATGGCCGCATGACCACCTTGCCCATTGAGCGCGCTGATCAGCGTTGGGCCGAGATCTCGGACGACGGTCTCTATCGTTATTTGCTCGGTCGGCGTTGGGACGAGAATCTACCGGAGTGCGTGTTCATCATGCTGAACCCGTCAACGGCCGACTCGACGAAGGATGACCCGACGATCCGTCGATGCATCAATTTCGCCAGGAGCCTCGGTTGCGGGTCATTGCTGGTTGGCAATCTCTACGCCTTCCGCGCAACGGACCCACGCGAGCTTTTCAAGGCCGCCGAACCAACTGGCGGACGGAAGAACGATGAGGTGCTTACCGAGCTTCTCGGTCGCGGAGATGTCGTCATTGCAGGCTGGGGTGCGCACGGTAAGTCTGAGCGTGTCGCTGAGGTATTGCGGCTTCCGGGGGCAGAACGGATTGCCGCGCTTGCTTTAACGAAGGCTGGTGCGCCACGCCATCCGCTCTACGTCCCTGGGTCGGCCACTCCTGCGACCTGGAGGATGACGGCATGAGTGACGCAACTCTTCGCAAGTACGAACCGATCGCGGTCTCCGCCGAAAGCACGGTCGTCGCGGAATACGTCCCGGATGCACACCAGGCTGCGGCATACCAGTCGGAGGCCGATCTCGAGCGCGAGATGATTCGTCTGCTTCAGTCGCAGGCGTACGAGTACCTCCCGATCACGAGCGAGTCACAGTTGGTCGCCAACCTGCGCACCCAGCTCGAGGCGCTCAACTCGATCACGTTCTCGGACGGGGAATGGGCCCGGTTCTTCACCGAGCGAATCTCCGGAGCCAATGACGGCATCGTCGAGAAAACCGTGCGCATCCAAGAGGATCACGTTCAGCTCCTGAAGCGCGACGATGGCTCGTCAAAGAACATCCAGCTGATCGACAAGCAGAACATTCACAACAACAGGCTGCAGGTTATCAACCAGTACGAGATCGACCGTGAAGAGGGCGGCGCGAAGCAGGCAAACCGTTACGACGTGACCGTGCTCGTGAACGGGCTGCCGATGGTGCACATCGAGCTGAAGCGTCGCGGTGTGGATATCCGCGAGGCGTTCAACCAGATCGACCGTTATCAGCGCGACAGCTTCTGGGCCGGCTCGGGCCTCTTCGAGTACGTCCAGCTCTTTGTGATCTCGAACGGGACGCTCACGAAGTATTACTCAAACACCACGCGCCGCCAGCATCTGAGCGAGGCGGCTGGAGCGAAGCGGGTACGCAAGACCTCGAACTCTTTCGAGTTCACTTCGTGGTGGGCGGATGCGCAGAACCAGCCGATCCAAGATCTGACGGCCTTCGCCAAGACGTTCTTTGCCACGCACGCACTGCTGAACATTTTGACGAAGTACTGTGTGCTCACCGCTGACCGTACCCTTCTTGTGATGCGGCCGTACCAAATCGTGGCGACCGAGCGCATCATGCAGCGCATTGAGATCTCGTCCAACTACAGGCAGCTTGGCACTCTTACCGCGGGAGGCTACATCTGGCACACCACCGGGTCGGGTAAGACGCTGACCAGCTTTAAGACGGCGCAGCTTGCGTCGAAGCTGCCGAGCGTCGACAAAGTGCTGTTCGTCGTTGACCGCAAGGACCTCGACTACCAGACGATGCGCGAGTACGACCGCTTCGAGAAGGGTGCGGCGAATTCGAACGCCTCGACCGCGGTGCTGAAGAAGCAACTCGAAGACCCGAACGCGCACATCATCATCACGACTATCCAAAAGCTTTCGACCTTCATCAACGCACCGGCGAACAAGGGACACGCCATTTTTGACGGGCACGTTGTCATCATCTTTGATGAGTGCCACCGCTCGCAGTTCGGCGACATGCACGGCGCGATCACGAAGGCGTTCAAGCGGTATAACCTGTTCGGCTTTACTGGCACACCGATCTTCTCGGTCAACGCTGGGTCGGGTGGCAATCCGCGGCTGAGAACGACTGATCAGGCCTTCGGCGAGAAGCTTCACACCTACACGATCAAGGACGCGATCAGCGACAAGAACGTCCTGCCGTTCCGCATCGACTACGTCAACACCATCAAGCTTCCAGAGGGCATCGCCGACAAGCAGGTCTCCGCCATCGATACGGAGCGGGCGCTGTTGGCGCCGGAGCGGTTGCGTCAAGTCGTGGCATACATCCTGGAGCACTTCGATCAGAAGACCAGACGCAACAACGGATATCAGCATTCGGTCATCACGAACATCGCGGATGTCGCCGGCGGAAAGAACCGGGTTGACGAGCTCAAGGCGGCCCGCCGGATCAGTGGCTTCAACGCCATCTTCGCGACAGCCTCGATCGATGCGGCAAAGCGTTACTACAACCAGTTCGCGATCCAACAGCAAGACCTTCCATCGGACCGTCGTCTGAAGATCGGCCTTATCTACTCCTACGCCGCCAATGAGGCCGAGGGCGAGGGTCATCTGGACGAAGAGGGTTTCGAAACGTCGGCCTTGGACGCTTCGTCGCGTGATTTCCTTGAAGACGCGATCCAGGACTATAACGATCTGTTCGGTACCAGCTACGACACGTCTGAGGATAAGTTCCAGAACTACTACAAAGACCTCTCGCTGCGGCTGAAGAACCGCGAGATTGATCTGGTCATCGTGGTCAACATGTTCCTCACCGGTTTCGACGCGACAACACTCAACACGCTTTGGGTCGATAAGAACTTGCGCTCACACGGTCTGATCCAAGCTTTCTCGCGCACCAACCGGATCCTGAACTCGGTCAAGACCTATGGCAATATCGTCACCTTCCGCGATCTTGAGGAGAAGACCAACGACGCCATCGCTCTCTTCGGCAACAAGGACGCCCGCGGGATCGTGCTGCTCAAGCCTTATGCCGAGTACTACGGCGAATACTCGGAGAAGGTTGCCGAACTGCTCGACACCTACCCGCTGGGTCATATGGTCGAGGGCGAATCCGCGCAAAAGGCATTCATCGCCCTCTTCGGTGCGATCCTGCGGCTACAGAACATCCTCGTTTCGTTTGACGACTTCACCGGCGACGAGATCCTCACCGAGCGGCAGGGACAGGACTACCGCAGCGTGTACCTCGACCTCTACGCCGATTATCGCAAGGACAAGGACTCAGAGAAGGAGTCGATCAACGACGACGTCGTCTTCGAGATCGAACTCATCAAGCAGGTCGAGATCAACGTCGACTACATCCTCATGCTCGTGCAGAAATATCGCAATGAGCGTGGTGACGGCGATGACACCGAAGTGCGCGCGGCGATCTCCCGTGCTGTGGACGCATCTCCGTCGCTGCGCAACAAGAAGGACCTCATCGAGGCGTTCGTGAACTCTATGTCTGTAGACGGCGAGGTGGACGAGGAATGGCGAGCGTTCATTGCTGCACGTCGCGAAGCCGAGCTCACCACGATCATCGAGACCGAGAGCCTCCGCCCCGACGAAACTCGCGCCTTCGTCGAGACCGCATTCCGCGACGGTGCCATCCAAACTACTGGCACTGCGATCACAAAGGTATTGCCTCCGGTCTCCCGCTTCTCGGCGGCCGGCGGTCACAGTGAGAAAAAGCAACGCGTGCTCGCAAAGCTTGGCGAGTTCTTTGAACGATTCTTCGGGCTGAGCTCGGGCGGAGTCCAGTAGTGATGCTTGAACGCAGCCATAACGACCGATTTGTTGAGCCGGCGGTCAACTGCCCTAACCGAGGAGCTATCGCACACGGGCTGAACGATGCGCCTCCGGTTGCTGAGGAGTGGAGATAGCGCCGATGATGCGAGTAAGAGAGTGCCTGGACCAGATTTTGAGGCGTGCCACAAAATGGGGCTATTTCGTGGTACTGATTCTGCTTGTCGTTTCGCTGATGCTGTTCATCCTTCTCCTGGCGCCGCCATCGTTCGAACTGAAGAGCATCACTATCAGTTGGCACGCGGAGTGGGACCTTTGGACCATCCTCACAGCTGTGGGAACAATTGGGGCGACAGCTGTTGCGGTCTGGCTGGCTCTTCTCGGTCTAAGGAAGGACCGCGATGCCGTCGCCCGGGTAGTCGCAGCATGGATTACGGATGACTATGAACCGCGAGAAGACGGCTCATCCTATGAGCGCGTCGTTCGTGTCCATATCGCCAATCAGAGCACAGAGCCCGTTTTCGATGCCCGCTTGAACGTAGTTTTTGGCCGCGATCAGACTCCACTCGGGCCGCTCTCTGCACCTACGCCTATCAGCGTTGTCCCGCCTCGAGGCGAACTCATTTATGACATAACGATTCCTCTGCTTGCACACAGAAATTCCTGGAATCCGCGCGCCACCCTGTACTTCACCGACCCCAAGGATCGACGTTGGCTACGGAACGCTGATGGAAAACTTTTCGACGTCTCGAAGGAGAAAGCACGCTGGTCAGCACCTGAAGCAATCCCCGACGAGCGTCAGCTGGGGGATTTATCGACTCCGATGAATCCGATGATGGTGGCGGTCGCGTTTTTAGCGGGTGTTCGCGACCCACAGTTTGATTTAGAAAAGCTTCAAGTTGTTCTCGCTCCCGAGGCACCGGGGTGGGCTGATGCTGAATGGGCGCACATCGGTAGCGACCTCGCCCGGTACCAGCCGACGTCGATGGTCGATTACCCGGCACCACGGATCGCACGAATCAAATTGTCGGGCAACGTCGAGCTTGAAGGCCGGAGTGTCGAAGGTGAAGGCCTGGAGCTTGAAGACTTCATCTTTATGACGCTGACCTTCGCGCCCGACCGTGGATGGCGCGTTTTTGGAGTCGGAGCGTCCGTACGTCCGGATGAGATCCTCTTCGAGGAGGGCAGCCTGCTCGAAGACTCCACCCCGTCGCCCACGGCAGGTGAAGGCAGCATTCATGACTGACCGCGCTCGTCGTAGATGCCGTGTCGTCGCGATTTTCGGCGGCTCAAGGGTGACAACCGAGCGCTCACGAACGCGCTTTGTAGCGTCACCGCGTAAGGGATCCAGATCGATGCAAATACTGATTTCTATGAGGGTAAAAAACCTATGAAGATAAGACGTCTCAAGATTTCCAACTACCGGGGAATCAAGAGCCTTGACTGGGTATTGCCCACTGATGAGCGACTAATCTGTTTGATCGGCCCAGGTGACAGCGGGAAATCCTCGATTCTAGAAGGTCTACATCTTCTACTTGGTGATCGATGGAACCCTTCGCTTGCGGACACCGATTTCTTTAACTGTGATGTTTCAGAGCCAATCGTCATTCGAGCGGCGATCACTGATCTCCCTGCCCATCTGCTGAAAGAGACCGCGTACGGTCTCTGGCTAAGTGGCATTGACACTGCTGGCGAAGTATCGCAAGATCCTACGGATGAGACAGAGCCGTGCATCATTGTTCAACTTCGTATTGACGACTCGTTGGAACCAGTATGGACGGTTGAGCGGTTGCTCGGTGGAGAGGGAAAGCCACTCAACACCTATGCCCGCCGTGAGTTCGCCACTTTTAAAGTGGATGAACGAATCGATGTGCACCTCCGTTGGACTAGAACATCCGCACTGGGGCGATTGTCCGATAAGGGTAGTGGTGCCAAGAACGCGATGGCGATTGCTTCACGTGCTGCAAGAGAAGCACTTGCAAGTATTGATGATGCGGATCTCACGGCGGTTGCCGATCGCGTGCAGGATCAAGCGAACCTTGTTGGTGGCGGCCGATTCACGGCGATCCATCCTGGTCTCGACACATCGATGGCATCTGCTGGTGGCAACCTTGCGCTATACGAGGGGCTCGTTCCTCTCGCTGGTTATGGCCTTGGAAGCAAGCGGCTCACGGGTATTGCTGTCCAGCAACTCGCTGCTGGTCAGAGATCGACAGTTCTCATCGACGAGGTAGAGCATGGGCTCGAACCTCACCGGTTGGTGCGGCTTCTTCAGCACCTCCTCGGATATGAGGAATATAGTCAAGTCTTCATCACGACACATTCGCCGGTGGTAGTTGAGCAATCTCAAACTGAAAGCCTCGCGGTAGTCCGGAACGATGCTGGATCTGTTGTGGTGCATTCACTCGCGACCAGCGCCGGTGATGTCGCATTGCGGTTGAGACGGTCTCGCCCATCATCCTTTCTCGCGCGTCGGATCATTGTCGCTGAGGGGAAGACTGAGCATGGGCTGCTCATGAAATATCTCGAGACGTGGGATGAAGATCGGCGTACTCAAGGCCTCTCGATCTCTGCAGGTGACGGTACCGTCATTCAAGATGCCCAGGGCGGATCCGAAGTAGCGATCAGAGCAACAGCCTTACGCGAACTCGGCTACGACGTCGCTGTGCTTGTTGACAACGACGACACGAGTATTGATGATGCGATCGCCGCAGCCAGTGCGGCCGGAGTCGAGGTCTTCCGCTGGGACACCGGCCTAAACACGGAGAGCCAGGTGGTCATGCATTTGGATCAAGGCGGTGTTGAACGCATGCTTGATCTCGGAATCGACATGCGAAATGACCGGGAGACAGTCCTACTGGATCTCAAGAAACACGGGCTGCCAGCTGTGGTCGACACCTTGAGCCTTTCCGACTGGTTCGCGGCCGGCGTCACTGATCTTGCCGCTGCGAAGGAGATGGTCATGAAGGCCATGATCAAATCGAAGTGGTTCAAAGACGTGGACTCCGGCAGGCGGCTTGGCGAGTGGCTCATGGTTGAGCAGGAACTCTTTCAAGGAACTTCGGTAGAAGCTGCTTTAGCGGGACTTCGAGCATTTGCATACCCTGCCCGGCCTTCCGGGGAAGAAGAAGCGCAGGCTGTCGAGTCAGATGATTGACGAGGCATTGCGTGAAGCCGCACAACGCGTACTCGACGCGTCTCCGTGCTCACTTGAGATGCCCGCTGGAACCGGAAAGACGCACCTTCTAGCGGCCGCAGCATCGTTAGTTTCCGAACAACATGGACGATCGCTAATTCTCACACACACGAATGCTGGAGTTGACGCCCTTTCAAAGCGGTTGCACAAATTTGGTGTTCCGAGCTCGGCGGTGCACATCGAAACGATCACTGGCTGGGCGTTCGCGCTGGTGCGGGCGTACTCTGGCCTTGCTGGCTTGGTTGTTCCTGAGTCTCCGGATTGGACGGCTTCTGGCTCGTACATTGCAGGTGCAGCTCGCGTGGCAAAGGCAGATGCGATCATACGAATGCATGCTGCGAGCTTTGACTATTTTTTTGTGGATGAATATCAGGACTGCAATGAGGCTCATCACCTTCTGATTGAGGCCATTTCAATGGCGATTCCGCGGACCATTGTGCTTGGAGATCGCCTCCAAGGGATCTTCGGATTTGCAGAGCCGCTTATTGACTGGGATACGCATGTGCTGCCGCGATATCCGGCACTCTCGCTGGAACACATTCCACACAGGTGGCTAGGGCACAACGAGTTACTTGGAGACTGGCTCCTCAGCCAACGACCCAACCTCGTGCATGGTGCGAGGTTTGACATCGCGAATCACAGTGTCCCCGGGCTGTCTTGGGTTGAGGATGTGGATGGTGCGCTGCATACAACGGCGTACTCATTCACGGACTATGGTGAGACCGTCCTCCTACTCGACAAGTGGGCTTCGGGTGCTGCGAGGCACGCGAGTCGGCTCGGCGGGGTGTATGTCGTGATTGAAGATGTTGCTGGCCGGTTTATGCGTGAGCAACTGGAACGGCTTCCTTCGGAGGGGACGCGCGAGCTTGCGGTTTGGCTTGCCGTATTCGTCAAAGCCTGCACAGTCGGGTTGGGCTCAATCGATTCCCCGATCTTGGGAAAATTAGGGCTTGGACAATCGATTACCCACTACTCACGCCCCGGACTCGAACCTGTGTTGGGTGCGTTGGACAGCTTTCGCCAAGCGCCGAGCTACAAAGCTCTCCTCGAAACTGCGGAGATGATCCGTGCAGTTGATGGCGTGCGAATCTACCGCTGGGAAGCGTGGAATGACACGCTTGAAGCAATCGAATTGAGTCTCGGTGACGGCCAGCCTCCGATTGAGCATCTCGCGCGAGTAAGAGATCGGCTTCGCAAGCTCGGTCGTCGTCGAAATGCCCGCATTGCTTCTACAACATTGCTCGTCAAGGGGCTTGAGTATGACCACGTGATTATCGCCGATCTTTCCGGCATGCTCGATCCGCGCAATCTTTACGTTGCGCTGTCCCGGGCCCGGAAATCGGTGACTGTTATCGGTTCGAGTTCATCGGTAGTGCTGCAGAACGAGAACTAGGAAGGTGCTTCGCCAGAGATCGCTTCTGAAAAAGTCTTGATCGACACCGCGCCGAAACCACGCACGCCTACAAGGGTCGCCGGCAAGTCTCGAACCATCCGACTCAGTACCGTCTCACGACCGAAAGGCAACACGTACTACGCTGCGCGGGCACTGTTTCGACTCGCCAAGGAGGACGTCGACGGGAAGCTCCTTCAGAAGGTATTCAAGGTCAAAGCGAAGTACGACCGATAACGCCCCTGATAGCGTCCGGTTGAGCTTGACGTGTCCTGCGACGCTGTCATAATAAGGTGCACTAAGGGGAACAAACACTGATGGCTGCAAGTAAGAAGAACGAACCGACAACAAGGATGACCAAGGTCGTCTACTTCGACGAGGAGTCCGCGTCGGACTACCTCGATATGAACCGTCCCGGGTTTCATGCCGCCGTTTTGTTGGCGGCTTCGATATTTATCGGGCCGTTTGTTTCAGCGTAATAGTTGCGTTCATATTCTTCGGGCGGCATGTTCCC